>NZ_FNKQ01000003.1:0-300000 GCF_900100875.1 Halopelagius longus | reverse complement strand
CGAACTCGAGGAACTCTCGGGCGTCTTCGTCGAGGTCATCGCTGTACCGACGTTCGAGGAGTCGAAGGTAACTCGAGACCATCCGGAGGGGCTCTTGGAGATCGTGGGAGGCAGCGTAGGCGAACTGCTCTAAGCGCTCGTTGGACTCTTTGAGCCGCCGTTCGCGTTCGACCCGGTCCGTAACGTCGCGCCCGATACCGGCCAAAACAGGGTCTCCGGACGTGTCCTCGAGCGTGGACCCAACGAACTCGAAGGGGACGGTATCGCCGTCCTTGGTGCGTATACTGATCTCTACGTTCACCGAACCACTCTCGAAGCCGTTTCGGACCGCAGCCGTAGCAACATCGCTGTCCTCGTCGAAGAAGTCGGCTACAGTCATCGAGGATATCTCCTCGTCCGTGTAGCCAGTAACCTTCGAGAGGCTCCGGTTCCACCGCTTGAGAGATCCACTTTCGTCTAACACGTAGAACACGTCGTCGATTGCGTCGAGAATATCGTCGGTGTACTGCCGGTGTCGTTCTAGGCGCTCGTTCGAGGTTTCGAGTTGATCAACCGTCTCTTGGAGTTCGAGTCGCCGCGTTTTGGCTCGCGCATCGTAACGACCTGCGCCGAAGCCCGCGAAACTACCTAATGCCGTGAGCAAGAGCGTATTTCCGACGATATCTGGATCGTCACTAGCAAGAACGATAGGAATCACGATGGCGAGACCGACCAGAATACCCCGGAGACACCACTCACCGACGGTGGGATAGAGTTCGGGACGGATGTCAGACTGGGGCAACTGATAGCCTCCGTACAACAGGGCGAGACCGGGGATACCGACCAGAACACCGAGTACGATCCAGAGGTTAGACGAGGCATCGGTAACGACGGGGAGATACGGATAGCTGACTACGAGCGCGACGAAAATTCCGCCGAGGGCTACGACGAATCTCCTTCCAACAACGTCGGAATAGGTCCAACCCCTTAGGCCCATTATCCGCAATCCGTAAGGGGACCCCTATAGCGTTACTATGCGGAATCCGGTGAGATGGTTCGTCTGGCTTGGGTCAGTCCGACTCGGTGTGTTCACACTCGAAGAGGAGAATTCTTTGCCAGTTACTAACGCACCGTTGGACTGGCGATAAGTCCTCTCCAGCCCGCCTTGGGGGATCTGCGAACGAAGCGAGCAGTAAAACCGCACACGTGCTGACGGATTCGAACCTCGGTCGCTCCCTCCGTTCGCTCCCCGGTTCGAGCCGTCGGGCCCCAAGAGACGACGGAGGTTCGTCGAGAACCTCTTATCGTCCTCTTTACGTTTGCCGTCGCCGCCGAACCAGGACCACCTGCCAGAGTCCCCGACTACCGAGTACCGCGATGGACAACCCCATCGCCGTGAACGCCAGCAACTCCACCAAACCGCTCCACGAGGACCACTCCCGCAACGTCGGCGTTGTGAGGGTGTCCCAGAGCCACGCTCCGAACAGACACGTCACGCAAACTCCGACTAACAGCAACACCGCCCCCGAAACGACGTCCGCGACCGGATTCGTACCGTCGGAATACCTCCACACCGCACCGGCGCCGAGCACCGTAACCGCCAATCCAGCCCCCATCGCCAAGAGCATCGAATTTCGCGACTGCTCGTCCGTCTGACAGTCCTCCTGTACCACTTCACCGTCAACCTTCGTTTGCATACACGTCGTTGTCGGTTCCATCGTGGCACAGACAACTCCCGCGACGCCGACGAGAATCAGGGCGGTCGCAACTACAGTTTTCACAGCCGGGGACACCATCGTATTCAGTAGTCCACCCCTTCCCCAAATAATTTCTCTCGCCCTTTTGCGGCCGCACGGATCTTCTTCGGAGCGTACAGCCAGTCGCTACCGTCCGTTGACCGACGGAGGACCGCGGTTACAGACCGTCGTCCCGTCGCGGACGGCCGCCGGCCCGAAAGCCCTCGACCGAGATTACGCGAGGTCGAAGCGGTCGAGTTTCATCACCTTGTTCCACGTGTCCGCGAAGTCGCGCACGAACTCCTCCTCCGCGTCGTCGGCGGCGTAGACCTCCGCGATGGCTCGAAGCTCGGCGTTCGATCCGAAGACGAGATCCACGCGGGTTCCCGCCCACTCGACGTCGCCCGTCTCGCGGTCGCGCAACTCGTAGATGTCGTTTCCGTCCCCCTCGGGGGACTCCCACTCCATGATGTCTTTGTCCTGCGAGCCCGACACCGGTTCCCACTCGTAACGCATGTCGAGCAGGTTCGCGAAGAAGTCGTTGGTCAGCGTCCCCGGCCGGTCGGTGAAGACACCGAGGTCGGATCCTTTGAAGTTCGCGCCCAGCGCGCGCATGCCGCCGACCAGAACCGTCATCTGGGCGGGCGTCAGGTCCAGCAGGTCGGCCTTGTCGACCAGCAACTCCTCCGCCGAACGGTCGTGGCCGTCGCCGAGGTAGTTGCGGAACCCGTCGGCTTGCGGTTCGAGCGCCTCGAAGGACTCCACGTTGGTTTGGTCCTGCGTGGCGTCGGTACGGCCCGGTTCGAAGGGAACCTCCACGTCGTACCCGGCGTCCTTCGCGGCCTTCTCGACGGCCGCGTTACCGCCCAGCACGATGAGGTCGGCCAGCGAGACGCGCACGTCGTCGGAGCGCGAGTTGTTGAACTCCTCTCGAATCTCTTCGTAGGTCGAAAGCACCGCTTCGAGTTCCTCGGGCTCGTTGACCTCCCAGCTCTTCTGGGGTTCGAGGCGGATGCGAGCGCCGTTCGCACCGCCGCGCTTGTCGCTGTCGCGGTACGTCGACGCCGCCGCCCACGCCGTCTTGACGAGTTGGGAGACCGAGAGGTCCGAGTCGAGAATCTCGTCTTCGAGCTCGGCTATCTCCTCGTCCCCGACGAGTTCGTGGTCGACGTCGGGGACGGGGTCCTGCCAGATCATCTCCTCGTCGGGGACCTCGGGGCCGAGGAACCGGGACGGCGGGCCGAGGTCGCGGTGGATGAGTTTGTACCACGCCTTCGCGAACGCGTCTTGGAACTCCGCGGGGTTCTCTTGGAAGCGCTCGATTATCTCCCGGTACTCGGGGTCCCGCTTGAGGGCGATGTCCGTCGTCAGCATCATCACGTCTTCCTTCTCCGAGGGGTCCTCGGTGCCCGGTGCGACGCCGTCGAGCGAATCGTCCGTCGTCGTCCACTGCCACGCACCGCCGGGACCCCGCTCCGGTTCCCACTCGTGGTCGAGCAGGTTGTCGAGGTAGCCCATGTCCCACTGCGTCGGCGTGGCGTTCCACGGCCCCTCGATTCCGCTCGTTATCGCGTCGCTCCCTTTGCCGGAGCCGTGACTGCTCTTCCAGCCGAGGCCCTGTTGCTCGATTGGGGCCGCTTCGGGTTCGGGACCCATATGCACATCGGCGTCCGCGGCGCCGTGGACCTTCCCGAAGGTGTGTCCGCCGGCGATGAGCGCGGCCGTCTCCTCGTCGTTCATCGCCATCTGGCCGAACGACGCTCGGATGTTCTCCGCCGATGCCATCGGGTCGGGATTGCCGTTCGGTCCCTCCGGGTTCACGTAGATGAGGCCCATCACGGTGGCCGCGAGCGGTTCTTCGAGTTCTCCCTCCTCGTCGAAGCGGTCGGACTCCTCCCACTCCGTCTCGGGCCCCCAGTCGACGGCCTCGTCGGGTTCGAACTTGTCTTCCCGCCCGCCGGCGAACCCGAACGTCTCGAACCCCATCGACTCTAAGGCGACGTTCCCGGTCAGGACTATCAGGTCGGCCCACGAGAGTTTGCGGCCGTACTTCTGCTTGACCGGCCAGAGCAGTCGGCGCGCCTTGTCGAGGTTGGCGTTGTCGGGCCAACTGTTCAAGGGTGCAAAGCGCTGCGTGCCGCCGGACGCGCCGCCGCGACCGTCGGAGGTGCGGTACGTGCCGGCGCTGTGCCACGCCATCCGAATGAAGAGCGGTCCGTAGTGGCCGTAGTCGGCCGGCCACCAGTCCTGCGATGTCGTCATCACCTCTTCGATGTCCGCTTTCACCTCTTCGAGGTCGAGTTTCCGGAACTCCTCGGCGTAGTCGAACTCCTCGCCCATCGGATCGGCGCTACGAGCGTTCTGGCGGAGAATATCCAAATTCAGCCTGTTCGGCCACCAGTCTCGGTTGGACTTTCCCATCGCCCGACAGTTGCGGCCCTTCGCGTGTTAAGATTGACTAATCGGCAAATATATTCTCGGTTCAGAAACGAAGTCTTTGCAATAATGGAATAATTTATACAGCATGTGAAAGTCATCCGAAGTGTATTATCGTCGTGCATCTCGTAGACTCAGACGCGCACCGTCGCCTGCGCGAGTCGAAACACCGTCACGGTGTTTCGAGGTGTCTCCGGTCCCGTGTCCCACGCAGAGTCGACACGCGGCGCTCACACGCCGTCGAGAACCGCCCGCGCTCTTATCCGACTCAACCTCTTATCGCGAGGTATGCCGGACGACAAAAAAGGCCGAAACAAGCAGGCGGACGACAGAGAGAAACGCCAGCGAAAGCGGGAGATGGAGGAGGCGCGCGACCGCGCCGACGAGGAGGAACCGATGAGCGGCGACGCCGACGACCGACTGGGCGACTTAGACGACGCGCTCGAATCGCACGAGTATCCGACCACGACCGACGAGTTGGTCGAGGCCTACGGCGACTACGAGGTTCAAACCCGGGACGGGAAGGAGTCCGTCGAATCGGTGCTCGATTCGACCGGCGAACAGGCGTACGACTCTCCCGACGACGTTCGAAGCCGGATACTCGGGTTAATTCACCGCTGAGTCCGAGCGACCGCTGTTTTCGCTGCTCCGCGAACGAGAGTCGCTACTCTTCTTCCGCGGAGGGCCACTCCCGCCCGCCGCTTTCGACGAACGCGAGTAGCGTCCGCCGTCGTTCGTTCAGGTCGTCGTCGAGGGCGTCGGCGAACCGTTCGTCGGAGACGGTCGGAAGCCCCCGTTCGCGAAGGGAGTCGAGGTCCGGCGGAGGCGGGTCGCTGTCGACGGACTGCGCCGACGTGCTGAGTGCGCTGAGCGTGTCGAGGTAGTCCCCGACGCTCGAACGCGTCCCATCGAGGAGCGCCTCGCTCAGTCGGTTCCGTTCCGCGAGCCCGAATCGGAGGAGCGTCAGCGTCTCGTCGAGGACGACGACGGCCGCGATGGGGTCGTTCTCCCTCTGTTCGCTGTGAAAGTAGTGGAGAATCGGGTACGCTTTGTGGTTCGCCGTGAGCGTATTGACCTGCGCGGAGAACGTATCGAGTTGGTGGTCGAGGCCGCGGAACCCGTCGCCGTCCCAGAACGCCCGTACGACGGTGTCGGCGTCCGTCCCGAGTCCGGTCACGCCGCCGGCGAACGCGTGCTTCTGGGTGACCGCACTGAGAACCGAGAGGAGGTAGGTGGCGCTCAGCGTGACGAACAGCATCCCGCTCGCCGTCGCCAGCACCGTGGCCATCTGCCACACGCCCTCTCTGGGCGAGAACCCGCCGTTCCCGAGGGTGAAGACGGTGTATCCGGCGAAGTATATCGTGTCGGCCAACGAAACCGCCCGCCCGGTACTCGTGTTGTAGATGGCGTCCGCCCCGCCGGCGAAGAGCAACGCCCACCCCAGCCAGATGAACAGGAGCCAGAACGCGAGGGTGAGCGTCAGAATGACCGGTCCGGCGAGGGTGAGGACGCGCGACCGTCCGCCGCTTCCCCGCTCTAAGGCGCTCCACGTCCACCGCATCATCTTCGAGGTGAACGGCCCCGCGCCGCCCTCCGCCCAGAGCGTCGTCCAGAGGATGTCGACGACGGTGCCGACGAGGAGGAGTCCGCCCAGTGCGAGAGACGCCGGGTTCACGGGGAGTCCTCCGCGCGAAAACGTGGAACCATCGCGTGGTACACACGCCGGTGCGACACTCAAAGATTATGTCCGTCCGAGCGCCGAGACGCCCGCCCGAACTGGCGTCGGGGACCGACGCGTCGGCGCGACACGGGGATATCTGACCGACCGAACGCTTATCTACCAACGAGTTGTCGTCCGACCGATGGAGTTCGCTCCCCTGCTACTCGTCCTCGTCGGCCTCGCGGGGTTTCTCCGACCGGAACGGACGCTCCGGTTTTCGTTCCTCGGGTCGCTGACGGAGGGGGCGTCGACGGAACGCGGACTGTGGTTCTTCCGCGGCTTGGGGCTACTGTGCGTTGTCTCCGGCGCGTGGATGGCGCTCTTCTTCTGACCGCCGCGAGGGCGAGTCGTCGCACCGCCTCTCACTGCAACTCGAACGTCCCCGTGTCGAGAAACGCCGTCTCGTAGCCCTCGTGGCGGGCGACTTGCGGCGGCACGTCCACGGAGACGGTCGCGTCGGCGTCGCCGGAGAGGCCCGCCGCCGACGCGCCGTAGTGGAAGCCGAGTTCGGGGTCGAGGCCGGGCGTCAACCGGCCGCTGTACGTCTCACCGCCGTCCGCCTCCGCCGAGAGCGCCATCCCCGGTATCGTCAGGGCGTTGTGCGGCGTCCGCGCGGAGACGACGAGGTAGGGGTCCTCGCCGAACCGGTCGGCTTCCACGACGCTCCCGACGAACGCCGCGTCACCGCTGGTTCCGCGCCCGAGCGACGTTCCCGGCAGAGAGTCGGGCGCGTCGCCCGTCGGAACCATCTCCATCTCCATCTCCATCGGTCTGAGCGCGCCGCGTTGGCCCTGCTTGTCTTCGAGCAGTTTGTACGGGATGTCGTTCAGGTCACGGGTGGAGAACTCGAACTCGACGGTTCCGGCCGCGCCGTCCTCGAACTCCCCCGCCAGAGCGCCGAACCGCGCGGCGTCTATCCCGCCGACGCTCACCCGAACCTCGTACGTCCCGTCGCCGTCGAGGGGGAAGTTCGCGCCGTAGTGAAAGCCCATGCGCTGAGAGAGCATCGGATAGATGACCTCCTCGGACACCAAAGAGCCGTCCCGCGTGATTTCCAGCGACATGCCGGTGTTCGGGACGACGGTTCCGGTTTCGGGGTCCCACGGCGTCGCCATCAGGTGGACAGAATCGTCGTCCTCGATGGGCGTCTGCTTGACCACGTACTCGCCGCCCTCGTTATCGACGGTCCAGAAGCGGTGGGGGTACGAGTAGAACAGTCCGACCTTCAGGTCGCCCGCGTCCGTCGTTCCGACCATGTTCATCCCCTCGCGGTGCGTCGGGACGTACACCGCGTCGGGGCGGTTCTCGACCAACGGCGGTTCCTCGTTGTTCGTCGTCTCGAAGAGGCTCGCTGCGCCGCCCAGACACCCCGCGAGGGACCCCGAGGCCGCGGCACCGAACGCACCGAGAACGCGGCGTCGCTGCATGGTCGAATTCGAGAGATGCGAGGGGATACCGGTTCTGGTGCACCCGTCGAACGGCGTTACGGACCCGGCGACTCCGACGCCTCGTACTCGAGGCGGACGACTCGGCCGTCGGCGTAGACGACGTACGCCTCCGCCGCACCGTCGCCGTTCTCGTCCGAGAGCGTCGCCGGGGCGAAAATCGGCGCGTCTCGGGCGTACGTCGCCAGTACGTCGCCCGTTTCGGGGTCGAGGACGGTGACGCTCCCGTCGTTTCCGGGCGCGACGAGTTCCTCGTCGCCGTCGCCGTCCACGTCGCCGACGCTCGGCGGCGGCATCATCTGGACGCGTTCGGTGACGATTTCGGTCGTCCACTCGACGGCCCCCGTCTCGGCGTCGAGTGCCCGTACGCTGCCGTCCTTCGACGTGGCGTACACGACCGCAGCGCCGTCGGACCCGCCCGCAGAGAGCGCGTTCACGGCGGCGAACTCCCCGACGTTCCGCCGCCACTCGACGCTCCCGTCTGCCCCGTCCACCGCCACCACGTCGCCGTCGACGGTGGAGAAGACGGCTTCGACGGCGTCGTCGCCGTCGGCCTGTCCGGTCGTCGCCCACGTGACCGAATCGCCGTCTGCGACCGGGCTTCGCCACTCGACGCTCCCGTTCCCGGAGAAGAGGACGGCCGTTCCGCTCCGCCCGGCGACGAGCAGTTCCGCCCGCCCGTCGGAGTCGAAGTCGTCGACGGCCGGTCGCGCCCACACGTACTCCTCGAAGGCGTACGTCCACCGCTCGGACCCGTCCGCGCCGACGACGAACACCGTCCCCGTCACGTCGACGACGACGAGTTCCTCGCCCGGCGCGGGCGCGATGTCGGCGACGACGGGCTTGGTGTAGCCGTAGTCCGACAGTTCGTGTCGGAACGCCACGTCGCCGTCCTCGGGGTCGAATCCGGTCACCTCCTTCTCCGTCGTCGCGGCGACCACCTCGGGCGCGCCGTCGCCCGTCACGTCCGCGACGGCGGGGTCGGCCACCGAGTGAATCGTGCAGTTGGCCGGGGGAATCCCGTGCTGCCACCTCGTCTCGCCGCGTTCGGCGTCGATGGCGACGAGGGCGCACCCGTCGCTCCCGTCGGCGCCGCTAATCGGGGCGTACACCGTCCCGTCTGCCACCGCGGCGGAGTGGTGGTTGGAAGATATCTGGCGGCCGGTGTCGCTCACCCACGTCGCAGAGAGGGTGCCGCCGTCCGCGCCGACGAGTCCGTACCCGGCGACGGCGAGGAGTCCCCCGACGACGACGAGTGCTACGAGGGCCGTGACGACTCTCATCGCTCCGTCTACGCGGGGGAACGGAGATAAGCGCCCGCATCTCGGTCGGCGTTCGGCCGTCGCACCACCTCGCTCACCCCGCGACGGGAAGCGAGACGACCCAAAGCGAGAGGGCGGTGTACCCTACCATCAGGGCGACGAGGGGCGCGTGCGCGAGGAGTGCCCACCGCTTCGACGGGGCGCGGCGCCGCGTCCCGTCGCCGGACTGTATCCGACCGACGGTCAGCCTTCGCCTGACGGCGGCGTCGGCGGCGACGACGGCGACGACGTGCCCCGCCACGATGAGTACGACCTGCGAGATCCAGAACGCCGGAATCGACAGCCACCAGAGGGGGTCCGCGGAGTCGAATCCCGCGAGCGTCGGAAGGCGGCCGACGTACGTCGCCACGAACGCGTAGTTGTGCGCGACTTCGTACCCCGCGGCGATGGGGAGGAGCGTCCCGCCGAACGCGAGTGCGGCGGACGGCGGGGGAGACACCGAGTCGGACGCGCGGCCCCCGCCGCCGTCGGCTTTGGCTTCCGGGTCCCCCCGCGAACCGTCACCCTCGCTCCCGGACCGGCCTCGCGCGAGGCGGGTGAGTCGGTCCACGGCGACGACGACGAGGACGTACGCGAGGAGGAAGCCGAACAGCCCGGCCTCGTAGAGGACGACGCTCACCGACGGCCCGACGCCGAACGCCTCCCGGACACCGAAGTAGAGACTCTGATACAGCGGCGACTCCGCGAAGCCGTCGAACGTGACCGTGTACACCATCGCCACGACGAAGGCGGTCAGCGTCCGCGTCGAGAGCGGTGCCGAACAGTCGCGCCACGGCGCGCGGAGTCCGACGACCCACCCCCCGCCGTCGCGGGGCGTCGCCGACAGGGGAGCGGTTCGGCCGAGCAAGTCGTACAACACCTCAAAGACGTCGCCGCGTTCGAACCACTCGCGGCCGAACAGGAGCGCTCCGGCGAGGGTGACGAGGGCGTAGACGGCGACGACGACGGCCGTCGCCGTCGGTAACTGCGGGACCTGCGTGAGGTTCTCCGCGACGCCGACGAGGACGACGAACCACGCGAGTGCGGGCCAGTGCCCCAGTCCGGCGGGGTACGCCCGAAGTCGTATCTCCCCGCCTTCGAGTCGGCACAGCGCGTCGTACAGCGTCCGCCACGGCGACAGCGCCCACCACGGGCTCCCCGCGGCGATAGCGACGAGTCCGACGCCCTTCACCCATATCGACCACGTGAAGAGCGTCGCGAAGTTCTCCGCGGCGGCCCTCGGGCCGACGAGGCCGGCGACCAACACGCCGACGAACGCGAGGAAGAACGCCGCCCGCGCCGCCGCCGACGCCGCGCGTCCGACCGACCGCGGCACCGCGAACAGTCGCCGCCGGAGCGTCGGCGTCTCGTCCACCGCCGCGAGGAGTACGGCCGTCGCCCCGACGGCGACGGCCGCCCCGCCGTAGAGGAGTTCCAGCGGAATCGGGGCGTCGAACCGCGAGGAGAACTGGTGTGCGGCGACGGGGCGGGCGGCGAGCGAAAGGACGACTGCGACGAGTAGCGTCCGCGCTACGGTCCGTGCGCCCGTCGTCGCTCCCGTCCGCGTCCGTAGCCGTCTCCCCGTGCTCATACGGCTTGCGTTGCCGCGCGAGTCACAAAACGGAGTCGGTACAGTTCGCTAACGGCGCGAGGTTGAGAGCGGACACCCCAAGGACGTACCCCGAAGAGGGGAGACGTCTCGACGGCCGCCCGCCGACGCGACGCCGACTCCAGCAGGAGAGCCGAACGCCGCGCCGGACCGGGGCGGCCGCCGCCCGGCGCGACCGGTAGTCGTTCCGTCGGGCGGGTTCGGGGACGAAATACCGACGGTGCGGTGGTGGAGGAGACGACTGACCCGACTACTCGCGCCGCGCCGACGCCGCTTTCGCGGCACGTCCGACTTTCGCCGGTTTTCCTATAGTCTTTTTCCACCGAGAAATCTGATGAAACAGCCGGCAACGACTAAGTGATTGTCGAGGGGTGGGCGTCGTCGCCGGCGGACGAACGGAACAGTCTTATTGTTCGCCCGGGCCGACCCCGGAGACGGCGAGACAATGTGTAAAGTGGACGTGGTGACGGACCGGTACGGCCTCGCCGCGCCGTCGCCGGAGTACGATTCGCTCGACGGGTACCTCCTCGCTCGGTGGACCGGGCGAGGGGAGGCCGAAAGCGAGGGGTACAAATCCCTGACCGAGTGGTTCAACCGTCGTCTGCTGGCCCGGATATACGAGGAACACGGCCGGACGGCGACGGACGTTCGCATCGAAAGCGAGTACGAGGCTCTTCAAGGGGCCGACGACGAACGTCGGGCGGAGGTGGCCGACGACCTGCGGCGGGACGGCATCGACCCCGAGACGGTCGGGCGGTCGTTCGTCTCGTGGAGCACGATGCGTCGGCACCTCACCGACTGCCTCGACGGCGAGAAACCCCGCGCGGGCGCGACGACGGAGTGGGAGGTAAACAGCGTGGACGTGGCGCGGGGGCGCCTCGAGGAGAAAGTCCGGGCCGCGTTGCGCTCTCTCTCCTCGAAGGACCGACTCCGCGGCGCCGAGGACGCCGCAGTCGCGGTGGACGTGACGCTCTCGTGTCCCGACTGCGACGCCGCCGTCTCGATGGCGGACGCCGTCGAACGGGGGTACATCTGCGACGACCACTCGACAGACGAGGCGGCGGACGGCGACTCCGACGCCTCCGAACGGGAGTCGTCGCTCGGCGTCCTCCCCGCCGAGACGGCGTTCGGCCTCCTCACGCCCGCGTCGGAGCAGTTCCCCTTCCTGTTCGACGTACTCGCGTCGTTCGGCGTCGCCTGACGGGCGACCTTACGCCGTCGTGATGGCGGTGAAGTCGTCCACGGGCATCACGGAGTAATCGACGCTCAGCGTGTCCTTCGTCGCCCGGATGCGCCCGACGAAGTTGGAGATGTCTTCGAGTTCGCCCTCGAGGACGAACAGTTCCATGCAGTAGTGGTTCCCCACGTGGTTGTGGAAGTTCGAGGCGACCAGTCCCTCGTACTCGTGGCGGAGTTTCATCATCTTCTCTTCGACGGCCGTCGTCTCGAAGTCGAAGATGACCGTGACGACGGCCATCAGTTCCCTGTCTTCGAGACGCTTGTCCTCGAACTCGCCGAGGAGGTTTCGGGCCGCCTCGCGGACGACTTCGCTCCGCCCGGTGTAGCCGTGTTCGCCGGCGAAAGAGTCGATGCGTTCCAACAACTCCTCCGGCATGGAGACACTGACAACGGTCATGTATTAATCGAGGGCGCTTTCGGTATTAAATACTGGTATCCCCGCCGTCGGACCCGTACGGGGGCGCTTCCCTCGATTCGGCGCCTCCTCCTTTCGCCCCCGGCCCCGGGACGCCTCAGGCGTAGGTGTCCCGAACCGTCCGCGCGAGCATCCCGTCGCGCCGGAACGCGATGTAGACGGCGATGAACGGTTCGTCCGCCGGGCGGAGGACGAACACCGCGCGGGGTTGTTCGGCCTCCGGAGCGCGCTCTTCGCCCTCGTTCGCCCGTTCGACGAGGGGTTCCAACGGGGTGACGCCGCTTTTGAACTCCGCGAACAGGTCGCGGGCCCCCGACTGCTTCGCGAAGACGTAGAGCGCGCCGTTCGGTTCGCCGTCGGTGTCTCTCGTCACCCGACTGTTCATCGCCTCGCCGTCGGCCTCGGCCGCCCACCACGTCTCCTTGGCCGCCTCGAACATCCCGGTGACGCCGTCGAGGAACTCGAACGTCGTCTCGGCGACCACCTCGACGGACTCGAACCGCGGGTCGCCGTCCCTCCACGAGAGGCGGGCGTCCACGAGGTTCCCCGCCTCCAGCGACGCGACTTCCTCGCCGAGTTCGCCGTCGTACCCCGTCGCCGCGACGTACGTCGGGCCGAACGCCTCGGAGTCGGCCTCCGAATCGGTCTCGGCGTCGCCCTCGGCGTCGATATCGACATCTATGAGGAGGAGTTCCTCCGGGTCGCGCGGCCGCCCCAGCACGCGGTATCGACCCGTCGTCGTCAGGTCCATGCGCGACGCTTACGGCCGGCGGCGAATAAGCCGGACGGTTCCGACGGAAAACTCTGTGCGCGGACGAAATAGAAAACCGGAGCGTGTGTGGGTGCCTCTGACGATGGTCCCCCGTGCCGACGGCCCCCCGCGCCGACGGTTACGAACCACCGACTGTGTATCGCACCTCTACGGGATTGAGCGCGCGGCCTCCATAATTCGTGTATTTATATACTCACGCGGCGGACGGCCGTCAGCGCAGAATCGTGTTCTCGACGAGGTTCTTCGTGCCGCGCCGGAGGCGCGCGCTGACCGAAGCGGTGGAGACGCCCAACACGTCGGCGAGTTCCCGTATCGACGTCTCCCTGGGCACCTCCAGATATCCTCGTTCGTAGGCGGCGACGAGCGTCTCGCGCTGGACGGGGGAGAGGTCGTACTCCGCGCCGCCTCGGTCCTTCGGATGATAGAGGCGTTTCACCCTCATCGCCACGTCTCGCTCGGCGCAGTGCGACCGAAACGCCCTGAGCGTCTCCATCTCGGGCACCTCCAGCGTGGCGAGCCACCCGCTCTCACCGCTTTCGGCGGTGAGTATCCGCATTCCCAACTCGGCGGCCTTCGGCAGCACCAGTCGCTCAGTCGAGGTCAGCGTCATCCGGTAGACGCGGAACTCCGGCGCGTCGATTATCACCCTGCTGTCGGACACCGTCGGGTCCTCCGCGACGGCGGCGTCGAACGCGTCGAAGTCGCCGCCGTGCGCCTCGAAGAACAGGTAGTACGTCCCCGGTTCGGCGACGGTCTGATACTCTAACTCCGTCTTCATCGCCGGAACCGCCTCTATCGTCCGCGTGAGAACCAAATCCGGGTGGGTGAGTTCGATTTCGGCGATGACCGTCGGCGTGGTCATACCCTCGCTTCGCTCCCGAAGCGTATGAACTGCTCCCCGAGCGTCTGGTCCTGCGCCGTTCGACGGCCGGACGAAGCGTTCGAGCGGGTCGCTGCCGGTGCTTATCGTCGGTCGTCAGTCGTCGCTCAGCGACTCGACCGCACCCTTGATGCCCGCCTGCGTCTCCTCGCTCTGCTTCGTGATGCGCCACCCGGTGAAGCCCATGATGATGAGGACGGCCGGCGAGAGGTAGCCGAGGAAGTAGTACGGCGCGTACTGAAGCGTCGGCACGCCGAGCACCGTCGCCATGTACACCCCGCCCGCGTTCCACGGGACGAGCGCGCTCGTCGTCGTCCCCGCGGCTTCGACGGCCCGCGAGAGGTTCCGGCTGTCCAAGTCGAAGTCGTCGTACAGGCCGCGGAGGCTCATCCCCGGGACGACGATGGACATGTACTGCTCGGCGGCGAGGACGTTCATCCCGAACGCAGACAGCGCCGTTCCCGCCGTGAGGCTCCCGACGCTGTTCAGCGACCGCCCGATGCGGTAAGCGATGACCGCGAGGATGCCCGTCCGTTCGAGGATGCCGCCGAGCGCAAGCGCCGCGACGACGACGGTTATCGTCCACGAGGACCCGATGAGGCCGTCGGTGGCCATCAGCTCGTTCACGAGGGTGACGCCCGTCTCGACGGAGGTTCCGGACTGCGCGACGTTCATCGCGGCGACCAGCCCCTCGGAGGTGAGCGGGCCCTGCACGAGAATCTGCGTCGCGACACCGGCGAAGACGCCGGACGTGATGGCCGGCAGCGCCGGGTACCCCCGGAGCGCCAGCGCGAACGTCAACACGAGGGGCGCGAACGTCACCGGCGAGACGACGTAGCTGTTCGCGATGGCCGACTGAATCGTCTCGATTCGGCCCGGCGGGATGGTGCCCGTCGCCGAGAATCCGAGGTAGGTGTACAGTACCAACGAGGCGAGGAGCGCGATGCCCGTCCCGACGCGCATCGTCCTCACGTGGGTCATCAGGTCGGTGTTCGTCACCGCCGCCGCGAGGTTCGTCGTGTCCGACAGCGGCGATATCTTGTCGCCGGTGTACGCGCCGGTGAGTATCGCACCCGCCGTCATCGGTTCGGGCACGCCGAGGCCCGCGCCGATGCCGATGAACGCGACGCCGAGCGTCCCGGCGGTCGTCCAGGACGACCCGATGGCGAACGCGACGACCGCCGCGAGAAGCGTCGCCACCGGCAGGAACACCGTCGGCGTGAGCAGTTCCAGCCCGTAGTAGATGAGCGAGGGGATGGTGCCCGCCCCGGTCCACGTGGAGATGAGCATGTAGATGACGAAGATGATGAGAATCGCCTGCATCCCCATCAGGAGTCCGTCGGCGATGCCCTCGTACATCGACTGCCACGACTTTCCGAGCCAGTACCGGCCCACGAGACCGGTCAGCGCGATACCGAACAGAAGCGGTATCTGGGGGTCGAGGCCGAGCAGAACCGCGCCGACGCTGAGGAAGACGAGCATCCCGACGACGGGAACGAGCGCCTGCCCGAGCGTCGGTCGCTCGTCCTCGGGGATGTCTTCGTACGTCAGCGGTTCGAACGATAATGTCGCCATGTACAGGTCGAATATGCCGATGGCGAGTTTGTATTCGTCGGTGTACCGCTTCCTCGGTACCAAATCTCGTGGGTCGCGGTACCCAACGTCGCCTCCGCCGCGACGAAACCCTAATGCGACGTGAACGAACAGATGGGGTAGAATGGCGACGACCCCCCGACTCTCGCGGTACGGCCCGGCGATACTCTGGGCCGTCGGGGGGGTTCTGACCCTCGTCCACGTCGTCCACCTCGTCGACGACGCGGGGGGACACACGCACAGTTACGCGTCGCTCGTGTTCGCCACGCTCGGCCCCCTCGTCGCGTCGGCGGCGTTCCTCGTCGCGACGGGGTGGCTCCTCCGGACCGGCGTAGGTCGCGACTACGTCGCCCACCTCGTCCGCTGGACGCTCGCCGCCGTCGTCGTCGTCGGCGCTCTCGGCGTCCTCACGGTGCTGTACCTCCGCGCCGAGGGAATCGACCTCGAACGGTGGTGGTACCTCGTCGCCAACGCGGCGACCGGCGGCGCGTTCGTCGGCCTCCTCGTCGGCGTCTACGACGCCCGCGCGGCCCGAACCGCGGCGCGCCTCCGGTCGGAGCGACGCCGCGCGGAGTGGTTGAGTCAGCGACTGCACGTCCTGAACCGCGTCCTCCGCCACGACTTGCGCAACGAGGTGAACGTCGTCCAAGGGTACGCCTCGCTCATCGCCGAGGGCGAGGCCGAGGGGGCGGACGCCCGACGCCGCGCGGCCGTCATCGAACGGAAGTCCGAGGAGATTCTCCGCCTCAGCGAGAAGGCGCGCCAACTCGAACAGTTGCTCGCGGAGAACGAGGACGTGTCGTCGATGCGCTCGGACCTCGCGGCGGTCGTCCGCGACAGCGTCGACGCCCTCCGGGTGGACCACCCGGAGGCCGCCGTCACCGTCGACCTCCCGGAGGCGGCGTACGTCTCGAGCGTCCCCCTCCTCGATGCGATGGTGGACGACTTGGTCGAGAACGCCGTCGTCCACAACCCCTCCTCGGAACCCTCCGTCTCCGTCGAGGTGCGCGTCCGCCCCGACGCGGTCCTCCTGCGCGTCGCGGACGACGGTCCCGGAATTCCGGACGAGGAACTGGCCGTCCTCGATTCGGGCGTCGAGACGCCCCTACAGCACTCCAACGGTCTCGGTCTCTGGTTCGTCCGGTGGGTCGTCGCCGAGTCCGGCGGTCGACTCGACTTCGAGGAACGGCCGGTCGGAACGGTCGTCACCGTCTCGCTTCCGCGCGCGTCCGACCCCGAGTCGGGGTCCGACGACGCCGCGACGACGCCGCACGGCGACTGCGGGGACGGAGGCTCCGTCGCCGTCTCCGGCGCGGACCCCGACGTCTGAACCCGGCCGTCGCGCCGGGGGTCACGCCCGCTCTACTTTCTCGGCCGCCTCTCGAATCAGCCCGTCGAGAATCTCCGGCGTCGTCGGATGGTACGCCCTGTCGGGAATCGTCCGGACGTCCATCCCGCGTTCGACCACCACCTGCATCGTCTTCGCCATCGCGTCGGCGTGGTAGTGCAACCCCTGATAGCCGAGGACGGTGCCGTCGGTTCCGGCCACGAGCGTCGCCCGCCCGCGGGGTGCGGCTTTCGTCTTGAACACGCCGTCGTCGGACGCCTCCCTGCGAGCGACCACGTGATCGAGGCCCGCCGCCGCCGCGGACGCCTCCGAGTGGCCGACCCTGGCGTACGGGTAGACGGACGCCCCGGAGAAGACGACGTGGTGGTGGACGTTCTCGTACGCTTCGAGCGATTCGCCGCGGAGGTCCGCGAGGATGTTCTCCGCGACGAGGTACCCCTGCTCCTTGGCGACGTGGAGGATGGGCTCTTTGCCGTTCGCGTCGCCCGGGACGAACACGCGCGGGTCGTCCACCGACCGCATCGTCTCCGTCACCGACTTCGGTCCGACGGACAGTCCGGCGCGTTCGAGGCCGAGTCCCCGGGCGTTCGGTCGCCGCCCCGTGAAGCAGAACAACCCCTCGGCGTCCACCGCGGACCGCCCGCCGTCCGGCCCTTCGACGTGCAGTCGCACGCCCTCGTCGGTCGGTTCGACCCGCGTTTCGTACGTCTCCGTCAGCACCTCGATGCCGAACTCCTCGCGGTACATCGACAGTATCTCGTCGCCGAAGGCGGGGTCCGCCTCGTCCAACGGCCGTTCGTCGTGTTCGACGACGGTCACGTCCACCCCCGCCTCCGCGAGGTACGGCGCGAGTTCCACGCCGACGAAGCCGAACCCCATCACGACGGCGGAGTCGGGCAACTCCGTGGCGTCTAACGTGTCCGCGCTCCCGTAGTACTCCACTTCGTCCATGCCGGGGATGTCGGGGACGACGGGTTCCGACCCCGTGGCGACGACGACGTAGTCCGCTTCGATCCTGTCGTCGCCGACGCGAAGCGTCCGTTCGCCGACGAACTCCGCGCGTTCGTGGCGGAACTCGACTCCGGGGCGGTCGGCCATCTCGTGGACCGCGCCGCGGCGGTGCGCCGCGAAGTCGGAGACGTGTTCGTCCTTCCGTTCGACGATTCGTTCGAGGTCCATCTCCGGCGGGTCGCCGACGAGTCTGTCGTCGTGTCGCGCCTCGTACCTGTGGGCCGCCGCCGACAGCACCTCCTTCGACGGCATGCACCCCCGGAGGATGCAGAGTCCCCCGCCCGGTTCGCCGTCGTCCGCCAGCGTCAGGCGGTCGATGTCCTCGCCCACCGCGTCGAGCAACCCCTCCGCGGCGGCGACGCCGGCGCTTCCGTACGCGCCCACGACGAGTACGTGCGTCATACTGACACAGTGGCGCGCGGACGGATAGTGGTTCGGGAGAACCGAGGAGTTCGAAAGAACGAGTAGCGGTTCGGGGGGCTCAGACCCTCCCGGGCGGTTCGTCACGACTTCGGGACGCCTCCGGTGCGGTCCGGGGCGTCTCGGACGTTACCGGCGGAGGGCGGCGAGTGCCGCACCGAGGAGTGCGACGACGGAGACGGCCGCGCCGAATCCGGGCGCGGACGTGGACGACGTCTCCTCACCGTGGTCGGTCTCGGACGCGTCGGACGACTCCGTCGTCTCGGAGGCGTCGGTCGTCTCCTCGGAGGCGTCGGTCGATTCGTCCGTAGCCGTGGCGGCGGCCGTCTCGGTCTCGCTCGACGTTTCGGTGGCCGTCTCGGTCGTCTCGTTCTCCGACTGCATCGTCACGGTGCGCTCGGAGAAGTGGTTGAGCGCCACGTACACGTCGGTCTGACCCTCCGCGCTGGCGTCGGCGGACTCGTTCGCGACGAGGAACGCCGACCGCTCGCCGTCGTTCGCCGCGGACGCCAGTTCCGCGTAGGTGGAGGCTTCCGCGGCCGCTTCACCGTCCACGGAGACGTTCAGGTCGCCCGAGGAGTTCACCACGGCGTCGGAGACGCTGGTGAGCACCACGGTGCCGTTGTGGACGGGTCGATCGACGGTCATGGTGACGCTCTCGTCGGAACTCTCCTCGAACTCGACGGTGGTGTTCGAACCGTAGTTCACCACGTCGGTCGTCCGGGAGCCGTTCCGTTCGTCGACGTACACCTGCGCCGTCGCGGTTCCGTTGGCGATGAACGCTTCGGCGCGTTCGTCGCTCTCGGAGCGCTCTCCGGCGTACGCGCGGAAGACGACGCGGCCGTCCTCCTCGACCTGCGCGCTCACGTCGCCGTCGTCGGTGACGTTCACGGAAGCGTTCCCGACGGCGACGAACACGCCCGTCGAGTTGTCGCGTTCGACGACGACGCGGGAGTCGCCCTCGGCGGACGCCGTCGCGCCGTCGCTGACGTTCGCGCGGACGACCTGCGTCCCGTTACCGCTCTCGACGACGAGGCTCCCCTTCGGGTTGTCGTGCGCCCGGAGGGTCGCGCCGCTTTCGGTTTCGACGGTGGCGTTCGCCTCCGCCGTCGTCGTCACGGAGACGGCGCTTCCGCCGGCGTCCGCCTCAACCGAGAGCGAGGCTTCGCCGTCGAGGCCGGTGCTACCGGACGATTCGGACTCGCTCGCCGCTTCGACGCGGAGCGAATCCATCATCACCGCGCCGTCGACGCTGTAGTTCGTCACCGCGTTCGACTCGGTGTCGAAGGCGACGTGCGTTCCGGCGTACGCCGACGCCGAACTCTCCTGTGCTTCGGTCGCCGTCGCGGCGCCCGCGGCGGGCGCGACTGCGGCGACGACGAGCATCGCTGCCAACACCACTGCTACGCGTTTCATTGCGTTTCGGCCCACAATCGCCACTCACTGATATTCTTTGCGGATGACTTGTGAAAGAGTTCAGAGAAAGCGGCGACTAATTTAGAAAAATTACGATAATTCGGCTGAATCCGGGCTCATCTGGATATCCCGCCGGCCTCCCGTTGGACGACGGCGTCCACCTCCTCGGGCGAGATGACGGCCAAGTCGCCGTTGATGGTGCGTTTCAGCGAGGCGGTGGCGGAGCCGTATTCGAGCGCTTCGCCCACGCCGCCGCCGTCGAGTCGCTTCGCGAGGAACCCGCCGACGAAGGCGTCGCCCGTGCCGATGGCGTCCACCGTCTCCGCGCGGTAGACGTCCTGTTCGAACACCGTGCCCTCGTGGAGGGCGACGGACCCGTTCTCGCCGCGGGTGACGACCACCGTCTCGAACCCGAAGTCGTCGGCGAGTCCGCGGGCGAGTTCGGTCGCCTCGCCCTCGCGTTCGAGCACCGACCGCACGTCGCGTTCCGCCGCGACGAGGACGTCGATGGCCGGGAACAGCGACTCGAACTCCTCGCGCGCCTCCGCGGGCGACCAGAGCTTCGACCGGTAGTTCAGGTCGAACACCGTCGTCGTGGACTCGCCGTCCTGCGCGGCGGCGAGGACGCGTTCCGTGGTGGCCGAAAGCGTCTCCGAGAGGGCGGGGGTGATTCCGCTCGTGTAGAACACCTCGGAGTTGCGAATCGCGCCCAACGGGAGTTCCTCCGGTACCGTCGTCGTCACGGCGGAGTCGGCCCGGTCGTAGATGACGTCGGTGCCGCGGGGTTCGGTCCCGGGTTCGAGGTAGTAGGTGCCGATGCGCGACTCTGCGGGGTCGTCCCAGACGATGCCGGTCCGGACGCCGTGACTCCGAAGTTCCGAGACGACGCGCCGGCCCAGCGAGGAGTCCGGCAGTTTCGACAACCACACCGCGTCCACGCCGAGACGCGCGGCGGCCACGGCGACGTTACTCTCCGCGCCGCCGGCTTGGACGTCGAGCGTGCGGGTCCGTTCCAATCGCTCGCCGTGCGGCGGCGACAACCGAAGCATCGTCTCCCCGAACGTGACGAGGTCGCTCATAAATCACCGTTCATCGGACCGGTACATAAGTTCGGGAGGTCTGCCCGACGGACGGGGGCTACTCCGCCCGCCGTCCGCCGTGACCGGGGTAGTCTCGCTCGAAGCGGTCGCCGATCTCCTCGCGGTCGAACTCGATGACCACCGGCCGCCCGTGCGGACAGGCGTAGGGGTTCTCGCAGTCGTCGAGCGCCGAGAGCAGGTCGACGACGGACCCCTCGGTGAGCGAGGTGTTGCCCGTCACGGAGGGGTAACACGCCAGGTCGGCCAGCAGTTCGTCCGCCACGTTCGCCACCGTCTCGCGCCCGCCGTCGTCGCCCTCGGCGACGAACGCCGTCAGGGCGTCTCGGAGCAGTTCCGGGTCCAACGCCGACGCGAACACCGCGGGGACGCTCCGAACCTCGACGGTTCGCTCGCCCGTCCGTTCGGCGCGGAAGCCGACGTCCGCGAGGGCGTCGCGGTACTCCGAGAAGAGGGCCGCCTCCCGCGCGGTCAGTTCGAGTTCAACCGGGTCCGCCAGCGTCTGCGTCGCCACGTCGCCGTCCAGTTCGGCCCGCAGACGCTCGTAGTTCACCCGCTCGTCGGCGGCGTGTTGGTCCACGAGGACGAGGCCCTCCGCAGTCTCCGCGACGATGTACGTGTCGTGCAGTTGCCCGAGGACGCGCATCGACGGTAGACTGTCGAACTCGGGTTCCAGCGACGCCTCGCCGCCGCCCAAGTCCCGTTGCACCGTCGGTCCCTCGACGCCGCCGAACTCCGTCCGGGGTCGGGGTGTCGAAGAACGCGATTCGGTATCGAGGGCGTCGTCCCCGCCGGACGGGCCGACGTTCGAGTGCGATACGTCCCGCCCCGTCGGCGACGACGCCGGGCGGCCGGACCCGCGCTTCGACCGACCGCCCCCGTCGTCCGACGCGGTTCCGGATCCGGTCGAGACTGTCCACGCGTCGTCGTCGCTCGGGTCCGTCCGACCGGCCGTCGAGGGGGTCTCCGCGGCGTCGGCGGTGCGGTCCGCCGAGTCGGTCCATCCGCCGTCGTCGTCGAGGGAGTCGTCCCCGCCGGTCGACCCGTCTCCCGTCCCGTCCGCCGCCTCGGCGACGCCCTCGAACGACGCCTGCGTCGAGTCGTCGGCCCGGTTCGATTCCGGACCGTCCGCGGCGGACGCAGACCCCGCGTCGCTCCCGGTGTGCGTCGACCGTCCGGCGTCCCCGTCGAGCGAACGGGAACGCGAACGCGTCGTCCGTCCGCCGGACGATTCGGGTTGGGGGCTGTGTCCCGCGCCGCCGGTCACCTCCTCGGTCGGCGACTCCGGCGAGACGGCGGTTTCGTCCGGCGCGGACCGCCCCCGCGGCGCGGACGTTCGAATCAGCCCTTCCTCCAAGAGCGCGGACCGTACGGCCTCCTCGACGGCGTCTTTCACCGCGCTCTCGTCGTCGAACCGCACCTCCATCTTCCGGGGGTGGACGTTGACGTCTATCGCGTCCGCCGGAAGGTCCACGAAAAGCACCGCGAAGGGGTAGCGGTCCGAGGCGAGTTGCCCGCCGTAGGCGTCGAGGACGGACTCCCGGAGGACGCGCGCGGTGACGTACCGGCCGTTGACGAACGTCGAGAGGTACTCGCGGGTGCTCCGGGTCGTCTCGGGGTGACTGACGAGTCCCGACACCGACGCTATCGGCCCCGCCTCGGGTTCGTGTTCGACGCGAATCATCGACTCCGCGACTTCGCGGCCGTACACGGAGAGCACCGTCGATTCGAGGCTCCCGCGGCCTTCGGTGGCGAACACCTCCCTGTCGTCGTGTTCCAGGGAGATGGCCACGTCGGGGTTCGCCAACGCGTAGTGGGTGACGACGGTGTTGACGTGGTCGAACTCCGTCGCCGTCGTCTTCAGGAACTTCCGCCGCGCGGGCGTGTTGTAGAACAGGTCTTCGACTTCCACGACGGTTCCCTCCGGACACCCCGCCGGGCGCACGTCGGTCACCTCGCCGCCTTCGACGCGGAGTTCCGTCCCCGCCTCGCCGCCCTGCGGTTTCGTCCGGATGGTCGTCCGCGACACCGCCGTAATCGTGTGCAACGCCTCGCCGCGGAAGCCGAGGGTACCGACCCCGGACTCCAAGTCGTCGATGTCGGCTATCTTGCTCGTCGTGTGCTCCTCGACTGCGAGTTGCACCTCCGATTCGGTCATGCCGCGCCCGTCGTCGCGGACGCGGACGCCCTCGGTGCCGCCCGAGTCCACGGCGACGGAGACGCGACTCGCGCCCGCGTCGAGGCTGTTCTCGACGAGTTCCTTCACGACGGAGGCGGGACGCTCGACCACCTCGCCCGCCGCGATCTGTCGTATCGTGCGGTCGTCGAGGGCCGTGATGGTCGGTGCGTCCGCCTCCGTCCGGTCGGTGCCGTCCCCGTCCGTCTCCGTTTCTCTGTCGCTCACTGGTCGTGTTCCTCTAGTGCGCGCCTAACAGCCTTTCCCTGCGCGTCGCTGAGACGCTTGGCGGCGTTCCGCGGCGACATCCACTCGAAGTCGGTGTGCTCGTGGCTGAGCGACACCTCCGTCTCGGGGGTCAGACAGTGGTAGTAGACGCCGAACCGCCCGTCGTCGTCGTCGTTGCGCCACGAGATGGCGTGGACCGGTCGGCGCACGTCGACGTCCAGACCGGTCTCTTCCTTTATCTCGCGGTAGACGCCGTCGATGGCGTCCTCCTGCGCGCCGAGTCGCCCGCCGGGGAGTTCCCACCCGCCGTCGGTGGCGCGCTTGACGACGAGAACGTCGTCCTGCGGGCCGAACAGCACCCCGCGGAGACTCACCGTGGCGCAGAGCGGTCGTTCGGTCACGCTCCGTCACCGCCGAGTCGGTCCTGCCACTCCTGTACTCGTTGCATCAGTTCCAGCGGTGACGTCTGGTTCACGTCCGTCGATTCGAGTTCGTCGAGTATCGCTTCCATCTCGGGGTCCATGGTTTCTCCTGTCTTGCGCTCTTCTCCCACTGCGGCGTCGCCGGACGCCGTCCGGCCGCCCGCCGAACTCCCTTCGGCGCTTCCGTTCGACGGCGACCCCTCTCGAGACGGCGTCCGACCGCCGTCGCCCGCCGTCGCGGACTCGGAGTCGCCGTTCGCCGCGGCGAACTGGCCGGACGAGAGGTCGAAGACGGCCTGCACGGGGCCGCTTCGGCCGCTTCCCTTCGCCTCGATGGCCTTCTCCTCGCGCAACTTCTCTAACACCTCGTCGGCGCGCCCCACCACCGGGCCGGGGACGCCGGCGAGTTCCGCGACGTGAATCCCGTACGAACGGTCCGTCGGGCCCTCCTCGACCGTCCGCAGGAACGTCACGTCTCCGTCTCGTTCCTCCGCGGCGACGTGGACGTTTGCCACGCGTTCGAGATGGTCGGCCAACGATGTAAGTTCATGGTAGTGGGTGGCGAACAGCGTTTTGGCTCGCACCTCGTTGTGGAGATACTCCGTGGCCGCCCACGCGATGGAGATGCCGTCGTACGTCGCCGTCCCGCGGCCCACCTCGTCTAAGATGACCAGCGACTCTTCCGTCGCGGAGTGGAGGATGTTCGAAAGCTCCTGCATCTCGACCATGAACGTCGAGCGACCCTGCGCGAGTTCGTCCAGCGCGCCGACGCGGGTGTAGATACCGTCCACGAGGCCGATTTCGGCGTCGCGCGCGGGGACGAAACTCCCCACCTGCGCCAACAGGACGATGAGCGCCACCTGCCGCATGTACGTGGACTTCCCCGACATGTTCGGCCCGGTGACGATGAGGAAGCCGCGTTCCTCGTCCATGTGAAGGTCGTTCGGGACGAACTCGGTGGTGCGTTCGACGACGGGGTGTCGCCCGGCGTCGATGCGGAGGGGACCGGACGGCGAGAGCGTCGGGCGCGTCCAGTCGTTGCCGGCGGCGTGGACGGCCAGCGACGCCAACACGTCCACCTCCGCCAGCGTCCGCCCCACGTCCTGCAGGAGTTCCGCGCGGGCGGCCACCCGTTCGCGCAGTTCGCAGAAGAGGTCGTACTCTACGTCGCCGCGCGTCTCCTCCAAGCGGAGTATCGTCCGCTCTTTCTCCTCTAACTCCTCCGTGACGAACCGCTTTGAGTTCTTCAGCGTCTTTATCTCGCGGTAGTGCTCCGGCACCCGGTCTGCGACGGACTTGCCGACTTGGATGTAGTAGCCGTCCGTCTTGTTGCGGTCCACCGTCACGTGCGAGAGGCCGTGCTGGCGCTTCTCCCTCTCGGCGAGGGTGTCTATCCACTCTTCTGCGGACTCGTGGCGGTCGATGAGTTCGTCGAGTTCGTCGTCGTACCCGCGCTTGAACAGGCCGCCCTGCGTCACCGTCTTCGGGGGGTCCTCCGCGAGTGCGGCTTCGAGTTCCTCGCGGACGTCGGCGGCCGCCTCCCTGTCGGGTCGGGCCACCACGTCCGCGAGGGGCGAGTCGGCGAGGCGACTCCCCTCTATCGCCTCCGCGAGTTCCGGGAGGACCGCGAGGGTGTCGCGGACGGCCAAGAGGTCCGACGCGTCGGCGCTTCCGGACGCCGCGCGGGCGGCGAGTCGTTCGAGGTCGTACGCGCCGTCTAAGGCGTCGCGGACGCGTTCGCGCGCCAACGCCTCGGCGGCGAGGGCCTCCACGCAGTCGAGGCGGCGGCGGAGTTCCTCGGTGTCGCGGCGGGGACGCGTCACCCACTCCCGCAGGAGGCGGCCGCCGGGACTCGTGACGGTGTGGTCGATGGCGTCCACGAGCGTCCCTTTTCGCTCGCCGTGCATCGTCTCCGTCAGTTCGAGGTTCCGCTGTGTCGTCGCGTCGAGTTCGAGGTGGTCGCGCGTCTCGTACGTCTGCAGGCGCGTCATCGACTGGAGGACGCCCGCGCCCGTCTCCTCGACGTACCGCAGGACGCCGCCCGCGGCCCGAACCGCGAGGTCGGACTCCAAGCCGACGCTTTCGAGCGTCTCGCGGCCGAACTGCTCTCGGACGACGTGCTTCGACCGGCCGGGCGCGAACGCCTCCGCCTCGAAGAGAGACAGGGAGGCGTCGGTCCCCTCCCGGAGGCGGCGGAGGAACTCGTCGTCGCTCCGAACGGTCGGCCCGGGGAGTATCTCGACGGGCGCGAAGCGGTACAGTTCCGAGTGGGCGGCGTCGGCGTCCTCGGCCTCGGTCACGAAGAACCGGCCGGTGGTCACGTCGGCGAACGCGAGGCCGACGCCCGCCTCGGTTCCGGCGTCGTCCGACACGACGGCGGCGATGTACCGCGCGTCGTCGTCCGTCGTCTCCAGTAGCGTCCCGGGGGTGACGACGCGCGTCACCTCCCGGTAGTGGCCGCCGGAGTCGTCCTCGAACTGGTCGGCGACGGCCACCCGGTAGCCGCGTTCGACCAGCGCTTTCAGGTACGGTGTCAGGTCGTCGAGGGGGACCCCCGCCATCGGGTACGACGACCCGTGGGAGGACTTCTGTGAGACCTTCAGGTCGAGTTCCTCGCCGACCAACTCGGCGTCGTCGGCGAAGAACTCGTAGAAGTCGCCGCACTGCATCGTCAGGAGGTCCGCGTCCGTCTCGGACTTGAGAGAGAGAAACTCCCCGACGATTCCCTGCGAAGTCATATCCGAAGGTGGGGGTTCAGGCGGATAAAACGCTGTGGTCCCGGGGTTCGACACCCTCCCCCATCTCCCGGGCGAGTCGCCGGACGCCCCGACGACGCCGACGGCGCGCGCGGTAAAAATTGCGGCGAGACGCTCCGAGACCCCCGTCGGCGAACCGCCGTCGAGCACTCTCGTTATCATCGCTGATAGTAAACTCGGCCGGGATTTCTTTCACGAACGATTCAACGAGGGCGAAAATCGACGGACGGAAGCGGGGCGATCGATTCATCTCGTTCGGCTGTCACCTCCGCGGAAGTTTAATTCGCAGTTCCGATATTCGTTTTTATGGCTAAACGTTATCAACAGATGTACGTTCCGGGGAGCTAACGTGAAGTCAGATATCTCTACACGGAGCGACGGTACGACGTCGCGGCGGCGTTTCCTCGCCGCCGGCGTCGGCACCCTCGGACTCGGTACGTTCGGCGGGTGTCTGAGCTCGGTTCGGGGAGACGGCCGGGACCCGGTCAAGTTCGGGATGGTCGCTCCCCTGAGCGGGTCGCTCGAACGTATCGGGACGCACTGCAAGCGCGCGGTCGAACAGGCCGTCGCCGACGTGAACGACGCGGGCGGCGTCCTCGACCGGCCGGTCGAACTCGTGGTCGTAGACAGCGGTGCCAGCGCCGAAACCGCGGTCTCCGAGTACGAGTCCATGCGCGGGGAGGGCGTAGTCGGCTTCGTCGGCGGCCTCGTCAGCGACGTGTCGATAGCCCTCGCGCCGAAAGCGGCGGAGGACGGACTCATGGAGGTCAGCCCCGCGAGTACCAGCCCCTCGCTGACCGGGGCCGGGGTGAACGGCGACCGCACCTTCTTCGGTCGGACCATCCCCAGCGACCTCCTCCAGTCTGTCGTCATGGCGAAGGCGCTCGACGACCCGCGGTACGTCGACGCCGACCGCGTTTCGCTCGTCTACATCGACAACGCGTACGGGAGCGGACTCGCGGAGGCGCTTCACGAGAACCTCTCCGCGTCCGTCGCCGCGGATGTCGCGTACGATCCTTCGGCGGACGACTTCGCTCCCGTCGTCGAGGAAGCGTTCGCCGACGACCCCGACGCGGTCGGATTCGTCAGCGCGTCCGGACAGGAGAAGGGCGTCCTCGACGCCTACGACGCCTCCGACTACGAAGCGCCGTGGGTGTTCTCGACGGGGATGCTCTCCGGCGACCTTCCCTCCTACTACGAGGGGTTCTACAGCGCGTCGCTGTCGTCGGTCCGGACGAACGGCTACCTCACTCTGACGAAGAAGCTCTCCGAACTCGACCCCATCGCGCCGTACGCCGTCAACGGCTACGACGCGCTGATGCTCATGGCCGCCGCGGCGGAGCACGCAGGCGAAGCCGCGGGGCCGGCCATCGCCGACTCGATTCGGGCGGTGTCCGGCGGAACGGGTCACACGTTCTCGGTCGGCGAGTTCGACCGCGCACGGGCGCTTCTGGACGCCGGTCGCGACGTGAACTATCAGGGCGCCGCGAGCGGCGTCGACCTGAACGCCGACCTCGAACCGCTCAGCCCCTACGTCGTCGAACGCGTCACGGACGGCGGGGTGGAACAGCTCGAACTCATCCAGAAGGGGTACTTCGGGGGTGACGGCCAGTGAGCGACGGGTCTCGAGGCGTCGTCTCGCGCCTCCTCGGCACGTTCGAACGCCTCCTGCCGAACGTGATTCGCCGGCGGTACGCCGCGAAGTTCGGACTCGTCCTCCTCGTCATCGTCGTCCTCATCGCGGCGGCGGGGACGTTCATCCACCTCGACACGAAGGCGTCGGTCGAACAGCAGACCGAATCGCAGATTCGCGGCGTCGCCGACACTGAAGCCCGGGCCGTCGCGGAGTGGGTCTCGAAGAAGCGCTCGACCGCCTCCTTGCTCGCGGGGTCGCTCTCCGAACGCGGCGCGAACACCACCGACGCGGAGAACGAACGGTGGCTCGAACAGAAACTCATCGAGATGCCGAGCGACGTTCGAGCGATTCACTACGTCAACGCCGACACGGGGAACGTCGCCGCCAGCACGACGGACAGCCTCGGCGGGACCGGACTCTCCGGCCACGACGCGCCGTGGGCCTCCGACGCCGGGTCGTTCCTCGAAACCACCGACACGACGGTGACGAGTCCGTACTCGCTCGACGGCGAACCGGTCGTCGCGTTCGTCGCGCCCGTCTCGGGGCAGGACGGGTTCGTCGTCCTCACCGCGTCGCTCCGAGAGCGCTCCTACCAGTTCAAATCGCCCATCGCGACGGGCGACACGAAGGTCGTAGACGCCGAGGGCACCATCCTGATGGACAGCAGGAACCAGAACCTGCTCGACGCGTACGAACCCCTCGGCGGGGGGAACGTGACCGCTATCGAGTCGGGACTCCACGGTAACGCGGGCTACCACGTCGTCGGCGCGCGCACCGGCATGGAGTCCGGCGAGTACGCCATGGCGTACTCCCCCGTCGTCGGAACCGACTGGGTGCTGACCTACCACGTTCCGAAGGAGCGCGCGTTCGCGCTCCAGTCGCAGGTGACGACTAACCTCGAACTCCTCGTCGGACTCGCACTCGCGGCCCTCCTGCTGGTGGGTGCGACGCTCGGTCGGGGCACCGCGAAGTCGCTCTCGACCATCGCCGCGAGCGCCGACGCCATCGCGGGCGGCGACTTGGACGTCGACGTACCCGAGACCCACCGCATCGACGAGATGGGTCGGCTCTACGACTCGTTCGACTCGATGAGCGACTACCTCGACACCGTCGCGGGGCAGACCGAAGCGCTCGCGGAGAAGGACTTCGACGACCCGGTCCTCGACGAGGAGGTGCCGGGGACGTTCGGCGAGTCGCTCTCGCGCACGCAGACCGAACTCGAAGGCCTCATCACGGAACTCGAACGGAAGGCCGAGGAGTTCGGCGACGTGATGGCGTCGGCGGCCGAGGGCGACCTGACTCGCCGGATGGCCGTCGACGGCGACAACGAGTCGATGAACGGCGTCGCGCGGTCGTTCAACGAGATGATGGTCGAACTGGAAGCGACCATCGCGGAGGTGTCGCAGTTCGCCGAGACGGTCGCCGCCGCCAGCGAGGAAGTGACCGCGAGCGCTCAGGAGATAGAGCGCGCGAGCCAAGAGGTGAGCGAATCGACGCAGCTGATGGCCGAGGGGGCCGACGAGCAACAACAACACCTCGAACAGACCGCCACGGAGACGAGCAACCTCTCTGCGACCATCGAGGAAGTCGCCTCGTCGGCCTCGGAGCTGTCCGAGACGGCCGAGAACACGGAAGCCGCGAGCGACGAGGGGCGCGAGGCGGCCGAGACGGCCCTCGATACGATGTCCGAAATCGAGCGACAGACCGTCGAGACGGTCGAACACATCGAGGACCTCGAAGACGACATGAGCCGCATCGGCGACATCGTCGAACTCATCTCCAGCATCGCGGAGCAGACGAACATCCTCGCGCTCAACGCCAACATCGAGGCGGCGCGGGCGGGCGAGGCCGGCGAAGGGTTCGCCGTCGTCGCCGAGGAGGTCAAATCGCTCGCCGAGGAGACCCAAGAGTCCGCACAGGAGATAGAGGAGACCATCGACACGGTCCAAGAGAAGTCCGCCGACGCCTTAGAGGAGGTTCACGGCGCGCGGGAGGCCGTAGACGAGGGCGTCGAAGCGGTCGAACACGCCCACTCCTCGCTCGACGACATCGTGACGAACGTCGAGGAGACGACGGAGGGCGTCGCGGAGATAAGCCGCACGACCGACGAGCAGGCGGCCTCCACCGAGGAAGTCGCCTCGATGATGGACCGGGTGACCGACCTCAGCAACGAGGCGGCCGACCGGGCGCAGAACGTCGCCGCCGCCGCCGAGGAGCAGTCGTCGTCGCTCTCTGAGGTGTCCGACGGCACGGAGGAACTCGCCTCGCAGTCCGAGCGCCTCATGTCGCTCGTCGCGCAGTTCACCGTCGGTAGCGACGCGGCGACGGGCGCGGCGGCGGGCGACGACGGGTCGCCGTCGCCGACCCCCCCCGACGCCGACCGGACGCCCACCGTCACCGACGGCGGCGAGTAAGCTCCGGTCGCTCGCGTTTCCGCTCTCGTTTTCTCCGCTTCTGTCTCTCCTCCCGCGTCAGTCGTCGTCCTCGACGCGCCCGGTGTGACGCTCGAACAACCACTCTCGGAGGGAGAGCCGACGCCGCCGGTTCTCGTCGGGGAATCGGTGTTCGGTCTGGCCGAAGTTCAGCAGGGTGACCAGCACCACCCCGCCGAGGGTGTTGCCGACGAGCACCGGAAGCGGAAACTGGACGAGGGCCGTGAGAAGTCCCAGTTCGCCGGCGAAGACGACGTAGACGGCGTCGGTGAAGCTGACGACGATGTGGTTCAGCCCCGTCGCGGGGATGGTGAAGATGACGAGGTACACGAGGACGACGCGGGAGATTGAGTCCCGAACCGCGTGTTCGAGCCACACCATCCCGGCGACCAACCACCCCGCGAACATCCCCTTGAACACGAGGTCCCACCACGCCGTCTCGACGCCCTTGGTGCCGATATCGACAGCGGCCGTCGCCGCCGCCGAGGAGAACACCCCGGTGTTCGCCAAGACGAACGCGCCGACGGCCCCGCCGGTGAGGTTCCCCGCGAGGACGAACACCCAGACGCGGAGGACCGACGGAACGCTCGTCACGCGGGTCAACGCCAGCGTGACGGGCGTGAGCGTGTTCTCCGTGTAGAGTTGGTACCGTCCGATGATGATGTAGACGAAGCCGACCGGATACAGGAGGGGAGCGAGCAGTCCGGCGGCGTCGATACCCTCCGCCGCCGCCGTCATCGACGCGTAGAAGAAGAAGGTGAGCGTGATGGCGAACCCCGCGGCGAGACCGCTGAGGAAAAGTCTCGTCGCCGACGCTCCGACTTCCTCGTCGGCGGTGGCGACCACGCGCTGGAATATTTCGTCAGTCGAGAAGCGGTCCCTGACCGCGCCGCCCACCGCGGGGGCACCGCTTCGGGAACGGTCGGCCGTATCTCTGACCGCGCTGTCGTCGCGCCCTCGGTCGCGAGAACTCATCCTGTACCCGTCCGGTCGCACGCGGCGCGTATCAAAACTGGCCCGTCCGCCCCGCGGCGGGTCCCTCGAATGCCCGAACTCGAACGCCGATACCGAGACGATAAATCGGCCGTTCCGGTCGCACGACTCCCCTTCTCGCCGGTCGTGAATTATCAAATGTGGGAATCGGCGCGACAGAGTTATGTTGGGGATGTGTGAGGTGTTCACGATGTCAGACTCGTTGTTCTCTCGACTCGCCGCGGTACTGCCGTTCGGCGGCGAGCGAACCCGGGCGGATGGTGGGGTTACCACCGGTGACGCACGGACCGTAACGGGAGTTGCGCGTTCGCTCGCACCGGCGCAACTGCTCGACGGCGTGGGGTCGCCCGTGTTCGTCCTCGACGCGGACGGACGAGTCGTCGCGTGGAACCGGCCCATCCAGGGTCTCACCGGCGTCTCCGCGGAGGAGGCGCTCGGTTCGGAGCACGCCAGCGAGGCGTTCTACCCCGACGGCCGCCGCGCGAAGACGCTCGCGGACAAGGTGCTCGAAGCGCCGCGCGACGCCGACGAACGGTTCGGCGTCACCTCCGTCGAGGACACGGTGGCCTTCGAGGACGCGAGCACGATGGTGACCGCAGACGGCGTCGAACGGCACATCCGCTTCGTCGCCCAACCCATCTTCGACGGCGACGAACTCGTCGCGGTGATGGAAGTCGTCCACGACCAGACGGACACCGTCGCGCGGGACAACGCGTCGCTCGCACTCGTTCACGAACTCCTCGACACCATCGGCGCTCTCGCCGACGGCGACCTGTCGGCGCGCGTCGAGTACCGGGACGAACGCGGCGTCCTCGACGAGGACGTTCTCACCATCGTCCCCGAGTTCAACGCGATGGCCTCCCGCTTCGAACGACTCGCGGACGAGGTAGACGAGAAGGCCGCCCACCTCGGCGAGGCGATAGAGCGCGCGGCCAACGCCGCGACGCGCATCGAGGCGCAGGTGGGCGAACAGAGCACGCTCCTCGATAAGGGAGCCGACGAGATGCAGGACCTCTCTGCGAGCATGGAGGAGATAGCCGCCACCTCGGACGAAGTCGCCACCGCGGCCGAACAGGCCCGGTCCGCGGCGGAGAACGGCCGCGAGGCCGGCGAGTCCGTCCGGACGGCGACGGACAACGTCATCGACATCTCCGACGACCTACTGGAGAGCGTCACCGAACTCCAAGAGCGGATGGGCGCGATAGAGGAAGTCGTCGAGGTCATCGCGGAAGTCGCGGACCGGACGAACCTGCTGGCCCTCAACGCCAACATCGAGGCGGCGCGGGCGGGCGAGGCCGGCGAGGGCTTCTCCGTCGTCGCAGACGAGGTGAAGCAACTCGCCAACCAGACGCACACCCACACCGAGGAGATAGCCGAGAGCATCGAGGAGATTCAGGAACAGGCCGACGTGACCGTGGACGCCTCCGAACAGTCCCACGAGCAGATACAGGTCGCCTCCGGCGAGATAGAGGACGTGCTGGGGTCGCTCGAAGAGATAGCCGACGCGGCGGACGCCGCCGCAAACGGCGTCTCGGAAGTCGCGCGCGCGACGGACAGTCAGGCCACGAACATCGAGGGCGTCACGACGACGATTCAGTCCGCACAGACGCACGCAAGCGACACGGAGGAGGCGTCCGCGGAGATTACCGACGCCACCGCCGACCAGACGATGGCCCTCGACGAACTCACGGAACGCGTCGCCCGCCTCTGCGGCGACGCCTCCGCTACGGACGTGGACATCGACTTCGACGCCCACGGCGCGGACTCGAACGGCGACGAGGCGACGGCGGAGACGCGCCCGGACGGCGGGAGCGACGGAGAGGCGGACGTAGAGCAGATGACCGGCGGCGGTCAGGCGCAGACCGACGGGGGTCACGCAACTGAGGGAGCACGTCGGACGGAGTCCGACGGCGGTCACGCATCTTCCGATGCGGGAGAACGTGAGACGGAGTCTGACGGCGGATTCGAGTTCGACACCTGAATCGGAATCGGCTTCTTTCGTTCGCCGCGCGCCGCGGAGCGACGCGACTACCGCGACACCGCGCAGGCGTCCGCGTACTCGACGTCCGTCACGGAGTCGATGGGGTCGTCGCCGCAGACGGGGCAGTCGGGGTTCCGCCGGTACTGTACCGTCTCGAACGTCGCGTCCATCGCGTCGTAGAAGAGGATGCGGCCGACGAGGGGTTCGCCGACGTCGAGGACGAGTTTCGCGGCTTCCGTCGCCTGCAGACAGCCGAGCGTCCCCGGCAGGACGCCGAGGACGCCCGTCGTCGCGCAGTCGGGGACGGTGCCCGGTTCGGGCGCTTCGGGGAACAGACACCGGTAACAGGGGCCGTCGGGGACGAGCGTCGTCGCCTGTCCCTCGAACTTGTATATCGCCCCGTGGGCGACCGGAATCTCCCGGAGGCGACAGAAGTCGTTGAGGAGGTAGCGCGTCGGGAAGTTGTCGGAGGCGTCCACCACCACGTCGTAGCCCGGAACCACCTCGGAGACGTTCGATTTCTCGAGTCGCGTCTCGTACGTCTCGACGGTCACGTCGGGGTTGAGGTTCGCCACGAAGTCGGCGGCGCTCTCGACTTTCGGCCGGCCGACGTCGTCGTCGCCGTGGACGACCTGTCGCTGGAGGTTGCTCCGTTCGACGGCGTCGTCGTCGACGATGCCGAGGGTGCCGACGCCCGCGCCCGCCAAGTACTGGACGACGGGCGACCCGAGTCCGCCCGCGCCGACGACGAGGACGCGCGAGTCGAGGAGTCGTTCCTGTCCCTCCGGGCCGACTTCGTCCATGATGATGTGCCGGGAGTACCTGTCCAACTGCGTGGAGTCGAGCGAGAGGGGCATACCCCTACGTCGGAATCGGACCCGGATAACTCCTCCCCGCCCGGCCGAACGCGCCGGTACCGGACGGCGAACGCGGCGGCCGAGGCGAACGCAGGTGTGGACGCACGCGCGGAAGCCGAACCGTAGCCGGTTTCAGTCGCCGTCCGAACCTCCTCGTATGGTACCCGAGACGACTCCCGACGAACTGGCGTCGAAACTCGACGCCGACGGAGAGACCGACCTCACCGTCCTCGACATCCGAGACCCTTCGTCGTACGACGAGGGCCACGTCGCGGGCGCGGAGAACGTCCCCGCCCAGCGACTCTCGGCGGAGACGCTTGACCGCGAGTGGGGCGACGAGGTGGTCGTCGCCTGCTACGTCGGCAAGAGTTCTCGGCGCGTCGCTTCGATACTCGATTCGCGCCTCGACGCCGACGTCTCCAGTCTCAGCGGCGGGTTCGACGCGTGGGACGGTCCCACGGAGTCGGCGGACGACTGACCGGCGGTTCGTCGCCGCGTTTATCCGCTCACCGGACATGTTGCCACTATGACGATGCGCTCGCCCACCGACGCGTCCGCCGGGTCCGGCGGAACCGACGCCGGCGGCGGGTCGTATCTGCGGCGCGCGGGTGCGCTCCTCGGGTTGGGGCTCGTCGGCGTCGCCTCCCTCGGGGCGACCATCGCGCTCACGGGTGCGCTCCCCGTCGTGCCCGGACTCTCGACGCTCGCGGTGTTATTTCTCTCCTTGGTCGCTCCGACGACGTTTCTCCTCCTCGCCGTCCTCGTCGGGACGCGGGCGGCTTCCCTCGTCGGCCTTCGCTCCCTCGTCGCCGACCGGGTGACCCACGGAACGCCGGTGCTCCCCGAACTCGGCGATATCGCCCCCTACGCTATCGGCGCGGGTGCGGCCGTCGGCCTCCTGTTGGCGTCGCTGGACGTCGTCTTCGCGCCGTTGGGGGCGACGCCCGCGGTGGAGGGGCGGCCGACGTTCCTTCAAGTGTTCGCGTCGGTGCCCGTCCGGTTCCTCTACGGCGGCATCACCGAGGAACTCATCCTCCGGTGGGGGGTGCTCTCGGCCGTCGCGTGGGTGGGCTGGCGCGCCACCGGCGGCGTCCGCAAACCTGGACCGACCGTGATGTGGCCCGCCATCGGCATCACCGCCCTCCTGTTCGGTCTGGGCCACCTCCCGGCGGTGGCGGGCATCGGGACGCTCACGCCGTCCGTCGTCGCCCGGACGGTGCTTTTGAACGCCCTCGGCGGCGTCGTCTACGGGTGGTTCGCGTGGCGGTACCACCTCGAAGCCGCCATGCTGGCGCACGCCGGAACCCACGTCGTCTTCGTGACGCTTTCGCTGTTGGTCGTCGTGCTCTCCTGAGGGCGGCCCGTCGAATCGCCGGAGCGGTCGCTGTTCGGGCGGTCGCGAAAGAAAATCCGAATCGGAGCGGCGCGTTACTTGCCGCGGCGGCGGTTGCTGCCGACGCTGGGACGGGTGTGTTCCGAACCCTTCCCGCGCTTGCGGAGGCCGCGGTTCGACTTGCCCGAGTTCGTCAGACCGCGGAAGGCGCGGCCCTTGTGGTCGTCGCTGCAGATCCAGTTGAGTTCGTCGTCGCTCTGGATGGCGGGGTGCTCGGGGTCCACGAGAATCACTTCGTGCCACTTCTGGGAGCCGTCTTCGCCGACCCAGTACGACGCGAGGACGCGCAGGTTCGGGAACTTCCGCGAGGCGCGTTCCTCGGCGATGCGCTGGATGCTCTTGCGGCGACCGATGCGGTTGACGCCCTGCCGCTTCGACCGGCGTCCGGCCTTGTGGCGCTGCTTGCGCGCGTTACCCTTGCGGACGGAGACGCGCGCGACGACGATGCCCTGCTTTGCCTTGTAGCCGAGTTCGCGGGCCTTGTCGAGGCGCGTCGGACGCTCGATGCGCTCTATCGCGCCTTGGTCGCGCCACTCCTGCTTTCGCTGCCACTGCAGCTCGGCGAGTTTGCCGTCGCCGGGCTGCTTCCATGCCTCCTTGATGTGAGAGTAGAAGCTTCGTGCCATAGTTTCACCACGGGCGCTTGCGATTCGGAGGGGCGTTCGACGCTCCTCCACATTTCGTCCCGTTCTCACGGGTGCCCGCTGGCGTGCCCGTCTGACCAGCGAGTTACCGAACCTTCCTTCGGTTCGCCTTTAACGACTTCGAATCCGCACCGAACGCGTGGGAACGTCTCTCGGGGGACGGGAGGGCGTCGGTCGCCGCGCCCCGTCGCCGATACGCGCGCACGCGAAGAAAAGATATAACCGCGGGTTCAGCCTTCCATCCCGCTGAACGAGAGGCCGCCCTCGATGTACCGTTGGGCGAACAGGTACACGAGCATGATGGGCGCGGCGAACGTGAGCGCGAACGCCGAGAACCGCGCCCACGGGATGGAGTACTCGCTTATCAGCGAGAACAACCCGACCGGGAGCGTGTAGTTCTCCGTGCCGAGGAGGGTTTGGGCGACGACGAACTCCGTCCACCCCGTCAGGAAGGTGAAGATGAACACCGTCGCCAGTCCCGCCGCAGACAGGGGGACGATGACTTCGGTGACGACGCGCCACGGCGGCGCGCCGTCCACCACCGCCGCCTCCTCGTAGGAGACGGGGATGCCGTCCATGTACGTCTTCAAGAGCCACGTGTTGAACGGCACCGCCGTCGCCGCGTAGTAGACGGCGAGTGCGAGTTTGTTGTCGTTGATGCCGAACTGGACGTACACCGTGTACAGTCCGATGAGGAGGGCGATGCCGAGTCCGCTCCCCACCTGCGTCATCAGCACGTAGACGAACAGAATCTTCCGGCGGAGGATGAACTCCCGCCGCGAGAGGGCGTATGCCGCCGGGACGACCAGACACATCGAGATGATGACCGTCGGAATCGCCACGGTGAGGCTGTTCCAGAAGAACTTCTTGAACGTCGAGGGGTTCTCGACGGGTTGGACGCCGAACCCGGGGAACAGTTCGGTCGAACCGAACGCGATTCGCCCGACCGTCCCCGGTTTCAGCGCGCTCACGTCGAGGAACACCACCTGCGGCGTGTTGAACACGACGGCGATATCGCTCAACGGAACGTTCAGCGAGATGCTGTACGCCGGGATTATCAGGTCGCCGACGACCCAGAGGAACGGCACCAAGGACGGACTCTCCGGGAACAGTTTCAGACCGCTGGAGGAGTAGATGGAGCCGCCGGTCCCCGAGAGCGCCGCGATGAGTATCCAGTAGATGGGAAACAGGAGCAACAGGACGCCGACGAGTGCGCCGAGCGTCGCGCCCGTCGTCTTCAGCGGTTCGACGGGCGATATCTCGCCGTTGCGGACGCCCTCGACGGTGTACGCCGCGTCGCGGGCGACTTCGAGGGGTGCGGAGACGACGGTGAGCGTGTCCTCCTTCAACTTCCGTGCGACGCCGTCGAAGAGGCTCACGCTTCGTTCACCCCGTCTGCGAGTCGTCCGCGCTTGACGTTCAACCACATGAACGCGCCGATGAACAGGACGGCGATGAGGCTTATCGCCGCCCCGCGACCGTACTGCGAGAACGACAACGCCTCGCGGTAGCCGTACACGACGATGAGTTCGTTCTGCCGCGCCGGTCCGCCCTCGTTGAACACGAAGGGGATGAGGAACTGCTGGAACGACGCCGCCGCGGTCAGAATCGACGCGAACAGCACCGGCTTCTTGATGGAGGGAAGGGTGACGTGGAAGAAGCGAGCGACGTAGCCCGCGCCGTCGACCATCGCCGCCTCGTGGAGTTCGTCGGGCACGTCCTGAAGCGCGCTGACGGTGATGATGACCATGAACGGGTAGGCCAACCACGCCTCCGTGACGTTGTAGGCGAGGAACGCCATCCACCGGTTACTGAGCCACGACACCGTCTCCAACCCGAGCGCGGCGAGAATCTGGTTCGCGAGCCCGAACTCGGCGGAACTGAAGATGCCGCGCCAGACGGTGATGGTGAAGATGGCGGGCAGCCCCATCGGGAGGATGATGAGCGAACGCATGAACCGCTTGCCGCGGACCCGTTCGCCGGTCACGACCAAGGCGATCGTCAGACTCAGCGTGATCTTCAGCGTGACGCTCGTGGCGACGAACAGCCACGTCACGCCGAAGGAGTTCCAAAACTGGCCGTTTATCGGCAGGGTAAGGAGCGTCTCGCCGAACAACACGACGTCGAACGTGCCGCCGAACAGCACCTGTGTGTAGTTCTCCAAGCCGACGAACGCCGCCTCTCCGAACGTCAGCACCGACAGTGCGCCTTCGCCGGCGAACAGGTTCGCGGGCGCGGCGTTCGTAAAGGAGATGCCGAGCAGGTACAGCACCGGAAACAGCATGAACGCCGAGAAGACGAACAGTCCCGGCAGGACGAAGAGGAGCGACACGTCGCTCTTGTCGAGGAACGGAACCTCCTTGACGCGGCGTGCAACGCGTGAAGCAGTACTCATTGGTCGTCCTTACTCCCAGTTTCCGCGGATTTCCGTCGCGGCCGCATCCATCGCCTTCTGGACGTCCTTCCCGTTGAACCCCTTCGTCAGCGCGGCCTTCACGGGGTCCCACACCTTGTTCATCTTCGGGTGCGCGGGCATCGGGTAGCCCTGCTGGACCGCCTCGGCGAAGCCCTGCACGTTCTCCGGCAGGTCGCCGCTCTCGGCGAGACTCGTCAGGACGGGGATGCTCCCCGTCTCCTCGGCGCGCTTCCGAAGCAGGTCCTCGTTCGTGACGTACCACTCGATGAACTCGCGGGCCGCCGCGGCGGACGCGCCGCCCTCGCCCATCTTCTTCGAGAAGTACCAGAGGGTGATTCCCGTGTAGGGCCTCGGTTCGCCGCCCTCGGGCGTCGGCAGTTTCGCGATGCCGTAGTCGACGCCCTTCTCGTTGAGCGTCGAGAGGTACCACGGGCCGTTGATGGCGAACGCGGCGTTACCCTCCGCGAAGGCGGACGCCTGCGGTTCGTACGTGGGGTCGTTCGGCATGTACGGCACGAAGTTGTCCACCGCGAACTGGACGCCCTCGACGGTTTCGGACTTCGCGACGCCGAGCGGTTCGTCCTTCGAGTGGTCGAAGTAGTAGCCGCCGAACGCGTGCGCCCACGCGCTCAGGAAGTAGGGGTCAGCGAAGGGCATCCCCAGCCCGTACTGGTTGTTGCTCGGGTCGTGGTGCTCCTCCATCACGGCCTTCATGTCCGCGACGGTTTCCGGCGCTTCGTCCACGTACTCCTTGTTGTAGAGGAGGGCGACGGTTTCGGCCGTGTGCGGCAGTCCGACGACGTTCCCGTCGTACTGCGCCGCTTCGGCCGCCGCGTCGGTGAACTCATCGAGGCTCAGGCTCAGTTCGTCCCCTTGGCCGACGATGAAGCCGCGGTTGAGGTAGTCTCCCGCCAAGTCGTGCGCCCACTCGAACGTCTCCGGTCCCTGTCCGGCGGGAATCGCGCTCGTCGTCTTCTTGCGCATGTCCGAGATGTCCGCGCCCTTTATCGTGTGCTCGGACTGCTCGTTGAATTGCTTTAGCGCGGCCTCCCGAGCGGGAAGCTCCGTATCGGAGAGCCTGTACCACGCTTTCGCGGTTCCGGCGGAGGCGTCGTCCGTCCCACCCTCGGCGGACGACTCGCCGCCCGACTGCGCCGTCTGGTCTCCTTGGCTCTGGACGCCCACGCACCCCGCGAGCGCCGCGGCGACGCCCGCGGTTCCGAGACGCTTCAGCAGCGTTCTGCGTTCCATGGTCATGGCTGAACGTGAGATGAATTATTCGTTCACGACTTAATTCATTCGGATCCCTCACCGTTTATCATCCGAGTGGAGCGGGAAAGGGGGCGTCGAAGCCCGAACGGGCCGGCGATAGCGTCTCGGTAGCAGAGGCCGTAAAAGAACTACGAAATAGTGCATCACAAATCCACGAGAGAGGGTAAGAACTATACACCGTCGTAACAAGTCACGGGGCAATGGCAACCGTAACGCTCGATAATCTCAGAAAGGAGTTCGACAACGGGCGCATCGTCGCGGTGGACGACGTGTCGCTCGACGTCGAGGACGGAGAGTTCGTCACCGTGGTCGGTCCCTCGGGGTGCGGGAAATCGACCACGCTCCGGATGCTGGCGGGACTGGAATCGCCCACGTCGGGGACCATCGAAATCGACGGCGAGGACGTGACCGACGTGCACGCCCGCCGGCGCGACGTGGCGATGGTGTTTCAGAACTACGCGCTGTACCCGCACAAGACCGTCCGGCAGAACATGGCGTTCGGTCTGCGGATGAGCACCGACCTCTCGAAGGACGAACGCGAGGAGCGAGTCCGCGAGACGGCCGAGATGATGGACATCGAGGAACTGCTGGACGACCGACCAGACGAACTGTCCGGCGGGCAGAAACAGCGAGTCGCCCTCGGGCGCGCCATCGTGCGCGAACCCGACGTGTTCCTGTTCGACGAACCGCTCTCGAACCTCGACGCGAAACTCCGGACGACGATGCGGACGGAGATTCAGCGCCTCCAGAACGAACTCGGCATCACCGCCATCTACGTCACGCACGACCAAGAGGAGGCGATGACGATGGGCGACCGCATCGCCATCCTCAACGACGGCGTCCTCCAGCAGACGGGCGCGCCGAAGGAGGTGTACCGCAACCCGCGCAACGAGTTCGTCGGCGGGTTCGTCGGGTCGCCGTCGATGAACTTCCTCGACGTGGCCGTTGCGGGCGACGGCGGACGCGTCGCCCTCACGAACGACGACGGCTTCGAGTACGAACTGACGGGCGAGGCGGCCCGCGCCGTCTCGGAGACGGGCGTGACCGAGGCGCGCCTCGGAATCCGCCCGGAGAACGTCACCGTCACCGACGGCGAGGACGGCCTCCTCGCCACCGTCGAGGTGGTCGAACCCGTCGGGAGCGACAACTACCTCCACTTGGACCTCGGTCCCGACTTCATCGCCCGCGTGGACTCGCACGTCGAACCGTCGAACGGCGACGCGATTCGCGTGACGTTCGACCAACGCGACGTCACCCTGTTCGACGCGGCGTCGGGCGAGTCGCTCCTCTGGGAGGAACCGACCGAACGGAAGAAAGCGACGGCGTAATCGGAGTTCAGTCGTCGGCGTCGGGCGTTCCGACGTTCGCGCTCCGCCGAGGCGGCAGACGCTCCGTCGCCGCCGATCCCGCATCTATCATCTCGTACTCGTCCATCAGCGCCACCGTCGCGAGTCGGAGGGCGTGGGGCCACCCCAACGGCGTCGCGCTATCGGGCGTCCCCTCGTCGAACACCTGTTCGGGGAGGTAGCCGTTCGCCAGACAGAGCGACCCGCCGGGGAGGACGTGCCCGAGGAGTTCGCTCGCCGTCGCCGCCAGCGACTCCGCCCGGTCGTCGCCGCGGTCCGAGAGGTGCGCGCTCAGGCTCGCGGCGGCGTGTGCGCCCCACGCCGTCGAGACGGTCCAAATCTTCTCGTCGTCCTGCGTTCGCGTCCGCCAGCCGTCGCCCTCGTAGCGGATCAGTCCCGCCACGTCGCTCTCTGCGGGGTCGCGGTACAGTTCCTCGGTGACCGTTTCGACGTGGGAGACGAGGCGGTCGAGTCGCCGTTCGTCCACCTCGCCCACCTCGGCGTACGTGCGGTGCGCGCTCGAAAGCGCAAGCGCCGCCGAGTCGCAGCGTTCGTCGAGTTCGCCCGCCCGGTCGGCGTCGGGGCCGTACTCCCGGAGGGCGTAGATGCCGCGTTCCGGCACCCACAGGTCGTCGATGGCGCGGTAGACGTCCTCGGCGCGGGCGAGCGCTCGCTCCGAGAGCCCCTCGATATCGGCCGCCGCGAGCGCCGAGTAGGCTTCGAGGAACGTCGCCGCCGTGTGGGCGAACCGCCCCGACGCGTCCTCCCAGGCGTTCTGGCACGTCGCGGGGCGGCCGTCGTCGGCCAGCGTGTCGTCCATCCCGTCGAACGCGCGTTCGAGCGTCTCTCGAACCGCCTCGGCCTCCTCGCCGTCGGTCTCCGCGAGGTACGACGCGAGGAAGGAGACGACGCTCCCGGTCTGGTCGGCTTGGTACTCCACGTCGTCGCCCGCTTCGAGTCGGCCGTTCGCCCATCCGGGGGCTAACGACCCGTCGAACGGCCAGACGCGGTGGGGCCACGACCCGTCGTCCAGTTGGGTCTCGCGGTACGACCGCGCGCTCTTCTCGTGCCACTCCGAGAGTCCGAGCCCGAACCGCCGGTCCGACTCCAGCAGGAACAGCGATATCTCCGAGTCGTCGCGGAACCACGTGTAGCCGTACCCGCCGGAGTAGACGTAGTAGGGGTCGAAATCCGGACCGGCGGCGCGGAGGCCGCGCGGTCCCGAGAGGAGAGAGAGGACGCGCAGGTCGGCGGCGACGGCATCGGCGTACGGTCCCGAGACGTCTCCCACCTGCGCCTCGGCGGCGCGTTCCAGCGCCGATACGTCGGCGTACTCCGCTGCGGCCGTCCGCACGGCGTCGAGGGCGTCCGCCCGGGGGCGCTCGGAGCGGTCGGTCAGGAGCGTCGCGAACGTCGCCGACCCGTCGGGCGCGGGGAGGACGCCCACCACGTCGCCGCTCAGTTGGCCGTCCTCGTACCGGTCCTCGGAGACGGGACGCGGGTACGGGTCGGGGGCGTCGCCCGCGAGTCCGTCGAACCCGCCGAACGCCTCGCCGCGGAGCGTCTCGAACCCCGTCGCGCTGGCGAGGTAGTCGTGCTCCTCGGCGTGGTACACCTCGACGGCGTCGCCGTGGCGCAGTTGACCGATCTGCGTGTCGCGGCCGTCGGGGCCGAAGCCGACGCACGCCGCCACGTCGAGTTCGCCGTCGGCCTCCGAGGCGTCCACGTGCGTCACGTGCACGTCGCCCAGCGTCAGGTCGTACTGCGAGACGACGCCGTGCGGCGTCTCGTGCGTCGTCACGACGAGCGCGGTGTCCCCGTGGTAGCGCTGGTCGCCCCCCTCGGCGTCGAACCACGTCGTCTCGGAGTCCGCCGCGCCCGCGGGCCGGACGCCCACTCTGGACCGGACGACGCCGGTCAGTCCGACGAGGGGGTAGCTGAAGTCGCGTAATCGCCCGTCTTCGTCGACGTGGACCAACCGACCGTCCAGTCCGGAGAAGCGACCGGTCGTCGTCCGGCACTCGCCCGGAAACCGGGTCTCGTGGTCCCGGTGACGCTTGTAGTCGTTCAGCGCGTCTCGAAGTTGCATCGTGGGAGCCTCCCCGCCGCAGCGACATAACTTTTGGTGTAATATTCGTTCACAGATTCATCTCGGAGCGAAACAGTAAACAGGGTCGAACGTGGGCGTGTCCGTATGCACCATCCCGGACCGCCCCGGTTCACGCACGTCGGGTCGCCGGTCGAACTCGCGCCTCGGAACCCGGACGCGACGGCCGCGTTCTCGTGGCGCCTCCTCGAACGGCCCGACGGAAGCGAGGCGACGGTCGGCGATTCGCCGGTCGTCCACCTCGACCCGGACGTGACCGGCACGTACAGACTCGAACTCGACGCGCCCGACGGCACGCACCGACAGACCGTCCGCGCGTTCCCCGACCCCCGAACGACCGTCCGCGTCTCCGTGGCGGCCGACGAGGTGGACGTCGACCCCGAATCGGTCGACTCCGCCTCGGTCATCGGGCGGTTCAACGACTTCACGATGGGTCGACACCGCGCGGAGTACGACGAAGAGAGAGAAGAGTGGGCCGTCGAAGCGCGCCTCCCGCCGGGCGACCACAACCTCGTCTTCGCGTTCGACGACGAGTTCGAACCGTACGCCGACGTGGACGTCTCCGTGGCGGGGCCGGGCCGCCCGCGCGTCTCCCTTCGGGGTCGGCGCGAGGGCGACGAACTCGTGGTCGCCGCGGACGCCGACCCCGCGCCGGACGGTGCCGCCCCCGAAGTGGAGTTCTACCTCGACGGCCGCGACGCCCTCTCGCGGGGCGACGTTCTCGTCGCCGACGACGAACTGCGCGTCCCCGCCGATGCAATCTCGGAACTGACGCGCGTCCACGCCGTCCCGGTGGCCGAACGCCACGGTATCGCCGACACCCTCGAACTCGCAGTCGAGGGCGGGGAGGCGTCGTTCCGCCGCCCCGCCGACCCGCCGGCGTGGGTCCGCGACGCCACCGTCTATCAGATATTCGTCCGCGAGTTCGCCGGCGAGACGGTGGAGACGACGTTCGAGGAGATTCGCCGCCGCGTCCCGTACCTCGAACACCTCGGCGTCGATACGCTCTGGTTGACGCCCGTCGCCGAGAGTCCGACCCGCCACGGCTACCACATCACCGACCTGTTCGACACCGCCTCCGACCTCGGGACGCGCGAGGAGTTCGAGTCGCTGGTCGACCGACTCCACGAGGCCGGAATTCGGGTCCTCTTCGATTTGGTCGTCAACCACACCTCCCGGGACCACCCGGCCTACCAACTCCACGAGGCGGGCGTCGAGGGGTACGAGGACCTGTACGGCCGCGTCCCCGCCGCGGAGGACACCTCCGAAATCGAGTGGTCCGCCGACGGCGCGCCCGCCTACTACTTCAACTGGACGAAGATTCCGAACCTCAACTACGACTCCCTCCGGACGAGAGAGTGGATGCTCGACGTGGTCGAAGAGTGGCTACCCGTCGTCGACGGGTTCCGGTGCGACGTGGCGTGGGGCGTCCCCCACGGCTTCTGGAAGGAGGTCCGCGCCCGCGCGAAGGCACGGGACCCCGAGTTCCTCCTCTTGGACGAGACGGTGCCGCGGAACGCCGACTTCCGGGAGAACGAGTTCGACCTGCACTACGACACGGACCTCTATCACACCCTCCGGCGGATAGGCGGCGGCGAGGCCTCCGCGACGGAACTGTTCGACGCCCTCGCGGACTCGGAGCGCCGGGGCTACCCCGACGAGGCGGTCCACATGCGGTACGTCGAGAACCACGACGAGGACCGCTACCTCGCGGAGTGCGGCCCAGACGCCCTCCCCGCCGCGGCGGCGGCGACGCTGACGCTCCCCGGCGCGCCGATGATATACTACGGGCAGGAACGCGGCGTGACGGAGCAACGCGGCACGATGAAGTGGCACGACGGCGACGCCGAACTCACCGAGTTCCACCGCCGCCTCGTCGCCGTCCGGAACGCGGAACCCGCCCTCCGGAGCGAACGCGTCGAACCCGTGAACGTCGAGGTCACGGGCGCGGCGGCCGACGACGTGGTCGCCTACGAACGCGGCGAGGGCGACGACCGACTCGTCGTCGTCCTGAACTTCGGCGGCGACGCCGCGACGGTGAGGCTGGACCGGGTTCCCTCGGCGACGACCGACCTCGTCTCCGACGAGGAGGTCGGCACCGGGGACGGCATTCGCGTCGAGGACGCCGTCGTCCTCCGGGTCGAGTAGCGAGAACCGCCCACCCCCGGCGCTTCGGGGGTCGAACTGACCGAGTGATGTAAGTACGGCCCCTCTGCATGTAGCCGTATGGACGATGCGTCGCTCGCCGACATGCTGGAGCGATTCGGATTCTCGGACAAGGAGGTAGATACGTATCTGACGATTCTGGAGCTCGGCGAGGCGAAGGCGAGCACCATCGCCGACGAGGCGGGCGTCTCGAAGCGGTACGTGTACAGCATCGCGGAGAAACTCGACGATAGGGGGTTCGTCGAGGTCAACGACCACGCCGTCCCGACGACGATTCGGGCGAACCCGCCCGCGGACGTGGTTGAGACGCTCACGTCGGACTTAGACGACATGCGCCCCGCGCTGGAGTCGCGGTTCTCGCGGGCGGCCCCCCGGTCGGAGCGCTTCGAGGTGGTGAAATCGCGGGTGACGGTGCTGAAGCGCGTCTCCGAACTCGTCGCCCGCGCGGAGACGGAGGTGACGCTCGGCATCCCCTACCACCTGCTGGACGAGGTGGCCGACGAACTGCGCGCCGCCGTCGAACGCGGCGTCCTCGTCCTCCTCATCGTCACGGGCGTCGAACCCGGCACGGACGCGGAACTGTCCGGTCTCGCCTCCGTCGCGCGGGCGTGGGACCAACCGATGCCGACGATGCTCACCGTCGACTACGAGGCGGGTCTCGTCGCCCCCGCGGAGATGGTCACCCGGTCCAACAGCGAGGCGCAGGCCATCGTCTTCGCCCAAGAGCAGCTCGGCCCGGTCATCGTCGGGTCGTTCCTCGGGAACTACTGGCCGATGGCCGCCGAGGTGTACACGCGGGAACCCGCGGACCTGCCGGCGACGTACGAGGACTTCCGGCACGCCGTCTTCCAAGCGACGCTCCACCTCCGCGCGGGCCACGACGTGGCGGCGCGCGTCGCCGGCCGTCCGGTCCACGTCGACGACGGCCCGACGGAACTCGAAGGGCAGATAGTGGACGTGCGGCAGGGACTGCTCGAACCCTCGACGAACTCCTTCCCCGTCGAGAACACCCTCGTCGTCACCGCCGAGGAGGGGACGTTCAGCGTCGGCGGCGGCGGCGCGTTCGTCGAGGATTTCGAGGCCGACACCGTCGAACTCTCCGTCCTCTGAGCGCTCCGGCCAGAACTCGCCGTTCACGACGTATGGGACCGCCGCTGCGGTACGGTCGGCTGTCCGGGCCTGTTTCGGTATCTCGGTCGGCCCCCTGCTTCGTGCGTCGGCCGAAAGGGCGCGTCGTTTCCGTAGGAACTTGTATCAGCCGCGAGTTCGTCCGATATGGTCGGCGTCCACGCCGAGCTCGAAGTCGACGGCGTCACCGGATGTCCCGTCGCCCCGATGAGCGAGGATTTGGAGGTGGAGTCCGTCGTCACCGACAGGCAGGCGGCGTCCCGAGGCGGGTCCGTCGTCGGCGAGGTGACGGTGAAACGCGACGGAGACGACTCGCCCGTCCCCGACGACGCGGAACGAGTGTTCGCCGACGGTTCGCGGTCCGTGTTCCGGTTCGAGGCGGCGGGCGAGGACTGCCCCTGCGGGCGCGTCCCGAACCACGGCTGTCCCGTCCGCGCACTCGACGCCGACGGCGGAACCGTCGCCGTCTCGTTCGTCGCGCCCGACGTGGAGACGGTGCGGCGCGTCGTCTCGGACCTCCGGTCGCGGTGCGACGCCGTCGGCGTCCGCCGACTGGTGCGGTCCGGGCCGGACGACGAACGGTCGTTGCTCCTCGTGGACCGGTCGGCGTTCACCGACCGGCAGTACGAAGTGCTCAGCACCGCCCACGAGATGGGCTACTTCGAACGACCGAAGGAGGCCGACTCCGCCGACGTGGCGTCGGCACTCGGCGTCTCCGTCTCCACGTTCACCGAACATCTCGCCGTCGCGCAGTCGAAACTTCTGAACCAAATTCTCCGAGTCTGATCCGTCCGTCGGGTTTCGTCCTCTCGCTTATATAACGCCGGACATGTGGGTGTGAGAGACTACGGTGACGCTCCGTCAACGTACGTGCGTCCCCGATGTCCGAATCCGTATATCGGCAGATAGGCGGTAAAGAAGCCGTGAAAGCAGTCGTCGACGATTTCTACGAACGGGTGTTGTCCGACGAACGACTCGTCGGGTACTTCGACGGGATGGATATGCAAGAACTCCGCGCGCACCAAGTGCAGTTCATCAGTTCCGTCGCGGGCGGCCCCGTGGACTACTCCGCCGACATGTACGAGGCGCACGCCCACCTCGACATCACCGAGGCGGACTTCGACGCCGTCGCCGACCACCTCGAACGCGCACTCCGCGAGAACGGCGTCGGAGACGACAACGTCGAGGCCATCATGTCGGAAGTCGCGGCCCTGAAAGACCCAATCGTCGCAGACTAACGCGGGGTCGGTCCCCCAGTTTCTCACTTTCCCGCGTCACCGCCGGCGGCGTTCGCCGCCTCTACGTCGTCCCGCCCGGCGGTTCGCCGATTCGCCGATTCGAGCAGTTACGCCGCGTAGCGCCCGAGTCGCCGACATCGCGGTCCGGGCGGGACGCTCGTCTGTATCCCTGACCGTCTCCCGTTCGGACCGATTTGATATCGCGTCATTCAGTTTATCGTGTCTCTTTCGCGTGTATCTTCCCGTCTGCGGACACCGCTTGCACGGCGTGCGAATCGGTCCCTACCGTTTTCGGCGTCGCGCCGCTAGAGACGCTATGGCCATCGCACGCCACGGGACGGGGACGAGAGCGGCGGTCGGCGCCCTCGCGTCGCAGGTGCATCCGGTGTTCATGCTGCCGCCGCTTGCGGCGTCGTGGTTCGGTGCCATCCTCGCGGGCGAGTTCGGCCTCCTCGTCGGCGCAGTCCACGCCCTCACGATATTCTTCGCCGTCTACACGGCCCACGTCAAGGACGGGTACGTGGACTTCTACCGCCGCGGCGAGGACGACGACCATCCGATGAGTCGCCGCGGGTGTCACGTCGGGTTAGCGGGCGCGACGCTCGGGTTCGTAGCGTGCGCCGCCGCCCTCGCCTCCCTCGTCGACGTCGGCGTCCTCGCCCTCGTCGTTCCCACGTGGTTTCTCGGCTTCTTTCACGCCCCGCAACTCGACACGAACCCCGTGACGGCGACGGCGGGCTACCCCTCCGGAATCGCGCTCAGCATCCTCGGCGGGTACTACGCGCAGACGGGCGGCGTCGCCGCGACGCCCGCGGCGTTCGCGGCGGTGTTTCTGCTCGTCCTCTCGGGCGTCAAAATCATCGACGACGCCCAAGACTACCAGTACGACCGCTCTATCGGCAAGCGAACCGTCGCCGTCGCCCTCGGGTACGCGAACGCCTTCCGCCTCGCGGACGCCCTCGTCGGCCTCGGCCTGTTTCTCGTCGTCGCGGGCGCGATAACCGGCCTGTTCCCCGCGTTCGCCCCCGTCGCCGCAGTCGCGTTCGGGGCCGTCGTCGTCGTCGCGCGCGGGGCGACGCCGCAACTCGCGACGATGCTTCTCATCCGCGGCGCGTACGTCTTCCTCGCCCTGTTGGTCGTCGCCGTCGCGTACCGCCCCCTCGCGGGCGTTCCGCTCCCCGATATCGGCGTCCTCGGGCCGTACACGTATCTGGCGACGGAGGTCCTGTTCGGTACGTTCGCCGCCGTCCTCCTCGTTCGCGCCGGCCGAGACGCCGTTCGGCGGACGGCCCGGACGATAGCAGTCGTCTACCCCGTCGCGTACGTCTGGGACTGGTACACGCTCGAAGTCGGCGTCTTCGCCATCCCGTTGCGGACGGGCGTCGAACTGCTCGGCATCCCCCTCGAAGAACACGTCTTCATGGTCGTCGTCCCCGCGTTCGTCCTCGGGATTCACGAGACGCTCGCGGCCAGAGACCCTCCCGCGGCCCGTTCGTCGAACGCCTCGGAGTGAGAACGAACGTTACTCGGCGTGGTCGCGGACCGTCTCGAACTCGTCGGCGGCGACGGCGTCGCAGACGCTCGGTTCGTCCACCGCCTCGGGCATCGCGGAGGGGTACTTCCGCCGGAAGTAGCCGAGCAGGTTCTTCACGTCGCGGGCGAGGAGTTCGCGGGCGTTGTCGTGGTCCGTCGGGACGGCCTGCGGCCAGTCGAAGACGGTGACGCCGTTCTCCGCGACTGCGACGTTGTACTCGCTCATGTCGGCGTGGACGTAGCCCGCCTCGTACGCGGCGGCGACTTCGGCGAGAATCAGATCGAGGACGCCCACCGCCTGTTCGTCGGCGAGTTTGGCCTTTCCCAGTTCGACGCCCTCCAGTTTCTCCATGACGATGGCGTGGCGGTTCTGGTCGACGGGCCGCGGCACCGACACGTCGGGGTAGAGGTCCTCCAGCGCCTCGTACTCGCGTTCTGCCGCCTTGCGGGCCGTGTAGAGCCACGAGACGTGCTGTCGGTCGGAGGTGTAGTCGCGTTCGCGCATCACCTCCCGGAAGTTCGTGTACCCCTCGCGGTGGAACTTCAGCGCGAGCGGCTTGTACGACTGCACCTCCAACACGTCGCTCTCCTTGCCGACGCCGAGGGGCGCGCCGACGCCCTGTATCGTGTCGCGCTTCGAGAACGTCCGGAGGGCGAGGGCGTCGTACCCCTTCACGGAGAGCTTGTACCCCTCGTACTGGATGGTCTTCCGCTCTATCAGCTCTCTCGTCGCGCACCGGTCTAACCTGTACTCGACGTTCTCCGGGGTGAGACCGGTGAGTTCGGGGAGTTTGCCGCGATTGACCCACTCGCTGAAGCGCATCCCCTGCTCGACGCCCGAGAGGAGATAGAAGTCCTCGGGTTCGAGCTCGGCCATCACGCCGGCGACGTTCCGCACCATACCCGACCCGAAGCCCGCGAGCCGTATAAGGGACGCGAGTTCCCCGCCGCCCGCTCGTACACCACATATTGCGATACGAAATCCGGACATTCTCGCGTAGTTTTATATCGTCGCTCGAACACCGGCGACTATGGTCGAGGGACTCCTCATCGGCGACGATCTCCTGAAAGCGAAGGTGAAAGGAGAGCGCGCGGGCGCGGAAGTCGCAGGGATGCAGTACGTGGGGTACGAAGTGGGCGTGACCGAAGGGAGCGTCCACGTCTTAGGGAAGCACTGTCGGGCCGACATCGCCGACGAGGACTTCCGGTACGTCGTCGTCCCCCTCGACGCCGTCACCGGACTGAAGATGGTGGACCACACGGACCACGGCCAGACCATCGAACTGCAGACGGCCAAGGAGAACGTCGTCCTCCAGAGCGAGAAGCAGTCGACGCTCTCGAAGAACCTCGAACGGTTGTTCAGGCTGATGTGTCAGTTGCTGGCCTGAGGGCCCTCCGACGCCGTTCGCCCGCCGAGCGACGAAACCACTTTCCGGCGTTCAGTCGTACCCCGGGGCATGACCGAGGATGCCCGCGGACCCCTCGCGGACCGCGAGTGGCGACTGATACGCGAGGAGGCCCGCGACGGGCCGATGCAGATGGCGCTCGACGAGATAGCCGCCGAGACGGCGGCGTCGGGCGGCCCGCGAACCGTGCGCGTCTACCGGTGGGAACCGAGCACGCTCTCTCTCGGCTACCACCAAGACCCCGACACCGTCGATTGGGATCACTGCGCGGAGGCGGGCGTCTCCGTCACCCGACGGCAGACGGGCGGCGGCGGCATCTACCACGACTACGACGGCGACGTCTCGTACTCCATCGTCGCGCCGAAGTCCGACCTTCCGGGCGACCTGATGGACTGTTACCGCATCCTCTGTGAACCTATCCTCGACGCCTTCCGCCGGATGGGCGTCGGCGCCGACTTCGTGGCCGAGGAGTCCCCCGAGATATGGTCGCCCGCCTGCTACCTGCGCGCACTCCACCCCGCCCACGACGTGGTGGCCGAGGGCCGGAAGATAAGCGGTAACGCCCAGTACCGCCGGCGGGACGCGGTCATCCAGCACGGGTCGCTCACGTACTCGGTGCACGCGGAGGACCACCTCGACGTCTTCTCGGGCCACGACGTCTCGCCGGAGGCGTTCCGCGAACGCGTCGTCGGCGTCGACGAACTCTCGGAGACGACGCGTTCGGACGCGGTGGCGGCCGTCGAATCCGCCCTCGCGGAGTGGGCCGACGCCGCGGCGGGGTCCTGGAGCGACGAGGAACTGGACCGCGCGCGGGAACGCGTAGCGGAGAAGTACGCCGACGACGAGTGGGTCCGGCGGCGTCCGAAGGGTCGGTAACGGGGTCCGTCGGGCGGCCGTCTTCGATCACTCTCCCGTCCGTTCGACTGACTGTCTCCACTCCGAAGTTCCTATAGCCCCGTAGTTCCTGCGCTCCGTCATGCGAGTTGGCGCACACGAATCTATCGCGGGCGGCGTGTTCAACGCCGTCGACAGGCAACTGGAAGACGGCGGCAACTGCGGGCAGATATTCACCCACTCCCCGCAGGTGTGGCAGGACCCGAACATCGCCGACGACGACGCGGAGCGGTTTCGGTCGCTGTCGGAGGAGAACGACGTGGGGCCGTGGGTCATCCACACCTCCTACCTCGTTAACCTCTGTACGCCGAAGGACGGCCTCCGGAAGAAGTCGCTCGATTCGATGCAGAAGGAGGTCGACGCCGCCCACAAACTCGGCATTCCGTACGTCAACGTCCACCTCGGCGCGCACACCGGCGCAGGGGAACAGCAGGGCCTCGACAACGCCGTCTCCGTCCTCGACGAACTCGATATCCCCGACGACGTGACCGTCCTCATCGAGAGCGACGCCGGGAGCGGAACGAAGATGGGCGACGAGTTCGAGCATCTGGCGTACGTCCTCGAAGAATCCGAACAGGACCTCGACATCTGCCTCGACACCGCCCACGCCTTCGCCGCGGGGTACGACCTCTCGACGGCCGAGGGCGTCGAGGAGACGGTGGCGGAACTCGACGCCACCGTCGGCCTCGAACACCTGCAGTGCGTCCACCTCAACGACTCGAAACACGAGTGCGGGACGAACAAGGACGAACACGCCCACATCGGCGAGGGACTCATCGGCGAGGAGGGGATGCGCGCGTTCATCAACCACCCGGACCTCGCTGACGTCCCCCTCGTCTTGGAGACGCCGAACGAGGACGGCAAAGGGTTCGAGTGGAATATCAACCGAGTGAGAGAACTCCGAGAAGACTGACGACACAGCCACCGAAGTCCGTGTATATCTGACTTTTTCACTAATCAAAATTAGAAGATATTTTATGTGTGGTGGAGGAGTTCGTCTCGAATGGACTCCGGGACCCCCGTGACGACCCTCTCTCGACGAACCGCCCTCCGCGCCGGCGCACTCGCCGCCGGTCTCTCCGTGACCGGACTCGCCGCGTCTCGTTCGGCGCGCGCCCGCGCGGACGAGAGCGTGACAGTCGCGACGCGCAACCTCGGTCTCGGCGCGAACCTCTTTGCGCTGTTTTTCGTCCGCTCGGAGGACGAACTGGCCGAGACGGTCGGAACGCTCTACCGCGACGTTCGGGCCAGTTCGGTCCCCGAACGGATGGCCGCCGTCGCGGACGAACTCGCGACGCACGAACCGGATATCGTCGGCGTCCAGGAGGCGGCCCTCGTGCGGACGGACGACTCCGCCGAGGCGACGTCGCTCGGGGAGACGAACGCCGACCACGTCGTCGTCGACTTCCTCGCCGAACTCACCGCGACCCTCGCAGAGAGAGGGGCGCCGTACGAGGTGGCGCAGGTGACGACGAACGCCGACGCCGAGTTTCCGGCCGCCACCGACGACGGCCGCCTCGACGTGCGCCTGACCGACCGCGACGCCGTCCTCGTCCGCGAGGGAGCCGACGTCTCCGTCGAATCCGCGTCGCAGACGCACTTCGACGCCGCACTCGAAATGCCCGTCGACGGGGAAACCTACCGGCTCGAACGGGGGTACGGCGTCGTTCGCGCGACGGTTCGCGGGCGGGACGTGTCCGTGGTGAACACCCACCTCGAATCGGCGTCGGAGCGCGTCCGGAACGCGCAGGCGACCCAACTGGAGGAGACGCTGTCGTCGCTCGACGACCCCCTCGTCGTCCTCGGCGACCTGAACGACAGCCCCGAGTACGGCGGCGGTGCCTACGAGACGCTCTCGGCGGACTTCACCGACGCGTGGGCGACCGCGCGCCCGGACGACGCGGGGTACACCTGCTGTCAGGACCCGACGCTCGGGAACGAGCGTTCCCTCCTCGACGAACGCGTGGACCACGTCCTCGTCCGCGGCGGTCCGACGCCCGCGGAGGCGGTTCTCGTCGGCGCGTCGCCGTCCGACCGCGTGGACGGGTCCGACGGGCGGACGCTGTGGCCCTCCGACCACGCGGGCGTGATTGCGACGCTCCAGTGGCGCGCCGACGGGTCGGGGTCGGTTCGGGAGCGAACGGCGTCGGCCGACGAGGCCGCGTCCGGGACGGCGACGCCGACGAACCGAACCGCCGCCCCGACGCGGACTGAGGACCCGAGAAACGAGACGGCCGCAAACGAGACGGCCGCAAACGGGACGGCGAACGCGACGCGAGGGGCGGCGAACGACTCGGGGGCCGCGGGGCCCGGGTCGGAGGTCACCTCGGACGCGGAGGCGCCGGGATTCGGGCCGGTGGCGGGCCTCGCCGGAGTGGTCGGCGGCGTCGCCGCCCTCGTCCGGCGGACGCGGCGCGGCGGCGACGACTGACCGGGTGCGAGCGTCGACCGGACGGCGCGGACCGACTCTCTTTTGTCGCCGCCGCGGGTACCGACGCCCGTGCGGAAGTTCTCGAAATCGTACCTCCGGCGGACGCGCGAGGGCATGTGGGACGACTCCCGCGACGCCCTCTCGGATCTCTCGTTGGGCGACCGAGCGCGCGTCTTAGACGCCGGGGCCGGAACGGGCGAACTCGCCCGCGTCCTCGCCGAGGAGACGCCCGGCGAGGTGGTCTGCCTCGACGCGGACCCCGAACTCGCCCGCGTCGCCCGCGAGGAGACGGGACTGCAGACCCTGACCGGCGACGCCACGCGACCGCCGTTCGCGGACGATTCCTTCGACTTAGCCGTCTGTCAGGCGCTTCTCGTGAACCTGCCCGACCCCGCCGAAGCGGTATCCGCGTTCGCCCGCGTCTCCTCTGACCTCGTCGCCGCCGTCGAACCGGACAACGCCGACGTGGGCGTCGATTCGACGGTGGCCGCCGAAGTCCCCCTCGAACGCTCCGTCCGCGAGGCGTACATCGAGGGCGTCGGCACGAACGTCGCCCTCGGCGACCGGGTGGCCAACCTGTTCGAGGCGGCGGGCCTGCGCGACGTGCGGACGCGGCGCTACTACCACCAGAAGACGGTCGAACCGCCGTACGACCAACACCAACTGGAGAGTGCGGCGCGGAAGGCAAACGGCGCGGGCCTCGACGCCCACGAGACGGAACTCCGGCGCGTCCTCTCGGAGGCGGAGTACGACGCGCTTCGCCGCGACTGGCGGGAGATGGGTCGGGCCGTCGTCGAACAGATGCGCGAGGGGCGGTACCGCCGCGCGGAAGTCGTCCCGTTCGACGTCACCGTCGGGCGCGTGCCCGACGCGGAGTGACTACCCCAAGAACAGGTCCGCGAGGTTGCCGCTGGAACTGCGGCGGTACAGTTCGGAGTAGCCGCAGTTCGTACAGGTGACGACGGTGAAACTTCGGTTCTGTACGTCGAACAGCTTCGAGAAGCCGGTTCCGCTCGTCGCTATCGAGTCCATCTCGGTTTCGGTGCCGCCGCACTTCGGACAGCCTTTCTCGTCGTCGCGTTCTGGAGGGCTCATACGTTCGCTAGTTCCGACAGGAGAATAAATATCTTCTCCGTAACGTGGGGGAAGAATTACTTCCCGAGAGCGCGGACGTTCGCGCATGCAAGGTACCGGCTTCGCCCTGTTCACCGTCGTCTTCGCCCTCCTCTCCGCCGCCGGAGCGTTCGCGCTCTACTCGGTCATCGACGCCGAGACGTCGAATCCGAGGGTGGTCGAACGCGAAGAGGCCGAATCGATCGCCCGCGAGGAGGCGGAGCGTCGGGCGCGGAACCTCGGACGCCGCGAAGAGTGAGTCGCCGGGGGACTACCCCAGCGAGACGAACGGAATCGTCGCCAGTTCGCCTTCGCCGTACGCCAGAGCGTCCGACTGCGAGACGCCCTCGGGCGTCAACAGGTCGGCGATGCGCGGCGCGTTCTCGACCGCTCCGGCCGTCGCCCCGCCGAAGACGTACTCGGCGCTCTCCTCTTGGACCGGGCGGAGACTGCCCCGGTCCTCCGATTGGACCATCGGGACGACCTCTAACTCGGCGGCGTCGGCGCCGCCGAACGCGGCGCGGTCGATGCTCAGACTGACCGTGTTCGCCGACGCGTCCACGGACTCGCCGACCGCGACGGCGTTCCCGTCGGCGTCGGTCAACGTCGCGCCGGCGGAATCGACCGCGCTCTTGGTGAATCCGCTGATTTCGAGGCGGTAGTGCCACGCGTCCTCGAACGACGCGGTGGCGCTCAGGTCGTCGAGTGTCTCGGTGGTTCCGCCGGACGCGTTCGGGTTCCGGACCCAGAGGACGAACATCTGCGGCGAGAAGCCCCGGTCGCTCCCGAAGGCGTTGTACAGGTTCGCCACCTCGAAGGTGAACTCGTACTCGCTCGGCGTCTGTTCGACGGTGAACGACCGAAGGTCGAACGCCCCCTCCTCGAAGTCGCCCGCGGTGGGGTAGGTGTACTCGCCGGGGCCGGCGTCGTCGCCCGACGGGTCCGAGAGGGAGGCGACGGTCACCGGCGGCTTGACCGTCACGCGCTTCGACGCCAGCGTCGTCCCGTCCGTCGTCCGAACGGTCACGTCGTACGTGCCGGGGTCGTCGATGGCGTAGGAGAACTCGTACGTCGCCTCCTCCGAGTTCGGCGGGAAGCGGACGTTCGCCGTCGCGGCCACTTCCCCGTCCACGACCAGTTCGACCGTCGTACCGCCGACGTAGTCGCCGTCGTTTGAACCGGTGGCTTCGACGAACTGCTCTCTGACGAACGTCTCACCCGAGATGGAGACGTCCACGTCCTGTCGAGGCCGTTCGTACGTCGGCAACTCGGCGGCCTCCTCCCGACCGGCCGGGCGGAGTCTGAGGGCGGTGCCGCCGGACTCTATCATCGACGCCAGCACCGTCGTCTCCGCGTCCACGAGGAACTCGTCGACGCGCACGTCCGTCAGGTTCTCGTCGTAGGCGGCGTCGACGCCGTCGGAGTACATCTCCGCGACGTACGTCCCTTTGGTGTGGCCCTTCCCCTCGCCGTTCTTCTTCTCGTGACCCTCGCCGTTTTCCTTCCCCTTCTCGTGGCCCTTCCGTTCGCCGGGCGCGGCGTCGAGGAAGTCCAACGGGACATCGAGTGCGCGGCCGTCCTCGTCGGTCATCGCGCCGACGTACCACTCCTCGCCCTTGCGACGGGCGGTCACGGTGTAGGAGCCGATTTCGCCGTCGAGCATCCGGGTGTCGTCCCACCCCGCGGCGGGCACGTCCTCGATGAACCGGAAGGCGTCCACCGTCGGTCCGCGGATGGGGTCCGTCTCCGGGTCGGGCATCGACTCGCCCGTCGCCGTGACCGCCACGGCGTCGAGGTTGAGGCCGCCGGTGTCCTCGTCGGTCAGCACCACCGAGAGGTCGTTGTCGCCCGATTCCAGCGAGACGGTGGTCGAAACCGTCGCCCACTCGTCCCAGTACTCCGTCGGCGGGAAGGTGACCTGCGCGCTCTCGTCGTTTACGGTCACGGTGGCCGTCCGGTCGGCGTCGGCGGGGACGGCGTTCTCCTCCTCGTCGCTGGCGTAGCGGAGGTGGACGTCGTACTCGCCCGCCTCCGCGACGCCCTCGACGGTCCACGACACGGAGGATCCGGCGTCGGCGCTGTTGGGGTCCACGGCGACGTAGCGTTCGCCCTGCGCGCCGGCCCACTTCGCGGCGGTGGGGAAGCCCTCGGACTCGCCGAACTCCGCCTGCGCCACCTCGCCGACGCCGACTGTGGCCTCCCGGTCCGCGAGGTAGGAACTCGGCAGGTCCGCGACCATCTGGAGGCCGCTGAAGTACGTCGGGTACATGGCGAGTTGCTTCGCCCGCGTCGTCTCGATGCCGCCGGACCCCGAGTCCACGTCGAAGATGCCGGGCGTGTACTCGACGGGGCCGCCGAGCATCCGCGTGAACGGGAACGTGACGTGGTGCGACGGCGAGATATCGCCGAAGGCGTCGTACTCCTGTCCCAACACGCCCTCGCGGGTCATCACGTTGGGGTAGGTCCGACGCTCGCCGGTCGGCTTGATGGGTTCGTGCACCTCCAGCATCTGGCGGTGTTTCGCCGCCTCCCGGTAGACGAGGTGGTGGTGGTTGACGAGCGGTTGGCAGTGGTGGTTGTACGTCGTCCCGTCGATGGTGACGCCGCTATCTGCGACGTAGCCCGTCTTGATGGAGTTGATTCCCAACTCGTCGTAGAACGCGAAGGGGCTGGAGTCGGAGCGCAGTTGGGACTCGTAGTTCGAGACGTTGCCCGCCGTCTCGTTGTGCGACGTCATCGCCACCGGCGGGTCGAGTTCCTGCCCGTACTCCGTCACCTCTCGGATGTCGAAGTCGGGGTACGTCTCGTCGAAGTCCATCGTGTTCCCGTCGCCGGGGTAGGAGTCCCAGCCTTGGTTCCACCCCTCCACGAGGACGCTCGGAATTCCGTGTTCGCTGGCGAACTCCATGTACCGCTTCATCCGGCCGGTCTGTGCGCCGTGGTTGCCCGTCTCCGGGCCCTGATACTCCCAGTCCGCGCGGCCGGTTATCATCAGCCACCAGACGCCGATGAACTTCTGCGGCTCTATCCAGTCCGTCCCCTGCGGGAACGCCTCCTCGTCGCGGGGTTCGTTGAGGTTGACGACGAGGTTCGACTCCACGAGTTCGCCGGGCCGCGTCGCCACCTGAATCGTCCGCCACGGGGTTCGGTGCGGCGCGGACGCCGTCACCTTCGTCCCGTCGGGCAGGGGGGCCAGCGTCGATTCGAACGTGGTCGACCCCTCCGAGGCGGGTTCGACGGCCATCGACGCGTAGTCCACGAGATTCGCCTCGTGGACGCTCACGTAGCTGTCTTCGCCAGCCTTCATCGTCATCGGCGTGTGCGCGCCGCCGAAGGAGCTCTGCGCGCCGATTTCGCTCAGCGGCGTCTCCTCGTAGGCGTACTCGTAGCTGTTGAAGTCGTTCGGTATCCACCACGAGGTGTAGTCGCCGGCGAAGGCGAACTCCGTCCGTTCCGAGGTTATCACGAAGTCGCCGAACCCGCTGTCCTCCGGGAAGACGTACCGGAAGCCGACGCCGTCGTCGAACGCTCGAACCTCCAGTGTGAGCGCTCGCCCCTCGCCGCCGGACTCCTGCAGCCCGATTCGGAGTTCCTCGTAGTGCTCGCGTATCCGGTCGTACTGGTCCCAGACGGGCGTCCACGTCTCGTCCGTCGTCGAACGCTCGGTGCCCGTGACGGACACTCCTTCGCCGAAGGCGTCCTGATTCCGGAACTCGAATCCCAGCGCCGAGTCCTCGACGACGGTGGTTCCGTCGTGGACGACGCAGTAACTCGGGACGCCGTCCGAGACGTCGACTGTCACCTCGACGGTTCCGTCCGGCGAGGAGAGCGTCTGCGCGTTCGAATCGTCACCGTTCGTCACCTGCGCCGCGGCGGCCTCGTCGACGGACAGCGAGAACGCCGACGCCGCGAACAACGACGTGAGTCCGCCGACGAACCCCCGGCGACTCAGCCGCGACGACTCCGGTACATCGCGTTGGTTTGACATCACGTCCCAACACACAAACGTTTGTGATAAATTTTGTTCACACTTTCACAGCGTGACTCCGACCCGAGCGCGCTACGCGGAGGAGGAACCTTTAGATACGTCTCTCTGGCGGGTGAGACGTCTCGAGAACGGACTACGGAGGATTCGTCGCTCAGACCACGTCGCCGCGAACCGTCGCGCCGGATTGGGAGAGTCGGTAGTCCTGAACCGCCGCCGCCGCCTCCTCGGCCTCGTCCTCGTCGAGTCCGAGCATTTCGAGCGACTCCGAGAGGGTCGGAAAGACGAGTTCGCCGCCGCGGAGTTTCTCCAGGGCGTCCTCGGAACGTCGGCCGTCGGCGTACAGGCAGACGCCGCGGGGGTCGAGTATCTGTTCGTACGCGTCGCGGGCCACCGCGCCCTTCAGTCGTTGCGTGACGTTGTCCTCGAAGGAGGCGTTGCACACTTCGAGGTGGACGGGTTCGTCCTCCTCCAAGAGGTGCGCGGCGAGGCACTTCTCCGGCGCGGCGTGGCCGTTGGCGTTCGCGCGGAGGTGTTCGGGGTACTCCTCGGCCCACTCCGCGGAGACGCTCTTGCCGACGCCCTTGACGCCGTGGGACTTCCGGAACTCCTCCTCGCGGTCGGCGTCGCCGCCGAAGAGCAAGTCCTTCGTCACGTACACGTCGAGTCGCTCCACCGGGTCGAGTCCGAGTGCCACGTCGCCGTACACCCACAGTTCGCGGACGGGAACCGGCGTCGGCCCGGACGTCACCGCGTCGAGAATCTCCGTCACCCGGTCGAGGGCGCGAGTTCGCTCCATGGCCGTTGGTCCGACCTTCGTCGGGGAATACGTTTCGCCACCGGTACCGTTAGACCGATGGACATTTAAGCGACGTGACGGGATATACCGGTAGCATCCGGGGAGGCGTTCGGTTCGGTCGTTCCCCTTTCCCCCTCACGTGGGCCGTCCGGTGCGCACTCGTCGGATGCTCACCCCATCCCCACCCCCTTCCCCCCATTCCACACGCTCGTTTCTTCCCCCTCCGACCGACGCCCGGCGACCGGCGGGTCCGTCGGCCGCGGTCACCGACGCGTCGTCGGGGGACCGGAGACGAAACCGGTATCCTTCCCGGCGGGTAACGACCCGGTGATGGAGTGCGACAAGTGCGACCGCGACGCGGTGATGCACGCGGCCTACTCCGGGGGTCACCTGTGCGAGAAGCACTTCTGTGCCTCGGTCGAAAAGCGCGTCCGCGGCCGCATCCGGAAGGACAGTCTCGTACCGCGAGACGCCACGCCCGAGAACCCCCAGACGTGGGTCATCGGCCTCTCGGGCGGGAAAGATAGCGTCGTGCTCACCCACATCTTAGACGAGACGTTCGGCCCCGACCCCCGAATCGAGATGGTGGCGTTGACCATCCACGAGGGCATCGAGGGCTACCGGGACGAGAGCGTCGACGCCTGCGTCGAACTCGCCGAGGACATCCAGATGCGACACGAACTCGTCTCCTACGAGGAGGAGTTCGGCGTCCGCATGGACGACGTGGTGGAGGACGACCCAGAGAACATGGCCGCCTGCGCGTACTGCGGCGTCTTCCGCCGGGACCTGCTCGAACGCTACGCCGACGAGTTCGGCGCGGACAAACTGCTGACGGGGCACAACTTGGACGACGAGGCGGAGACGGCGCTGATGAACATCCTCGAAGGCGACGTCGAGCAGATGGCGCGGCACTTCGACGCCAGTCTCGGCCGCTTCGAGGACCGAAACCGCTCCGAGGACTTCGTCCCGCGGGCGAAACCGCTCCGTGACATCCCCGAGAAGGAAGTCGCCCTGTACGCCCACCTGAAGGACCTCCCCGCCCACATCACGGAGTGCCCGCACGCCTCCGAGGCGTTCCGCGGCGAGATTCAGGAGTTGATGCTCGAACTCGAAGACAAACACCCGGGGACGAGACACTCGATAATGTCCGGGTACGAGGAGATAGCCGAACTCGCCGCCGACCGGTACCGAGGCGACGACGACGTGGACCTCAACGAGTGCGAGCGGTGCGGTTCGAAGACGGCCCGCGACGTCTGCCGGAAGTGCCGCCTGCTGGAGTCGCTTCGGGCGGTGTAGTCGGCGTCTGCGGGTTCACATCTTCTGCCGAGAGCGACCGCTCTTCGGTACTGTCGAGCGTCGCAAAAGTGGTCCCGCGCGGCGGGTCTGGCCGCGCGGGCCCGAGGAACCGAGTTCAGTTAACGTTGGCGAGGTGGGCGACCGATAGAGTCCGCGGTCGTGTTCGAAACGTTAGCGGATAACGTCCAGCCCGTTGCTCTCTTCGGACTGGTCGCGCCCGCCGTCGGACTGCCACGACCCGCCGGTGTTGGACCGACCGGACGTGCCGGACCGACCGGACGGGTTCGGGGCTTCGACGTTGTTGCTCGCGTCGAACTCCGAAGGCGACTCGAGGCTCTGTCGCGACTTGTCGGCCTGCTTCTGGGTCGTCGGGCCGAGGACCTGCGCCGACTGGACGCCGGTCATGATGGCCATGACGCGTACCTTGCCCTTGTACTCGTCCTGAATGCGAGCGCCCCAGATGACGTTCGCGGACGCTTCGAGGCGTTCGGTGATGTTGTTCGCGATACCCTCGGCCTCCTTGAGTGTGAGGTCGGGGCCGCCGGTTATGTGGACGAGGCCGCCGGATGCGCCCCGGTAGTCCACGTCGAGAAGCGGGTGGTTCATCGCGTCGTTGACCACCTCTTGGGTCTTGTTCTTGTCCTGCGTCTCGCCGACGAGCATCACCGCGACGCCGCCCTGGTTCATGATGGTGGACATGTCCGCGTAGTCCAGGTTGATGAGCGAGGGCTGGGTGATGGTCTCGGAGATGCCCTTGACCGTCTCCGCGATGATCTGGTCCATCACGGAGAACGCCTTCCCGATGGGGAGGTTGGGCACGTAGTCCAGCAGGCGGTTGTTGTCGAGGACGATGATGGAGTCCGCCTCGTTGCGGAGTTTCTCCAGTCCTTCCTCGGCCTTCACCGTGCGCGCGCGCTCGACGTTGAACGGCGTCGAGACCATGCCCACGACGATGGCTCCCTGCTCTTTGGCGATCTTCGAGACGACGGGCGCCGCACCGGTCCCGGTGCCGCCACCCATGCCGGCGGTGACGAACACGAGGTCGGCGTTACCGAGGACCTCTTTGACGGTCCCTTGGGCCATCTCGGTCGCGCGCTCGCCCATCGAGGGGTCGCCGCCCGCGCCGAGACCCTGCGTGAGGGACTTGCCGACGAGAATCTTCGTGTCGGCCTCTATCATCTTCAGGTGCTGTTTGTCGGTGTTGATGGCCACCGTCTCGGCACCGTCGACGCCGATGTTGTAGAGGCGATTGATCGTGTTGTTTCCAGCGCCGCCGCAGCCCACGATGACGATTCGGGGGTCACCGAATCCGTCGTCGTCGTCGGCCATGTCGGCGGCCTGTTTCTCTTCCTCGTCGCGTTCCATGGCCTCGCGGACGATATCCTGCATCGTCTACACCTTGGCCCAGGTTCGCTTGCCCGAGTGTTCGCGGTTCTCGGACTGCTGTTCGTTGAGCATCTCGCGCACCGCTGAACGGATGGCCTCGCTCCGGTTCGGGAATTCCCCGGTTTCGACCATGCGTTCAACTTCCTCGATCTGCTGCTTCGGAATTCGTAGTGTCACACGCTCCATATTTTTGCATTCCCCCGGTAAGACGGCGCGCACCGTTGTGCGAGCATCTTACACACCCGAAAACGCGGGACGGAGAGCGTTTCCCCGCCGCGAGGCCGGTGTGTAAGACGACCGTCTTACGCGACAGTTACCACAGAGCGATACGTTATAAATGTAACGGCGAGTGTAAGACAAACCGCTCAGACTGTCGTATGCGGACGACTGAAGGCGTTTACGGGCGTTCGAGCACGTCCGCCGCGGAGGTGCGGCGGCCGCATCCGGGGCAGAACGCCCAGTCGGAGCGGAGTTCGTCCCCGCACTCGCAGAACACCCGATGGTTCGCTTTCTCGCCGCAGTTCGGACAGTACACGTGTTCGTCGGACACCTCCTCGCCGCACTTCTCGCAGGCGTCCGTTCGACTCTCGGCGGCCGTCCGGTCCTCGTCGGCCTCTGTCTTACGCGCCTCGGACGCGCCGTCGGCGCTCTCGCCGGCGTTTACGCCGTTTTCGACGGTTTTCGCTCCCTCGACGGTGAGGTTGACGTTTACGTCGCGCGGCGGCGTCCGTCGCTCGCCGAGGCGCGTGGCGAGTAGTTCGTCGACTCGTTCGGTGACGAGTTCGTCGACGTACGCGGCGAGTGCGGCGTCGATGGTGCCAGTCGCGCCCGACCGGTCGGCGTCGGACGACTCACGCTCCGCCCGGTCGAGGTACGTACGCAACGCGTCGCGCATCACCTCGCTCTTGGAGGTGTCTAACCCCTCCAGTCGCTCGACGAGGTCGTCGTCGGCGCGGAACGTTATTTTACTCATTCGTCACGTCCATTCTCCCGATGGTATTTCAATGTTCGGACGCGTCGGTTCGGAACGGACGAAATTGATAATCCTTAAGAGCGGCAGTCCGATAGACGAACGTGACCGCTCTTAGCTCAGCTTGGTAGAGCAGCCGACTGTAGATCGGCTTGCCCCCCGTTCAAATCGGGGAGAGCGGACTTCTCCTGCGAACGAAGTGAGCGGTGAACGGTCCGTCTCGGTCCGATTCGAGCAGCGAACGAATCTCCGATTTGCGAGCGAGTTCAAATCGGGGAGAGCGGATTGACTCGTTTTCGCGCCGAAATCGGAGCGTCGTAGCGGTTCACGCTACGGCGTCCGGTCCTCCGCCTCGACCAGCGTCGCGTGTTCGAGTTGTTCGATGGTCCCTTCCCGTCGAATCTGGACCGTCGTCCCGGGAAGTTCGCCGCCCCTCGAGTCCGCCTCCTCGGGCATCGTCACGGCCGTAACGTCGTCGAGAGTGACCTCCCGGCGCTGAATCGGCGACCCCTCGTACTCCACGGTCTCCCATATGTCGGCGTCGATGTCGAGTTCCTCGCCGAAGTACTCCTCCGAGTCGGGGTTCACCGAGTCCTCCGTCTGGGACTCGCCGGTCGTCCGGTTGTCGTCGAACTGGACCTCCTCGTGCTTGTACTGATAGAGAGTGACTAACATGTTGCGTAGAACGGGGTCGGAGTAGTAGAATGTTCTTGGGAGGGAGGCGGACATTGTTCGCGGAGAAAACGAAGCGAGGCGTCCGACGCGCGCCCCGCGGGACGAACCGGACGGCGTCTCACTCCGGCGGAGTGACCTCCACCACGCCGTCGCTGAGAACGGCGACGTCGCAGTCGTGGTAACTGAACCGGACTCGGCCGGAGATGGCGGGCGACCCGTCGTCTCGGAACATCTCGTCGAGGGCGTCCGGGTCGATGACGCTGTACAGGGGGTCGAGTACGGGGGCGGTGTCGCCCTCGCCCGCGGGTTCGGTCGCGACGGGTCTGTACCCCGCTACCGCGGCCACAGCCGAGACGACTGCGTTACTCGGAGACTCCTTCGGGGAGATATCGTATGCGAACGGAGACGGCTTGCTTCGTCCCGTAGAATTTGACATTATGTCCTACTTCGGTTCGGATTCGGTTCAGCGGTGGCACTAATTATGAAACCCATTTAAATGGGTCCCTACGAGGGGTCAGTATCGACGATAGTCGCCGTGAGGAGGTTGCGGTATCCCCGCTTGAGGCGCGCCGAGAGCGACGGACGCGAGATGCCGAGTTCCGAGGCGAGTTCCTCCAGATTCGTCCGCCGCGGTTCGTCGTAGTACCCCCGCTCGAAGGCGAGGACCAACGCCTCGTACTGCTCTTCGGTCAGGTCGTAGCCCGAACCGGTCGTCGTCTCGGTGAGTCTGCTGAGGCGGGTGAGTCGCACGGGTATCTCGTGGTCGTCGCAGTAGCGTTGGAACTGCGAGAACGACTCCGCGGACCGGGCGCGGAGTTCGAACGTCCACCCCGACTCCGCCCCGCTAGCGGAGACGACGGTCACGTCCGTCGCGGCGATAGCCCCCATGATGCCCATGTAGTCGGGGTCCCACTCCGCGCGGAACAGTCCCTTGTCGCCTAAGTCCTCCATCAGGACGACCGACCGCAACTCCGGGAGGTCGTCGAACACCGCCAAGATGTCCTCCATCTCGTCTCCGGGGTAGTGCACCCAGAAGAACGGCATCACCGTGTCCGCGTTCGGAACCACGCGGTCGAGTTCCAGTCGCACCTCCGGCCGTTCTTCGAAGACCCTCCCCAACGGGAAGGCGGCGGCGGGCATGAGGAAGTCGGCTATGGACGTCATGGGTAGCAATAGGGGCGGGCCGGCCGTTAAACGGCGGGTCCGCTCACCCCTCGAACGGATCCTCGTAGTCGTTGCGGATGAAGTACCGGACCCAGTTCCCGTACGTTCGGTCGGCGGGGTGGTCCGCGACCTGTTCGTACCGGACGGTCCCGTCCTCGTCGACGACGTACGTCGCGGCGACGCCCGTGAGTCCGTGGCTCGTCTCCTCGGTTCCGCTGTACTGCTCTGCGACGGTACCGTCGGGGTCGGCGAGCAGTTGGATGTCGAGGTCGAAGCGGTCGCGCATCTCCGTCACCTCGTCCATCGGGTCCGTCACGACGGGAACGACGTCTATGCCGTCGTTGAACCACAGGTCGTACGACACCTCGCTGAACGTCTGGAGTTGTTCGGCGCAGAAGCTACACCAGTGGCCGCGGTTGACGAGGAGGACGGTCGGTCCGGAGTCGAGCGTCTCCGAGAGCGTCGTTTCGCCGCCGCCGGTGTTTTCGAGCGTGAAGTCGGGCGCTTGCGTCTGTTCGAGAGTCACGTCCGTGGCGACGGCCGCCGCGCGTATACCCTCGGGGCCGTTGGGTGCTTCGCGCGCACGACACCCCCGCGGGCGTATCCGTCCGACGAGACGCTTTCTACCGCGTCCTCCCGCGCGTTCTGCCGGTGAACCTACACTTACGGGCCGGGGACGACACCCGTTACCCATGGACCACCGACCGCTCGGAACGACGGGCTACGACGTGACCGAAATCGGACTCGGGACGTGGCAACTCGGCGGCGACTGGGGCGACGTGTCGGACGAGGCGGGGCGCGACGCCGTCCGCGCGGCGTTGGACGAGGGCATCGATTTCCTCGATACCGCGGACGTGTACGGCGACGGCCGGAGCGAACGACTCGTCGGCGAGGTCGTAGAGGAGTACGACGCCTGGGACGACGTGACCGTCGCCACGAAGGCGGGCCGCCGTCTCGACCCTCACGAGGCCGACGGCTACACCGCCGAGAACCTCGAACGGTTCGTCGACCGGAGTCGCGAGAACCTCGGCGTCGATTCGCTGGACCTCCTTCAACTCCACTGCCCGCCCCGCGAGGTGTACTACCGCCCCGAGGTGTTCGACGCCCTCGCGGACCTGCGGGACGACGGCAAACTCTCCCACTACGGCGTGAGCGTCGAGAAAGTCGAGGAGGGACTGAAGGCCATCGAGTATCCGGGCGTCGAGACGGTGCAGATAATCTTCAATCCGTTCCGTCAGCGTCCCGCCGAGGTGTTCTTCCGCGAGGCGAAGCGACGGAACGTGGGCGTCATCGTCCGCGTTCCCCTCGCTTCGGGCCTCCTCACGGGCGCGCTCTCGCGGGATACCGAGTTCCCCGAGGACGACCACCGCAACTACAACCGCGAGGGCGACGCGTTCGACGTGGGCGAGACGTTCGCGGGCGTCCCCTTCGAGGAGGGACTGGCGGCGGCGGAGGAACTGGACGCCGTCGTCCCCGAAGGTACGACGCTGGCGCAGTTCACGCTCCGGTGGATTCTCTCGTTCGACGCCGTCTCGACGATCATCCCCGGGTCGCTGAACCCCGACCACATCGCCGACAACGTCGCCGCCGCGTCGCTTCCGCCCCTCTCTGCGGACCAACTCGAACGCGTCGAGTCGGTGTACGACGAACGCGTGCGCGAACACGTCCACCACCGCTGGTGACGCCGTAGGGGGACGACTCGGACGGACGTATCGGAAACTGAACTTATCGAGACGTTGCCTAAACCCGCCTATTTTCCGTACTGTGACTGTGTTTTTCCGATGAATGACACCCACCAAACACCTATTGCGCCGCCCCCCTTACCGGCGAAACCACGCATGGAGGACGACCGCTCTTTCACGACGCCGCTACAGATGGGAGTCATCGGGCTGGGATACATCGGGACCACCGTCGGGGGTGAGTTCGACGCGCATCCGGACGTCAGCGTCACCGCGCTCTGCGACGTGAACGAGTCCGCGCGGAAGCAGGGCGGCGAGACGTTCCACGTCCCGGAGTCCTCGCAGTACGAGGACTACCAGCGGATGTACGACGAGGAGGCGGAGTTGGACGCGGTGCTCGTCGGGACGCCCCACACGCTCCACTACGAGCAGGTGTCCGCCGCGTTCGACGCCGGCCTCCACGTCTACTGCGACAAGCCGATGACGACGGACTTGGAGACGGCCCGGGAGTTGTACGAACGGTCCCAAGAGAGCGAGGAGATGCTGATGGTCGGCTACCAGCGTCACCTCAACCCCTCGTTCCGGTCGGCCCGGAAGCGATGGAAGGGCCCCGACCGGTGGCCGAACTGGCTCACCGCCGAGGTGACGCAGGACTGGGTGGACCGCTTCGAGGGGACGTGGCGGCAGGACCCCGACCTGAGCGGCGGCGGGTACCTCTACGACACCGGGAGCCACCTGCTCGACGCCATCCTCTGGACCACCGGCCTGACGCCGACGGCCGTCTCCGCCGACATGCAGTTCATCGACGACGAGCAACGCGTCGACGGCGTCGGAAGCCTGCGCATCAAGTTCGAGGAGGGCGCGACGGCCACCGTCTCGGTGAACGGCGACGCCCCCGCGACGCGCGAGCACATCCACGTCTGGGACGACGAGGGCGCGGTGTACCTCGAAGGCCGCGAGTGGGAGCCTCGCAACCTGAAGACCATCGACCCCGACAGCACCGAGCACGTCCCGTACGTGGACTTCGAGAAGCAGCACAACCGCGCGGCTGACTTCCTGCGCGCACTCCGCGACGGGACGGACCCGCCCGCGACGGCCCACGACGGTCTGCGCGTCACCGCCGTCACCGAGGCGGCCTACGAGTCGGCCCGCGCCGACGGCGAGTGGGTGGACATCGACATCGACTCCGTCGCCGAGGCGACGGCCGAGACGACGCCGAACTCGTCGGACGCATCGGACGACTGAGCGCCGACGCGGAGCGGTCGGCCGCCGCGCGCTTTCGACCTCGCTTTCTGACCTATCGTCCGAGGGGCCACAGGACCCTTTCGTGTCGATACCCTCCTCTCCGATATGGCACAGGACGACTCCGACGACTTGGCGGAACGGGACATCCGAGACGCGAACGACCGCAGACACGAACGCACGGAACACGTCGAGAACATCCTCAAAGAGACGGACACCTCCCTCGACGACCACAAGTACCCCGCGACCAGCGAGGAACTCTCCCGCGCGTACGGAGACCAGACCACGGACCTGCCGAACGAGACGGAGTCGCTCGGAAGCGTCTTCGACCGCCTCGACGACGAGTACGACACGGCCCAAGAGGCGCGCGAGGCCGTCTACAACGAACTGACCGGCGAGGCGATGTCGGACCGCACGCCCGAGGGCGGCGTCAACGCGGCGGAGGCGAACGACCAGCGAAACCTCGAAGAGATAGACGACGTCGAGAAGGACCGCACGGACGACGCCTGAGCGTCGGACGCTCGCCCTTCCGACCGTCCCGCCGTCCGAGCGTTTCCGCCTCTCGTGGCTATTTATCCGCGCACTTCCGACGTGCGAGTATGACGACTCGTCTCCCCGACTCCGAGTTCGAAACCCGCCTCACGCTCGTCCGCGGCCGACTCGCCGACGCGGACGCCGACGCGGGGGTGTGGTTCGACGCGACGAGCATCGAGTACCTCACGGGCTTTCACCACGTCCAGACGGAGCGACCGGTCGTCCTCGCGGTGACCGAGGACCGCGTCGAAATCACCGTCCCCCGCCTCGAAGTCGAACGCGTCTCCGAGACGCCGACCATCGACGAGGTTCACCACTACTTCGACTACCCCGGCGGCGACCCCACGGAGACGGCGGCGGAGATGCTCCGCGGACTCGGCGCGGAACGCGTCGCCGCAGACGCCGACGGCGCGCCGGGCGTCATGGGCTTTCGCGGCCCGTCGCTGTCCGCGTTTCTCGACGTCGAGACGCAGAACTGGGTCGGACGGATGCGCTGGGAGAAGTCCGACGCCGAAATCGACTGCATCCGCGAGTCGGCGAAGTGGGCCAACCTCGGGCACCGCCGCCTCGCCGAGTACACCGAAGTCGGCGCGCACCCCGCCACCGTCTCCCAACGCGCCTCGATGGAGGCGTCGCGCGCGATGCTCGATACCCTCGGCGACCGGTACGCCGTCCGCGTCCGCGGCGACGGCCCCGTGACCGCAGGGTACGTAAGCGGCCGCGAGACGGCGCTTCCGCACGGCCACACGCCGAACGAACGTCTCTCCGAGGGCGACGTGATAATCACCGGCGCGACGGCGAACGTCGACGGCTACTACTCCGAACTCGAACGCACGATGTTCGTCGGCGACCCCTCGCCGGAGGACGCCCACTACTTCGAGGTGATGCTCGAAGCCCAGTCCGTCGCCATCGACGCTCTCGGCCCGGACGTCGAGATAGCGTACGTGGACGACGCCGTCACCGAGTACTTCGAAGAACAGGGCGTGGCCGACTTAGCCCGCCACCACGTCGGACACAACATCGGCCTCGACGGGCACGAACCGCCGTACATCGACGGCGGGTGGACGGACCACGCGGCCGCGGACTACGCCGCCGCCTCCGAGGGTGACGAGCGGATGGCACCGGGACACGTCTACACCGTCGAACCCGGCATCTACACCGAGGAGGCGGGTTACCGCCACTCCGACACCGTCGTGGTCACCGAGAACGGGACGGAGACGATGACGTACTACCCACGGGACCTCGAATCGAACGTGATCCGGTAGCGCCGCACACCACTTCCGCCGAACCGGTCACTTTCACTCCGCTCTCGGCGGAGGTTCAAGGGGAGTCGAGCGCTGGTCCCGCCATGGCAGTTGCGAAGCGGACGAGTCTCGCGCTTCCCGTCGCGCCGCCGTACGACTTCCGGCGGTCGGTCGAGTACTTCGACCAGTTCGCGCCCGCGGCCGGCGGCACCGCCCGCCATCGCGACGCCGTCGTCACGGGCGGGTTCGCCCCCGAACCGTTCGTCGCCCGCCTCCGCGCGGACGAGTCGGGTCTCGTCCACGCCCGCGTGGAGTGGATCGAAGAACCGGGCGACGGGAGCGCGGTTGCGGAGCGCCTCGATTCGTTCCTTTCTCTCTCCGACGACCTCTCGCCGTTGTACGACGCCGCCGCCTCGGACCCGGCGTTCGCCCGCGCCGTCGCCGACCTGTACGGCTACCACCACGTCCGCTTTCCGACGCCGTTCGAGGCCGCCTGTTGGGCCGTCCTCTCCCGCCGGACGCCGACGCTGACGGCCCTCCGGCGGAAACGGTCGCTCGCGGAGTCGGCCGGTCGCGTCGTCTCCGTCGACGGACTGCGCCCGCCCCGCCGGCCCGCGTCCGGCGACGTCGAGGAGTCGCCCCTCCGACTGTTTCCGACGCCGGAACGCGTCGCGGCGGCGTCCGACGCGGTCCGCGAAACGCTGGACGACGACCCCGCGCGGGCCGTCCTCGGGGCCGCGGCGGCGTTCGAGAGCGAGGACCTCTCGGCGCTGTCGTCGCGGAGTCTCGTCGCCCGCCTCTGCGAGATTCGAGGGTTCGACCCGCGGTCGGCCACCTTCGTCGCCCGCCGCGGGTTCGGCCGAACGTCGCTCCTCCCCGTCCGAGAGCGTCGCCTCCGGACGGCCGTCGCCGACCTGTACGGCCTCGACGACGCCACCGACGACGACATCGTGCGGTTGAGCGACCCTTACGGCGACAGTCGGGGGTACTGGGCGCACTACGTCCGCGCGTGGGCGTCCCTCCGCGGCGACGGCGGCGGTGGCGACGGTGGCCGCGACGGCGACGACTGACCGCCGTCCACCTCCGGCATATTGAAGTCGAATTTCGCTCACTCTCCTGACGTGGCAGTCTCTTTCGACCTCTTCGGAACCCTCGTCTCCGTGGACCGCACCGCAGACCCCGCGGCGGCGGTGGCGGCGGAACTCCGCGAACGGGGCGTCGCCGTCCCGGCCGACTGGGCCGAGGCGTACGGCGACGTCCACGTGGACGCCCCCGAGGGCGCGGAAGTCCCCCTCCCGGCGCACGTCGCCGCCGCCCTGCGCTCTCGCGGCGTCGAGGTGCCCGCGAACGCCGCCCGGCGGGCCGTCGTCGCCGCCTTCGACCCCGATGTGGAGACGCGTCCCGGCACGGCGGAGGCCGTCGCCGCGGCGGCGGAACGCGGTCCCGTGGGTCTCCTCTCGAACTGTTCGGTCCCCGAACTCGTCGCGCGGACGACCATCCGCGCGGACTTCGACCGCGACGCGTTCGACGCGACGGTGACGAGCGTCGCCTGCGGGTGGCGAAAGCCCCACCCCGAGGCGTTCCGCACGCTGGCGACCCGACTGGACGTCGCCCCCCAGACGCTCGTCCACGTCGGCGACGACCCGGAGGCGGACGGCGGCGTCGAGGCCGTCGGCGGGCGGTTCGTGGACGTTTCCGAGGTACCGCTGGAGACGCTGGCGGCGCGTCTCCGCGACGGGGGGGACCCGTGCCCCTGACCGCAACCGCGGCGGTGGGCCTCGCGGCCGTCTTGGACGCCGCGTTCGCCGAACCGCCCGCAGGCGTCCATCCGGTCGCGCGGTTCGGCCGCCTCGTGGGCGCGGTGGACCGCGAGTGGTCCCGTCCCCGACTCGTCGGCGTCGCCGCCGCCGCCTCGCTCCCACTCCTCTTCGCTGGCGCGGGCGCGGGCGCCGTCGCCCTCGGGTCGGCGCTCGACCCCCGAATCGGCGCGCTCCTCGCCGGACTCGTCCTCTTCTCGACGACGAGTCTCAGGATGCTCCTCGATTCCGCCCGCGAGGTGGTCGCCGAGGCGGACGCCGACGTCGACGCCGCGCGCCTGTCGCTCCGCTCTCTGGCCGGGCGCGACGCCTCCGCGTTGGACGCCGCGCACCTCCGCTCTGCGGCCGTCGAGAGCGTCGCGGAGAACCTCGCGGACGGCCTCGTCGCGCCCCTCGCGGCCTTCGCCGTCTGCGCGCCCGTCTCGCTCTCCCTCGCCGCCGGGGCGGCCGCGTGGGTGAAAGGCGTCAACACGCTCGACTCGATGCTCGGCTACCGGTCGAAGCCGGTCGGGTGGGCTCCCGCCCGTCTGGACGACGCCGTCATGTGGCTTCCGGCGCGCCTCTCGGCCGTCCTCGTGGCCGTCGCCGCCGGGACGCCGACGCTCGTCGCGTCCGACCGGGTTCGCTCGCTGGCCCGGCGGCCCGCCTCGCCGAACTCGGGGTGGCCGATGGCGGCGATGGCGGCGGCGCTCCCGGCGCGACTGACGAAACCGGGCGCGTACGACCTCGACCCGGGCGCGGCCGCCGGGGGGCCGTCCTCGTCGCTTCCCTCCGCCGACGACGCCGCCCGCGCCGTCGCGGTGACGCGCCGCGCCGGACTGCTCGCCGTCGCCCTCGCGGGGGTGATCGCGTGGTTCTGACCCTGACCGCCGTCCGCGGCGGCCTGACGTTCCTCACGCGCCTCCCAGTCGAGAGCGACGAGGAGTCGTGGGAGGCGTTCCGCCGGACGCCCGCCGCGTTCCCCCTCGTCGGCTACGTCGTCGGCCTCCTCGCGGCACTCGTCCTCTCGCTTTCGCTTCCGGCCCCGACGGCGGTTGCGCTCTACCTCCTCGTCCTCTACCTCCTCACGGGCGTCACGCACGCCGACGGCCTCGCGGACGTGGGCGACGCCGCCGCCGTCCACGGCGAGGCCGAGCGTCGCACGGCGGTGCTGAAAGACTCCGCAACCGGCGTCGGGGGTGCCCTGTCTCTGGGCGTCGTCCTCCTCGTTCTCGCCCTCGGCGCTCTCTCCCTCGCGGACGCCTCCCGGTGGGCGTACCCGGCGGCCGTCTTCGCCATCGCCCTCGCGGCGGAAGTCGGTGCGAAGACGGGGATGGCGTATCTCGTCTGTACGGGGTCGCCCGCCCACGAGGGGATGGGATCGGCGCTCGCGGGCGAGGCGGACGCGGCGGACTTCCGGTCCGCGTTGGTTCCGCTGATCCCTCTCGCCCTCGTCGCCGCGTTCGCCGGCGGGGCGGGCGTCGTCGCCGCGGCACTCGCGCCCGTCGGCGCCGCGCACCTCGTCGGTCGGTGGGCGGAGGACCGCCTCGGCGGCGTCAGCGGCGACGTCTTCGGCGCGGCGAACGAACTCGGGCGCGCCGTCGGACTCCACGCGGGGGTGATAGCGTGGACGCTCTTCTGATGTGCGGCGGCCGCGGCACCCGACTCGGCGGTGAGACGGAGAAACCGCTCGTCCCTATAGACGGAACGCCGATGTTCGACCGCGCGGCGGCGGCACTCCGCGAGAGTCGCGTCGATACCGTCTACGCCGTCGTCTCGCCGAACGCCCCCGAGACGGCCGCTCACGCGCGAGAGCGGGGCGTCCCGACCGTCGAGACGCCCGGCGAGGGGTACGTCGAGGACCTAGAGTGTGCTCTCGGGGAGGTGGGCCGACCGGTCGTCACCGTCGCCGCCGACCTCCCCCTCCTCGCGGCCGACCACGTGGACGACGCTATCGCGGCGGCGCGCCGGGACGAGGCGGGATGCGAGGACGACGCCTTCGACTCGGTGACGGTCTGCGTCCCGGCGGCGTTGAAGCGTCGACTCGGCGCGTCGGCGGACTCGACGTTCGAGTGCGAGGGCCGGGAACTCGCGCCGACCGGACTGAACGTCGTGTCGGACGCACCGGACGACACCGTGCGGATTACGTACGACGCCCGCCTCGCGGTCAACGTGAACCGACCGGACGACGCGGAACTCGCGGAGGACCTGTGCGACTGATACTCGTCGCGGGCACCACCCGCACGGCGGAGCGAGACGGAATCAGCGCCGCCGGGGCGACGCGCGACCTCCTCCTGCACACGCCGAGCGCCGACGCCGAGATTCTGACGTACGGCGAGCCGATTCGCGCGCCGGTCACGCCCGTCAGCCCGTCGGGGTGTCCGACCCCCGCGGCGGTCACCCGCGCGGTGTACGAACTGCTGGACTTCGAGGCGACGGTCGTAGACGGCGGTCTCGCCCGCCCGACGGCGGCCCCGACGGTGGCGATGGGCGCGAAACCCGGCCGCGACATCGGCGAACCGGACCCCGTCCAGACCGCGCCGGGGGCGTTCGCCGCCGCGCGGGAACTCGGACGCGCGCTTCCGGACGCGGAGATAGTCGTCGGCGAGACGGTTCCCGGCGGGACGACGACGGCGATGGCCGTCCTCCGCGCCCTCGGCGAGGAGTGGCCCGTCTCCTCGTCGTTCCCCGAGAACCCGGTCGAACTGAAAGAGCGAGTCGTCGCCGAGGCGTTCGAGTCGTCGGATATGGACCCGGGGCAGGCGGCCCACACGCCCGAGTTGGCCGTCCGGTTCGTCGGCGACCCCGTCCTCGCCGTCGCCGCGGGACTGGCCGCGGGCGCACTCGAATCGGGGACCGAGGTGATTCTCGGCGGCGGCACGCAGATGCTCGCCGTCGCCGCACTCGTCCGCCACGCGGGCGTCCCCGAACCGATGACGCTCGCCACCACGTCGTACCTCCGCGACGACGTGCCCGAACTCTCCGCCGCGGCGTCGTCGTTCGACCTCGACCTGGTCGTCACCGACCCCGGGTTCGACGCGCCCGAGGCCGGTCCGCTCTCGGCGTACGCCGACGGCGTCGCAAAGGAGGGGGCCGCGATGGGCGGCGCGTTGCATCTCGCCGCGCGGGAAGGGGTCCGCGAGCGCGTAATCGACGCAACGCTTGATACGCTGGCACGTCTCAACGCGGACGATGGACCCTGATGCCGTCTCCTCCGTGTCTCGGGTTCCGCACGGCGGCTCCGACGACGACCGACTCGTGGACTTCAGCGCCAACACGAACCCGCGGCGACCGCCGGGGGCGGCGATGGCGTACGAGGCGGCGTTCGGCGTCACCTCGCGGTACCCCTCCGACGACTACGCCGACTTCCGCATCGCCGCCGCGAGATACGTCGACTGCGACCCCCAACAGGTCGTGCCCACCGCCGGCGGACTCGCCGCCCTCCGACTCGCCTTCGGCGTGACGGTCGATAGCGGGGAAACGGTCGTCCTCCCCGAGCCGAGTTTCGGCGAGTACGACCGCGAAGTCCGGCTACAGGGCGGCGTCCCCGTTCCGGTCGCCCACGACGAACTGCTCTCCGTGGACCCGTCGGGCCACGCCGCCGTCGTCGTCTGCAACCCGAACAACCCGACCGGCGAAGCGTACCACCCGAACGACCTCCGCGAGTTCCTCGCGCGGTGCCGCGAGGCCGGCACCGTCCTCGTCGCCGACGAGGCGTTCCTCGACTTCACGGACTACCCCAGTCTGGCGGGCGAGGACGGCGTCGTCGTCGCTCGCTCCCTGACGAAGATGTTCGGCATGCCCGGGTTGCGCGCGGGGTTCGCCGTCGCCACCGGCACCCTCCTCGACAGACTCGAATGCGCGCGCCCGACGTGGGCGCTGTCGGCCCCCGCCGCCGACGTGGGCGAGTACTGCATGAAGCAGTCGTCGTTCGTCGCCGAGACGCGCGACCGGGTGTTCGAGGAACGCGCCCGGATGCGGAACGCCCTCGACGGCGCGTACGGCGTCCACCCCTCCGAGGCTCCCTTCCTCCTCCTCGACGTGGGCGACAGAGACGTGGACGCCCTGTTGGACCACGCCCGCGGGCGCGGCCTGACGCTCCGCGACGCGCGGACGTTCCCCCGCCTCGACTCGCACGTCCGCGTCGCCGTCCGCCTCCCGGAGGAGAACGACAGACTCATCGACGCCCTCCTCGACGCCTGAGGCGTGTCCGACCCCGCCGAACCGACCGCCGGCGTCTTCGACTGTCTCGTCCGCGACGGCGTCTGCCGCCTCCGCAGACCTGAGACCCGGTGGCTCTCGACGGGGCACGCCGGCGGCGAATCCGTCGGCCCCGTCGCGTACAACGTGAGCGTCCCCGAAGGCTGGGCCGAAAGGGACGTAGACGGCTACGTCGCGCGCCGACTCGCGGACGCCGGGTTCGACGCCGACGGCCCGGCGTTGCTCACCGGCGTCTCGATGCGTCACGCGCGCGTCGCCCGACTCGGCCCCGTCGAAGCCGTCGTCACGGCGGGCGTCGACAACCCCGCCGCGTTACCTGTCTCGGAGGAAAAGACCGCTGGAGACGGCGGTTCCGACGCCGACACGGACGCGACGCCCGCCGGCACCGTGAACGTCTTCGTCGGGACGACGCGCGCCCTCGAACCGGGTGCGCTCGAAAACCTCGTCGCCCTCGCCGCCGAGGCGAAGGCGGCGACGCTCGTCTCGCGGACGGGCGTTCCGGGGACGACGACGGACGCGGTGGTCGCCGCCTGCGACCCCGCGGGCGACGCCGCCGCCTACTCCGGGAGCGCGACGGAGGTGGGTGCCGCGGCCCGCGCCTGCGTTCGCGACGCTCTCCTCGCCGCCCTCGATTCGCGTTACGCCGACGAGGACCCGCCCGCGTCCGTCGCCGAGGCGGAACACGGCGTCGTCACCGACGAGACGGCGGCGGTGTCGCGGCCGCCGGGCGCGGACCGGTGATATTCTTGTTCCGGGCGACCACCGTGGGCGTATGACCGACGGAGAACCCCGCCCCGCCCGAACGCTCCTCGTCGCGGGCACCGCGAGCCACGTCGGCAAGAGCACCGTCGTCGCCGGCCTCTGCCGCCGCCTCGCGGACCGCGGCGTCTCCGTCGCGCCGTTCAAGGCCCAGAACATGAGCAACAACGCCCGCGCCGTCCCGCGGGCCGACGCGGTTCGGGACGAAAGCGAGAGCGACCGGAACGTCTTCGGCGAGGTGGGCGTCTCCCAGTACGTCCAAGCGCGGGCGGCGCGCGTCCGCCCGACGACGGACCACAACCCCGTCCTGTTGAAACCCCGCGGCGACGGCGAGTCGCAACTCGTCGTCGACGGCGAGGCGGTGGCGCACCTCTCTGCGGGCGAGTACTACGACGCTCACTGGGACCGCGCGCGGACCGCCGCGGCGGACGCTCACGCCCGCCTCGCCGCCGACCACGACGTTATCGTCGCCGAGGGTGCGGGCTCGATAGCGGAGATAAACCTCCACGACAGGGACCTCTCGAACGTCGAGACGACGCGCTTTTCCGACGCGGACGTGCTTCTCGTCGCGGACATCGAACGCGGCGGCGTCTTCGCCTCCCTCGTGGGAACGCTCGAGCTGATGCCCGACGACGTGCGCGAACGCGTCGTCGGCGCGGTGGTGACGAAGTTCCGCGGCGACCGCTCGATTCTCGAACCGGGCCTCGACGCCTTCGAGGAGCGAACCGAGGTCCCGATTCTGGCCGTCCTGCCGTACGACGACCCCGGCCTCCCCGAGGAGGACAGCGTCTCGCTTCCCGCCGAGGGCGAACGGGCGACGCTCGGAGACGCCTCGCCCGCCGACGACGGCGTCACCGTCGCCGTCCCGCGCCTGCCGCGCGTCTCGAACGCGACGGACCTCGAACCCCTCGCGGCGGAACCCGGCGTCCGCGTCGCCTTCGTCCCCCTCGATTCGGACCTCTCTTCCGCCGACGCCGTCGTCCTCCCGGGGACGAAGAACACCGCCGACGACCTTCTCGCCTGCCGCGAGGCCGGACTCCACGACCGACTGCGGGCGTTCGACGGCCCCGTCGTCGGCCTCTGCGGCGGCTATCAGTTGCTCGGAGAGCGACTCCTCGCGGCCGACGCCGAGGGGACGGGCGACCGGACGGAGATTCCCGGCGTCGGACTGCTCCCCGTCGAGACGGCGTTCTCCCCGGAGAAACGCGTCGCGGCCGTCGAGTGGACCGTCGATGGGTCGGGTCCCCTCGCGGGCGCGGCAGGCCCCGTCTCCGGCTACGAGATTCACGCGGGCGAGACGCGGGCCACGGCGGCGGTGGAGACGCCGTTTACGGACCCCGATACGGGCGCGAGCGACGCCTCCCTCGGCGCTCGCCGCGGCGACGCCCTCGGCACGTACCTCCACGGCCTCTTCGAGAACGACGCGGCGCGGGCGGCGTTCGTCCGCCGCGTCTTCGAGGCGGCGGCGGTCGAACCGCCGGCGCGCGAATCCGAGGGGGACGCCCGACCCGCCGACCCGTACGACCGCGCGGCGACGCTCGTCTCGGATATCTCGCTCGACGCGCTCTTCGGGACCGACGCGCCGTTCGCTTCCGGTTCCGAGGAGTGACCGTCCGCCGAACGCCTCATACCCTTCGCGCCCTTCGAATCCGACGATGGAGACGCCGTACGCCCTCCGGGCGAACCTCTCGACGGGCGAGACGCGCCGCGAACGACTCCCCGAAGACTGGGGAGAGCGGTTCGTCGGCGGCAAGGGCCTCGCCGCGCGCTACCTCTACGAGACGCTAGACCCCGGAACGGACCCCCTCGCTCCGGAGAACGTCCTGATTTTCGCGCTCGGTCCCCTCTCCGGCCATCTCCCGGGCGAGACGCGCGTCGCGGCCGTCACGAAGTCGCCGCTCTCGGGCACGTTTCTCGACTCCTACGTCGGCGGGTCGTTCGCCTCCCGCCTCGTCGGGTCGCTCCGACCGAACGCGCTCCTCGTCGTCGAGGGCGTCGCCCCCGAACCGTCTGCGCTCGTCGTCTCCGACGGCGACGTTCGGATCGAACGGACCGACTCGTGGGGCGACGACGCACCCGCGACCGACGAGGCGTTCGACGGCGGCGTCGCCTGCATCGGCCCGGCGGGCGAGAACCGCGTCCGGTTCGCCACCGTCGCGGTGGACGGCGGCGACCACCACTTCGGGCGGGGCGGCGTCGGGGCCGTCTTCGGGTCGAAGCGACTGAAGGCCGTCGCCGCCAGCGACGACCCGGAGACGCCGAGCGAGGAGTCCGAGGAACTCGCGGCGTCGTTCCGGTCCAGCGACGCCGGCCGGTGGTTGGACGCCCACGGAACCGTCGGCACCGTCGAGTTCGCCGACGCGGCGGACGTGCTTCCGACGCGCGGGTGGCGCGACGGCACGTTCGCGGGCGCTGAGGACATCGGCATCGAGGCGGTGCGGGCGGCGGCCGTCGCGCGCGAAACGTCCGACGACGACGTTCCCGGCGACTTCCGAGTCGCGGGGCGAGACGACGACGGCGACGACGGCGGGCCCGGCGACGGGGAGACGGTGCCGCGCGGCGCGACGCCCATCTCCCTCGGCGCGGCCCTCGGCATCGACGACTTCGACGCCGTCGCCGAACTCGGCGGCCTCTGCGACAGACTCGGTCTCGACGTCATCTCGGCCGGTAACGCCGTCGCGTGGGCCATCCGCGCCGCCGAGGAGGGGCACCTCTCCGCGGACGCGCCGACCTTCGGCGACCCCGACGCCGCGCGGGAACTCTTAGAGAACGTCGCCCGACGGGAGACGGACCTGGGGAACGCGCTGGCCGACGGCGTGGCGGCCGCCGCGAGTCGATTCGGCGGTGCGGACCTGATTCCGATAATCAAGGGCGTCTCGCTCCCGACGTACGACCCCCGAGGCTCCCCGGCGCAGGCACTCGCCTACGCGACGAGCGACAGAGGCGCGTGCCACCGCCGCGCCCGACCGGTCGTCGAGGAGGTGTTCGCCACCGAGGCGTGGACGGAGGCGGAACGCGCCGCCAGCGTCGCCGCCGAACAGGACGCCCGCGCCGCCTCGTGGTGCCTCGTCGCGGACGACTTCGTGGGCGACGTGCTGTCGGACCGCGCGGCGGCGATGCTCGAAGAGCGCGGCTACGACGGCGACTTGGAGACGCTCGGAGAACGAGTGTGGAACCTCACGCGCCTGTTCAACGTCCGCGAGGGGTTCGACCGCTCGGACGACTCCCTGCCGGCGGCCCTCCGTCGGTCGCAGGAACGGGGCCACCGCGAGGGGTTAGACGCCGACGCGTTCGAGTCGTTGCTCTCGGCGTACTACGAGCGTCGCGGGTGGGACGACCGGGGGCGGCCGACCCGTTCGACGCTCGAACGGTTGGACCTGCTCTCGGACGCGGACGCGGAGACGCCCCTCGGCGGGTGAGGTTAGTCGTCCGCGCCGGACTCGCCGGCGCCCGGACTCCGTCCCTCTTCGCGGCCCGCCGTGGCGTCGCCGGGCATCTCGACGGTGAACGGTTCCTCGTCGGGGTCCGCGCCCAGCGGCTCGATCTTCACGCTCGACACCTTGTACTCGGGGATGTGCGAGGTGGGGTCGGTTTCGTGCGACGTGAGTTCGTTCACCGCGCCGCGGGCGAAGTGCATCGGGATGAAGACGACGCCCTCGTCGGACGTCTCCTCTACGTCCGCGCGGACGACGATGCTCCCGCGCCGCGAGGAGACGCGGACGTACTCGCCGTCGGAGACGCCGAGCGTCTCGGCCATGTTCGGATGGATGGTGACGAAACTCTCCGGGACGCTGTGCATGAGTGCCTCGACGCGGCGCGTCATCGTCCCCGTGTGCCAGTGGTAGAGGACGCGCCCCGTCGTGAGCATCAGCGGGTACTCCTCGTCCGGCATCTCCTTCGGCCCGGCGTAGTCGGCCGGGACGAACCGCGCGCGTCCGTCCTCGAAGTTGAACTCCTCCTCGTAGAGGTACGGCGTCCCCGCGTGTTCGGTGTCCCAGACGGGCCACTGGAGGCTGCCGTCCTCCGCGGCGAGTCGGTCGTAGTCGACGCCGCCGTAGATGGGGACGAGCGACGATATCTCCTCCATCACGTCGGAGGGATCGTCGTAGTCCCACTCGTAGCCGAACCGTTCCGCGAGGTCGATGAGTATCTCGAAGTCGGACTTCGCCTGTCCCGGCGGGTCGATGGCCGGTCGAACCCGTTGGATGCGGCGTTCGGTGTTCGTGAACGTCCCCGACTTCTCGGCGGCGGAGGCGGCGGGCAACACCACGTCCGCGTACTGGGCGGTTTCGGTGAGGAAGATATCCTGCACCGCGAGGAAGTCCAACTTCTGGACCGCCTCTTGAGCCTCGGTGTTGTTCGGTTCCGACAGCGCGGGGTTCTCGCCCATGATGTACATCCCGTGGAGTTCGTCGTCCATCATCGCCTCGTACTGTTCGGGGAGGCGGAGGCCGACTCTGTCCGGCGGGCGGACGCCCCACGCCTCCTCGAACTTGTCCAGAACCTCGTCGTCTTGGAGGTCCTGATACCCCGGGAGCGTGTGGGGGGCGGGGCCCATGTCGCCGCCGCCGCCCTGCACGTTGTTCTGGCCGCGGAACGGCGACAGTCCCGCGCCCTGCTTGCCCATGTTGCCCGTCACGAGGGCGAGGTTCGTCATCGCGAGCACGTTCCGCGTCCCGTGGGCGTGTTGGGTCATCCCCATCGCCCACCCGAAGATGCAGGTGTCGGCCGTCGCTATCGTCTCGGCCGCCTCCTTCAGGTCCTCCGGCGGGACGCTCGACAGTTCCTCGACGCGTTCGGGCGTGAACGGTTCGACCTTCTCTTTCAGTTCCTCGAAGTGCTTCGTCCGGTTCTCGATGAACTCCTCGTCGTGGAGGTCCTCGGAGATGATGTGGTTGATCATCCCGTTTATCCACGCGATGTCGCTGCCGGGGCGCGTTCGGGTGTACTGCGTGGCGTGTTCGGCGAGTCCGACCTTCCGCGGGTCGAAGACGAACAGGTCCGCCCCGCTTCGGGCGTTCTGCTTGATGCGCGTCGCGAGGACGGGGTGGCTCTCGGTGGTGTTCGACCCCGTGATGAGGTAACAGTCCGTCTCGCCGACGTCCTCGTTGATTCGCGTCGCCATCGCGCCGTACCCGACGGTCTGTTGTAAGCCGGCGACCGTAGAGGAGTGACAGAGGCGCGCGCAGTTGTCCACGTGCGGCGTCTGTAGCACCTGCCGGGCGAACTTCTGGTTCAGGAAGTTCTCCTCGTTGGTCGCCTTCGAGGAGGAGGTGACGGCGATGGAGTCGGTGCCGTACTCATCCCGGACGGCGGTGAGGTTCTCGTATATCTCGTCTAGCGCCTCCTCCCACGTCGCCTCGCGGAACTCGCCGTCCTCCTTGATGAGGGGCGTGTCGAGCCTGTCCGGACTGTCGGCGAAGTCGTAGCCGAACTTCCCCTTCACGCACGTCGAGAAGTCGTTTGCGGGGGCCGAATCGTCGCTCTCGGTGGGGCGGACGCCGAGTATCTCGCCGTCCTTGCCGTACAACTCGAACCGACAGCCGACGGCGCAGTAGTTGCAGGTGGTCTCGGCCTTGTTGACCCGCGAGAGGCGGGCGTCCGCGACGGTGGTCGCGATGCCGAACAGCCACCCCGCCGGAATCGACTCGGAGGTGACGTCCTCGGCGACGTGTTCGATTCGCTGCATCATCGTCTTCCCGACGCGCGTCCCGTTCTCGCGCGCCTGTCGCTTCGCCTTCGCCATGTAGCGCGCGACGCCGGAGAGTTCGTCCGATTCGGCCGAACCGGTCGCGGCCGTCGCGCCGCCGCCGTAGATGTCGCGGTTCGGGCTGTCGGACGTCTCGGCCGTCTCGACGGGGACGTGCTCTATGACCTTCCCGATGGAGTTCTTCTGTGAGAACCCCGGGATGGGGAGGGTCGCGGCGTCCACGAGTCCCTTCTCGACCAGAGAGCCGGTCGGGCAGACGGTGGCGCAGTGACCGCAGGAGACGCAGGTGGAGTCGTCGAACTTGTCCGCGCCGTTCTGGAAGTCGATGTGCAGGTCCTGGCCGGTGTCGCCCTTCATCCGGAGGACGCCCTCCACCTGCACGTCGTTGCAGGCTTCGACGCACCGGTTACAGAAGATGCACTTGTTGCGGTCTATCTGGATGACCGACGAGGAGTCGTCGAGCGGAACGTACTCGTCTCTGTCCTCGAAGACGCCGTACCGCGGTTCGTGGACGCCGTTCTCGATGGAGGCGTCCTGCAGTTCGCAGCGTCCGTTCTGCCCGCACGTCGTACAGCGGAGGTTGTGGTTCGAGAGGGTCAGATCGAGGTTCACGTCGCGCATGTTCGCGGCGTCCTCGTCGTCGGTGCGGACGGTCATGCCGTCCTCGACGGGGTAACTGCACGAGGGCACGATGCCGTGTTCCTCCGTCTCGACCACGCACGTCCGGCACTCGCTCCGCGGGCCGACGTTGTCGCCCTGTTCGGTGTCTCTGTCGTACGCACAGAGGGCCGGGACGTTCCCCTCGGTTTCGACGGCGTCGAGGGCGTCCTTGATGGTCGACCCCGGCGGGAGGGAGATGTTCCTGCCGTCGACGGTGATCTGGGCCATCCCCTTGGTCCGGGAGCCGACTTCCGGGTCGTTCGCGGTGCCCGTCACGAAGTCCTCCGTCAGCGGTGTGGAGGGTTGAGGGTCCTCCACGTCCGGGACGCCCGGAAGCGGGTCCGAGTCCGCCGCGTCGACGGGCGACAGGTCGTCGGAGCTCATCTGTTCACCTCCCGACTCGCCACCTGACACTCGCCGGCGGGACACCGACCGTCGGCGTGCACGCGGAACTCGGTCTCGAAGGCGTTCATGGCGGTGTCGACGGTTCGGCCCGCGCTCCGGCCGAAGCCGCAGGTGCTCGTCGCGCGCATCGTGCGCGCGAGTTCGCGAATCATGTCGTCGTCGTAGTCGCCGTCGTACACCTCCCTGAGCAGATTCACCAACTGCTTCGTCCCCTCGCGGCAGGGGGCGCACCGCCCGCAGTTCTCGTCCTGCGCGAACCGGGCGCGCTTCCCGGCCGTCGCGACCGGACACTTGTCCTCGTCGAACAGTTCGACGATGCCCTCGGTGCCGAGGTTCGCGGCGTCGAGGGCGGGCGACGATATCGTGTGGTCGAGGTGCGTGGTGAAGCCGCCGAACTGCCCGCCGACGACGGCCATCTTCGGCGACCCCTCGAACTCGACGGCGTCGCGCACGGCGGACATCGACCCGCCGGTCGGGAGTTCGACCGTCGCGGGCGAGTCCACGTCGCCCGTGACGCTCACGAGTCGGGTCCCCGGGTCGGCGTCGTCCGGGTCGAACGCTTCGGGGTTCGAGAGCGCGAGGCGAACCTGCGCGAACGTTCGGGGCGTGTGGACCAGCGTCGGCCGCCCGTAGAGGCCGTGGACGGCGGGCGAGGGCGGCGTGAGTCGCGCCTCGATTCGGTCCGACCCCTCCAACGCCTCCAGCGCTATCGTCGGTTCGCCGGCGATGTAGCGGTCCGGTCCGGCGACGACCTGCGGCCGCGCGTCGAGTCGGTCCTCCTCGATGAGTGCGTCCACCGCCTCCCGCACCCGGCGGCGGAGGAACTCGTCGGCGGTGGTGTACACCACCACGTCCGTCGCGCCGACGGCGTCGGCGGTGAGCGCCGCCGCCTCGACGACGCTGGCGGGGTCGGACTCCAACAGGAGGGGGTCCGCGTGGCTCCGCGGGTCGCGGTCGTTCGCGTTGACGACGACCACCGGGTCGCCGTCCTCCTCGCGTGCGGTCTCCCACGCGTCGGCGATGGGTTCGTCTCGGTGTGCGTCGCCCCGTCCGCGCCCGAGGAGTCCCACCTCGGCGACGCGTTCGTGGACGCTCTCGGCGTCGGCCACGGGCACCGGGTCGGGCGCGTCGTCCGCGGCGGCCCACCCGCACCGCGCGAGGACGCGGCGGCGGCCGACCGAGAGCGGTCCGTCCTCTGGCGTGGGGAGCGAGTCGGGCGAGTCGCCGTGCTCGACGACTGCCGCCGCGCCGTCGGTCGGGAGGCTCCCCGATTCGAGCGTCTCGACGAGTCGTTTCGCCCGCGAACCGTCGCAACTCGGGTGGTACGCGGTTCGACCGTCGAGCGTGCAGAGAACGAGCGGTTCCCATCGGTCGGCCCCCGTCGGCCCCGTCTCCACGACGGTGACGTCGGTGGCGGCGTCTCTCGCCCCGTCGAGGACTGCCGTCGCCGCGGAGACGCGGCGTTCCTCCTCCGGTTCGTCGCGGTGGCCGTGCGATCCCACCGTGACGCGGACGGTCGGACCGTCGCCGCTGCCGGTTGTTGACATACGTCCCTGTCAGAAGAGAGCCGGGGAAAGGTTTATTGGCGATTCACTAACCTGTGCGGTCAGAACGGCGCCGTAAGGTGGTTTCCGTCGCCCCGCCGCCGCCAGAGGAACGCGAGGACGAGGGCGAAGAGGAGGATTCCGGCGACGAGCTTGCCTTTTCCGAGGCCGCCGCCGTTCTCCGATTCGTCGGCGTCCGATTCGGTCTCCTCGTCCGCATCGCTCGTCACGTCCGCGTCCGCTTGGGCGTCCGCGGTGGTCCGAACCGTCGCCTCGTCCGGCTTCGTCGCTTCATCGTCGGCCTGCGTTTCTTCCGTCTCGGCGTCCGTCTCTTCGGTTTCGCCGGTTTCTGTCTCGGTAGACATACCGGTCCGTACGCTCGGGGGTGACGTAGGCGTTCGCCACAGAATCACTGGCGGCAGTCGAGTTTCAACACTTTTGACGGGGGGTCGCGTGGCGGGCGTATGGTCGAGGCGTTCGCCGTCGCAAGCGGGAAGGGAGGAACGGGGAAGACGACGAGCACGCTCGCACTCGGGATGGCGCTCGCCGACCGGTACGACGTGACGGTCATCGACGCCGACACGGGGATGGCGAACATGCTGTTTCACACCGGCTTGGACGACGCCGACGTGACCCTGCACGACCTGCTCGTGGAGGGGCGCGGCGCGGCCGTCGGAGACGCCGTCTACGAGCGGTTCGGGCTCTCGGTCGTTCCCTGCGGAACCAGCCTCGACGCGTTCGAGGCGGCCGACCCCGCGCGCCTCCGCGACGTCGTCGCCGAACTCGCCGCCGACACGGACGTGCTCCTCTTGGACTCGCCGGCGGCCCTCGGGTCGAAGAGCGCCGTCCTCCCCGTCGTCCTCGCGGACCGGGTGGTGGTCGTCCTCCAACCGACGATACCCTCGCTCTCGGACGGCCTGAAGGTACAGGAGTACGCTCGCTCCTACGGCACGGAGACGGCGGGCGTCCTGTTCAACCGCGTCCGCCCCGACGAGGACGTCGAACGGGTCGCAGAGCAGGCGGCGCAGTACTTCGGGGGGACGACGCTCGCCGCCGTCCCCGAGAGCGACGCGGTGCGGGCGGCCCGGCGGGAGGGGAAACCCCTCCTCGAACACGCGCCGGCGGACCCGGCGGCGGACGCCTTCCGCGAGGCGGCGGCGTCGCTTGAGGTTCGCTCGGACGGCGACGCGGCGGGCGTCGCCGAACGCTTCCGAAGCGCCGTCGTCCCCGACAGGGTGTGACCGTGCCCGCAGACGTCCAGATACCCGAAGGCGACCTGATTCGCTCCCGCGTCGTCGCCGACGCGGGCGTCACGCTCTCGGCCGCCCTCGACGACGAGTTGACGGGCTACGCCGTCGTCGAACCGCAGGACGCCCTTCTGTTGGGCGACGGCGGCCGCGCCGTCCTCACTTTCGAAGACGGGGTTCCCGTGTTGGCGTACGACCCCGCGACGGACCGCGGCGGGAGCGACGCCCTCGCGGACTTCGCCGCCGCGGGACCCTACCGCGTCGAGGTGTACGAACTCCCGGCGTCCGCGCTGGATGCGGCGCACGGGACCGACGAACTCCGAGTGCCGCCGACGGAACCCGCGGACAGACTGGCCGACGACCCGTCCCTCGCGGAGCGAACCCGCGAGGCCGCGCCCGCGGACCGACTCGACGCCGGTGAGGGGCAGAGCGCCGTCGAGGAGTTCCTCGCCGACGCCGACCGAATCGAGGCCATCCGCGAGGAGGCGCGCGAGGAGGCGGCCGCGCGCGCCGAGGAGTGGGGACTGTCGGACCAGTTAGAGTGAGTGCGGCCGCGCGGCGGACGCCTCACGCCGCCCCAACCGCCCCGACTTAACCCGCCGGTCGCCGAAGGGCGACGCGTGACAGTTCTCACGCTGGTTCCGCTTCGAACGTCGGCGGACTTCGCCGACTGGTTTCGCCCCGGCGCGGAGTACGTCCTGCGGGTCGCAGAGGGAATGGGACTGGAGACGGAGGGCCTCCCGGACGTCGTCGAGGAAGCCGAGGCCGCGATGCGCGCCCGGCGGGCCGGAACGGACGTCTCGGAGTCCGTCGCCCGCGTCGTCTCCTCCGCTCTCCTCGCAGACGCCGCGTTCGGCCCGCCGTTTCTGGAGTGGACGCCCGTCTGGTACGAACTCGCGCTGACCGGGCCGACGCACTACGCCGACTGGCGACTCCGCCGGATCGCCGCGCGGTACGCGGAGACGCTGGACCACGTCTCGGTGCCGCGGTTCAGTCGCCCCCGCGACGTTCTCGTCGAGGGCCGCCCCGCGACCGCGTTCGTCTCCGGATTCGCCGACCGGTTCGCGTTCGCGTCGGCCCTCCTGCACGTCGAGTGGTTCGCCCCCGTCGCCCGCGAGTGGGGGCTCTCTCTCCCCTCGGACCTCGTCGAACGGACGCGCCGCGAGACCGTCGAACTGTACGTCGGGCGGCGGTCGGTCGCCGACCTCTCGCCCGACGCTCGCCGGTTTCAACGCCTGCTTTTCACCGACGAGACGTGGGTCCGCGAGGTGGACGACCGGTACGAACTGGATAGCCTCCTCTTCGACGCGTGGGAGCGAGTGCTACGGCGCGAACGGGAGCGGTTCGCTTCAAAATAGGCGGTCGGACGGGCGAGGCGGCGCGGCGACGGCGCTCCGGCGGTTCAGACGCCGGGGATGCCCAACGCGTCGGGCGTGACGACGCCGACGGTGCTGAGGGCAAAGAGGATGCCCACGGCGACCAACCACGCGACGAGGCCGATGCCCGCGGCCGTCCCCCATCCGCCGGGGTATATCCAGTTGATGACGCCGATCCAGATTATGAGCATCAGTATCGGGCCGATGAGGGGGATGCCGCCGATGAAGTAACTCACCAACGCCCAGACGGTCGCGCCGATGAGAGCGGTGAGTATCGCCCGGCGGAACCCGGTGTCGCGGTCCAACAGCAGTTTCGCGCCGGCCGCGATTCCGACCGCGCCGACGAGCAGTCCCACGAACCAGATGAGCGCCGAACTGACGATGCTTTCGACCATCTATTTGTCCCGCTTCCATCGGGCGTTGAGCTCTATCGACTCTTTGTTCCCGCGGAGCATCGAGGACCGCTCTATGACCTCTATCTCCGTCTTCACGTTCCGCGTCGGACTCAAGTTCACGCGCTTGTTCCCGACGGGGATGTTCGCGTCCGACTCGCCGTCGAACTGGTTCGCCAGTTCTCGGAGGTACTCTGCGAACTCCTGTCGGTCCATCGTCTGCTTGGAGTCGGTTGAGTTTGCCATAGACGTGAATTTGCTTCGATAATCGAAAAGAGTGCGGGCCGAAGCCACGAATAATTTAGAATATGTCGCGTATATCGTCGAATAGTTACACTCTCTATTTCGTACCGTTATCGGGCTCCGGAAGCGCCGCCGCGTCGCTCTCGTCGGGGTACGGACGCCCTACGCGACGGGACGGACGACCACCGTTACTTCACTCCGTTCGCCCGGAGCGACGACCGAGACGTCGAACGCCGCGGCGACGACGGTCGTCTCGTTCGCGCGTTCTTGGACGACGACGCCCTCTTCGACGCGGCACGCTCCGAAGTCTCGCCCGTCTCCGGTCGGGCAGTTCCGCCCCGCCCACCGCCCGGCCGCCGACCCGTTGGCGGCGACGGCGAGGGACCGTTCCTCGCCCGCCCTGTCTTCGGCGAGGCGGCGCGCGTCGGCGTCGATAGCTTCCCGAACCGCCGTCGCCGCCGCCTCGCGATTCCCCCACGCGTACTCGCCGTCGACGTCGGCGGCGGCGACGACGAGCGACGTTCGGAGCGTCTCGCGCGCCTCGTCGACTCCCGAGGGGTCGGTCGGCCCGGGCGAGGGCGTCCGGTCGGCGTCGTACCCCAGTTGGGCGTACGCGAGCGTCATCGGCACGAGGGCGACGGCGACGACGACGGCCGCGAGGAGGACGACCTGCCCGCGATTTCGGCTCACACGTACCACACCCTGAGCGTCACCGCGCACCCGGCGGTCTGGCGGTCGGCGCGACCGGCGGGGAGTCCGTCCGGCGGGGGGTACCCGACGCGGCCGCGGGGCGTGGCGAGGCGGTACGCCACCGAGTCCGGCAGGAGGGAGTCGAGGCGCGTCGCCAACGCCTCGCGCTCGTTTTCGAACGCCGACTCCGACCGGCAGGCGGCGGTCAGACGAGAGATACCGCTTCCGGTCGGCGGTTCGGCGGCGAGGACCGACAGCGCGTCCGACGCCAGCCGGTCGAGTCGTTGCGACGGGGCGGCGTCCGCGTCGCCGCCGACGGGAGCGACGGCGAACCCCGCCGCGACGGCGGCGACGAGGAGGATGCCGACGACCGCTTCCGCCAGCGACGTGGCGAGTTGGGCGCGTTCGCCCGACTCGGCTCTCGACTCACGCACCGACGGTCACCTCCAGCGTCTCCGCCGTCGCGTTCGTCGCCGTCCACTCGACGGTGGCCGTCCCGTCGCTCCCGTTTTCGACCGCGAACGACAGTCTCGGCGACGCGACGGGCGGGACGGAGACGACGTACTCGCCGGAGAGTCCCGACCGGTCGTGGAGGACGACCCGGTCGTTCGCTCGCACCGTCACGACCGAGGTGTTGCCTCCGGCGGACACGCCGAGGCGGACGCGCCGCACCCGGTCGGGAAGCGACACGGCCGTTCGCTCCGTGAAGTTCACCGACTCGGACCGGCGGTCGCCCCCCTCGACGCGGACGAGTCTGCGGGCGGTCGCCCCCTCGGGGTCGCCCCGTTCTAGCAACGTCTCGTTCCCCAGTCGGACCCGGACCGCCCGGCCCCGGACGGGCGGCGCGAGTCGGTCGATATCGTCCGCGTCGAGCGTCCGAACCGCCGTTCGGTTCACGACGTTCGCGCGCCGCGTGTAGTTCGATTCGGCGGCGACGAGGCGGGCGGCGGCCGCCTCGGCGGCGTGTCTCGCCCCCGGGTCGCGGTCCGCACCGCCGAGCGCTCGGTCCGCGAGGGCGACGCTTCCGACCGTCGCGGCGGTCAGGAGGACGAGTGCGGCGGCGAGAGCCAGGAGATTCGCCTGCCCGCGCGCGTCGGAGCGCGGCGAATCGGCGTCGTTCACGGGTCCACCCCCGTTTCGTTCGCCACCTCGGTCCGGTTTCCGTTCGCCAAGTAGACGCGCGGGCCGCGCGCGCCATCACGGACGACGACCCACGAGGGGGTCGAACTCGCCCACGTTCCGGTCACGTTCGTCACGCGCGAGGGCACCGCGAGTCTGACCCGCCCCCCGATACCGGGGGTCGGGTGGTCGAGGACGAGCGTTCCGTTCGCCGCCCGGACGCGGTAGGGGTCGCCGCGGATGGTGGTCGGAAGCGGGGCCGAGACGGCGCGTTCGACGCGGACCGAGCGCTCCGGAACCGCCCCCTCGATGCGTTCCGCGGCGCCGACGAGTGCGCGTTCGCCGACTTCGTCCCCCGCGGCGGTGCGGTAGTCGGGGACGACGCCGCCGTAGAGCGTCGTCGTCAGCAACGCGACGAACAGGACGACCAGCCCGACTTCGAGGCCCTTGCCGACGACCGGCGAGAGGGCGCGGTCCGAGGGGAGAGTCCGCGACGAACGCGACGGATGCGCCGAACGCGGCGGACGGCCCATCAGGCCACCTCCAGTCGCAGGTCGTGGACGACGAGGCGGACGCTCCGCCGGCCGGGGAAGGCGGCGACGACGCTCTCGGTTCCGTCGCCGTCGAAGTCCCGCCGCGTCGTCGTCGCGTTTCGCTCCGCGAAGTGCCGTTCCCACGGCGCGGGCGTCGGCGTCTCGACGGCGACCCGATAGCGGTTCTCGGGGAGGGTGTGCGCCTCGTGCGTCGCGTTCGTCCGGAACGTCACGTCCACCGACGTACCGAACGCGGAGACGGCGTCGGAACCGGTCGCGTTCAGCACCGGCACTCCGACGTATAACGTCCCGTTCGCGGGCGCGACGGACGGCGGCGCGTCCATGCGTCCGACGCCCGCGTGACTCGCAGTCACCGCCCCCGCGTGGTACGCGACGCGGCGACTCCCGTCTCCCGTCTCGTAGACGACCGCGCCCGCGTCGGCGGCCCACACGGTGTCTGAATCGTTCAGCACGCGGACCGTCCGGTTCTCGACGCGGAGCGTCCCGCCCGCGACTTCGACCGTCGATTCGTCTCGGCCCGCGCCGTCCGTGTGGTCGAGCGAGTCGTCGAGTGCGTCCGCGATTCGAGCGGACTCGCTCGCCGCCACGCCGTCTTGGAGGGCGGTGCCCGCGGCGGCGGTGAGCGCGCCGATTCCGACGACGGTCATCGCCAAGAGGAGTGCGACGCCGACGACGGCCGACTGGGCTCTGTCCGTCATATCACGCCAGCCCCCCGGAAGACGACGTGGCAGACGACGACGAGTATCGCCGAGTGAAGCAGCGACTCGTAGCGGCCGCGACTCGCCGCGCCGGCGAACCACCCCGACGCGAGCATCGTCGTCTGGGTCGTCACGTAGATTCGGAAGCGGTCCCGTTCGAGGTCGACGGCCGTCGGGTCCAAGGAGACGCCCGAGAGGTCCGACATGGAGGACAGTTGAGCGAACCCGTCGAACACCTGCGCACTCGTGGCGACGGTGATGCCGACGACGAGGAGCGCCGTCGTCCACCCGACGGCGACGTAGACGAGCAGTCCCGAGCGGAGTTCGCGCTTCTCGTGGTAGAGCCGCCCGATTTCGCTCTGGAGTGTCTCGAAGACGGTTCCGGTGTCGCTCCCGGCGTCGAGCGCACCCGTCACGAGGCCGATCGTCTGTTCGGCCATCGGCGTGCCGACGCGTTCGACGAACCGGTCCAAGGCGGCCGTCCGCAGGTCCTCGTCGGTGCCGGTGTTCGGCGTCGTCAGTTGGAGGTTCGACGCGAGGTCGGCCACGTCGGCGGAGAGCGGACCCAAATCCACGTCGCGGGCGACGTGTTCGACCGCCTCGCCGAACGGGCGGCCGAGGCTGACGTGCCCCGAGACGGCGTGGACGAAGTCCTTTATCTCGCGATCCTTCGCGTCGTCGAGGCGGGCGCGGCGGACGGCCACCGCGCCGACGGGTAGCGCGTAGACGACGTACCCCGCGAGGGCGACGTCCGCCCACTTCGCACCGAGGAAGACGGCGGTCACCGCTCCGAGGACGCCGACGGGGAGGAAGACGAGGGCGGCACTCGCCGGGTTCGAGGCGGCGGTGGCGAGCGTTTCCACCTTCGAGGCGGGGCGTTCGTACCCGATGGTCTGGTCGGGCGGGCGGAGGGCGGCGACCAACGCGGAGGCGACGACGCCGACGACGAGGATGAGGAGACCGCTGGCGTAGACGGCGAACCCGCGGACGGTGGTTTCTCCGACGGGCGTCCACACCGGCGCGGAGAGCCCGGGCGCGATGATGCTCATCACCGTGAGGACGATGACCAACAGCGCGGGCATCACCAACAGGACGATGAACACCTCAGAGAGCAGTTCGAGGAAGCCCTCGGAACGTTTGCGCCGGCGGTCCTGTCGGTGGCCGAGCATCCGGCTCTCCATCCGGAGGTAGTTCCGGAGGGCGTCGGAGCCTTGGTCGGCGTGTTCGCGGTACTTCAGGAGGAACGGCGAGAGGGTGTCCTGCGCGGGCGTGTCGCGGGCGACGCGCCGCAGTCCCTCGTTGACGTTGCCGGTCATCGCGGCGGTGTTCAGCGCCTTCCGCACGGAGACGGCCGTCTCGCCGTACGCCTCGGTGTCTGCGACGCGCCGGAGCATCGCCCGGCGGCCGTCGCTCCCCGACGCGAGGACGTGTAGGTAGCGCACCGCGCCCGGAAGCGTCCGTTCGATGTTCGACCGACGGGCGGCGGCGACCCACCGCAGGTACCGGCCGCCGAGGGCGACGACGCCCCGTTTGGCCATCGACCCGGCGAAGACGGCCGCCGCGACTGCGACGACCGGTCGCGGAACTCGCGGAACCGGGGCCGTCTCGACGAGGGGGACGGCACCTTCGACGGCGGCCACCGCCGCCGAGAGCGTCGAATCCGGAAGCGCGACGGCGACGACGCCCGCCGGGAGGCCGACGAGGAGGGCGAACAGCCACGAAACAGCGTACACGCGGGCGAGGTACACGTCGAACCCGATCCGGAGGTCGGTCCCGCGGTAGGCGCGGCGGGCGCGTTCGTGGCGCGCGGCGTCGGCGTGGCGGGCGAACAGGGCGTAACAGACCCGGTCCGCGGCGGCGAACGAGGTTCGGCGGCCGGTGACACCGCCGCCCTCGGAGTTCTCCGCGCCGAACGCCTCACTCACGCGCACCACCGTCGGTTCGGGCCTCGCTCTCGCCGTCGCCTTCCGTCGCGGACTCCGCTTCCGCCATGCGACGCCGGACGCGTTCGACCGTCGCCGCCTCGTCCGTCCGGAGGTCCGAGAGGAACGCGAACAGGCGGTCGAACTCCGCGACGCCCTCCTTCACGAGATACTGCACGTAGCCGTGCTTGCGGTGGAACTCCGCCTCCACGCTCTCTACGTCGCGGTCCGTCGCCGTCGCCAGTCGGTGGAAGACGCGGTGACCGAGTCTGCGGTGGTCGTCGCCCATCCGCGGGTGGTCGTACTGCATCGAGAACGTGCCGTCCGTCTCGCGGCGCAGGACGGTGTTCCACCGGAGCGTCCGCCCGTTCTTCTCGATGGTACCCTTCCGCGCCGTCGCGGGCAGTTCCTCGTACCCCTCCTCGTCGACGAGTTCGACCACCTCGCCGACGTACCGGTCGCCGTCGATGCGGCGCGGGAACACCACTAAGTCGAGTTCTTCGAGCAGGTAGGTGGGGAGGCCCTGTTCGACGACGCGGTTGACGAGGGTCTCCACGTCCTCGGCGTGCGTGGTGCCGATGACGCCGTGGCCCGTGTTGAGAACCTCCGCGAACGTCTCGAACGACTCGGGCGTGTTCACCTCGGCGATGACTTCCACGTCCGGGTTCAGGTAGTTCGCCTCCGTCATCAGGTCGGCCATCGAGACGCGCTTGAACTCGTTCTCGTGGTCGCGCGTCGTCAGGGAGATGCCCGTCTCGTGCGGCAGGTGGACCTCTCGGGACCCCTCGTCGATGCTCACCGGGCGGTGGTCGAACGGGATAAAGGGCATGTGCGCGTTCATCAGCGTCGTCTTCCCGACGCCCGTCGGCCCCGAGAAGAGGACGACGCGGTGGTGTTCGTACAGCATCCACAGCAGAGCGACCAGTTCCGTCGGAAGCGAGCCGAGTTCGACCAGATCGACGGGGGTCATCGGTTCGGCGGACTGCTTGCGGATGGAGACGTGCGGGCCGCCCTCGGAGATGACGGGGAGGGCGACGAATACTGTAAAAATTTGATAACTTCTAGTTACCTTGAAGCCTGTTTCCCAAGCGCATATAAGAGTAACCCAACTAAAAATACTCCTCCAAAGGCTTCTGTGCTTGCGACTATCCGTGCAATATCGCCTCTTGGTTGGAAATCTCCATATCCAAGAGTAGTAAATGTTGATATACTAAAGTATAGGCTGCTAATAGCTACTTCAATAACTGTTCCCTCTGATAGCGTTCTTCCGGTCGTTCCATTCACTACGTCTGTAAATGGATATATGGCTGCCGGAACAAATATGAATAGTAACATCCATCCACCAATCTTCCAGATTTTCTCACCGTATCCGCAACTATGGTCCAATATACTATTCGTTGTATATGACAAGAACGACCGAATCCATCTCCAATTAACGTCTCGTTGTATTGTGCCTGGAACCTGTTCAATAAGTGATTCAGAGGATAGAGTATTTCGATGCCGACTTCTATTCATCCGCATTTCCTGTATGAGGAATTCTGACGCAGATTTATAGTCCCCAACCTCTTTCGCACCAATCTTAGCCTTAAGATATGTCGTTTCTTGTGATTTTTGTTCTTTAGAAACGTCCGGGAATCTATACATCATCTCTTCTGTCAGTTCTTCATCAGTCACTTCCCTTATATTGATGTCTGACTCGCCTAACCTCCGTTCCACGTCTACCTTAGAATAGTCAAATTCCCAATTGTTTTCTTCTAATTCCTGCCGGTGGTCTGTAAAGTCAAATCCTTCAAAATCAGTTTCCACAAATTGGAAGGGTGAAAGACTTTCTACGCCTTCTGGTGCAATTATGTCGATAGGGCCTAAAGTAGTGGAAGTCATATCGTAAAATGGCTGATTTTCTGATGGATGTTCGATTCGACCTTTCTTGATCGTTGACTCCAAAAAGGAATATATTTGGATATGGCCGTTATCAACTGGATCTATATGGAAATTGTCAAAGGTCGTGCTATCGAAGCGCCCAATTGAATCTATATCGATATCGTGTAGGTGGAGATTTGAGAAGTAACTTGCTATCGCATTTATCTTCTCTATCGAAGAATCCTCAATTATGAGGTCAGATTCCTGATTTACATTAGAAATATCAAACTCCCCCATGAGGCTCATATCTGTTATTCGGCTTACTTTTCCTAGCTCTGTTCGACTAAGATTTAATGAATTGGCAGTAAGTTCGGTGAACTCAACTATACATACAAGCTGACTGTGGACCATCTCTATATCCCCATTCACCTCTGTGGAGTTGATCACAAATCGAGACCGCACAACTGAAGAAATCATTTCCATGTTTCCGCCAACCTCTACATTCAGGATGTGTAAGTTACGGTTAAAGTCCGACCTAGATAATGCCACATCATTATTTACCTTAGAATCTCTAATAATTAGATCTCCGTGGAAGTAAGCTCCGTTAAAATTTAGAGATTCGATTTCATCCTCGCTATCATCAATGTCAAAATGGTCAAATATCTGCTGTTCGCACGATGATATCCTAGTTTGTCCAGAAAACTCTGCCTGGTAAAAAGAGATCTCACTGTTAGATCGAATACATCTGAAATTCCCTGCATGGATATCTGCTTCTCTAAATGTGGGTCCACAATAGAATATCACGCCACGGAAATCAACGTCCCCTCCTAAATTAGTAGCTCTGAAATCAGCAGATTCATGAAACGTTGATTCTTGGAAGTGGACTGCTTTAGTGAATTCAGCCCTCATACATGAGATTCCACCTTTGAAATCTACACCGTGACAGTGGACTTCCTTAATTGATGTTCCGTTCAGTTTGACGTATCCCTTGAGTAAGGATCCGGTGAGTCGAATAACATCCAACTCTGATCCTAGAAAGTCACAATCTCCCTTCACGTTGCTCCTCATAATGTTAAATATATGGTGGTTCGATGATCCACATTTAACATCTCCCTCAATATCACAATCATTGAATGAAATTGCGGAGTCGCTAATCAAATGTTGTAGGTCTACTGTTCCTATCGTCGAATCCGTGCATTCTATTATGCTTGTTACTCTTGCCCCGCTCAGATCCATCTTATCGATTTCTGCACTTAAAATCGAAAGTGGAATCGTAATATCGCAATTAGAAAGATCTAATGTTCCAATTGTGGCATGATCAAAGTCAAACCAGGTGGAATATTCAGAAGGTATTTTCACCATAGAAAAATCAATATAGGGGATATTTATGCCTCTAAAATCGAGGTTTGATTCTGTTTCGACTTCTCGTTTAAACTCCTCAAAAACTTCTTTTTGATCGATTTCTTCTAGTGTTTCGTCATCCAAATGGAATATGCATCTATCTTCGCTCTTCTCACAAACTGGACGAGAACACTCATACTGAGTGTTTTCATCTTTAACTGAGAACGAACACTTTGAACTCATAGTTACTAGAAAAATACCATTGTTGAAATATGTTTCCAAATATGGTTGGATTCATTACTAGTCATTCTTCCTCCAATAACACTGGCAGAATTCCTTAATTTGAATCAGAGACTACGTTCGTGACGCCGCGAGTTGGGTGACGACGTTGACGAAACTCGTCTCGTCCTCGAATGCGAGGTTCGTCGGCACGCGGTTCCCATCGCCGATGCCCGCCCGCGGGATGACCTTCACGCGTTCGCCGACGCGGTTGGCCTCGACGTCTTCGAGGTGCCCGTCGCGGATGGGGACGGTGAGGACGCCCTCGCCCACGTAGTCGCGGAGGACGTAGTACACCAAGTCGTCCAAGCGGTCCTCGGCGAACCGCCGGTCCACGGGCGGGACGGCCAGACCGTACTCCGCGAGTGCGGTCCGGACGCGGTACTCCGTCGCCTCCATCCACGCGCGAGTGTTGCGCGCGGTGAGTTGTCGAGAGAGGAACTGCCGGGCGCGTTCGGCGACGAACGCGCGTCTGTCCTCGACCACCTCGTCGACGTTCGCCTCCCAGATTCGCTCCTTGCACTCGTCTATGAGTTCCTCGTCGCCCGGGAGGAGGTCGGGTTCGAGGACGGCGTACTTCGTCGTGAACCGGTCGTCGCCCAGTAGATGTTCGCGGTAGACGACCACGTCCACGTCGAACCCGCAGAACGGGACGGTGTAGTGTCTGAGTCGCTCTCCGGCGATTCGGTCTGCGAACTCCGCGTCGGCGCGGTACTCGGTGACCGCGGGCGCGTAGTCCCTCGTGTGGACGACGAGCGAACCGCTCCCGTCCTCGTCGCTCACGTCCACCACGTCGATTCGGTCGTCGAGTGCGAGGGGCGTCACCTCGCCGAGCAAGCGCAGTTCCCTGAGGGCGTAATACTCTACGCGCCGCCGGGCGGCGGGCGAGGCGTCCAACAGTCGGTCGAACACGCGGCGGTACTTCGGCGGCACGCCGCCCGAGGCGCGTTCCGAGGTGCCTTCGCGGGTGAGCGGTCGCCGCCGGTTGACGACGGAGAAGTGCGACCGAATCGCCTCGAGGGCTTCCTCCTCGCGGGGCCCCAATCCGGGTTCCCGAACCTCGTAGACGAACCCGACGCCGTCTCCGTCGTCGCGCACCGTCGTCACCACGCCCGGCGCGACTTCGTACTGCGCCCGAACGTCCGGCGCGTACCACGCGTCGCCGTCCGACGGCGGTACGGGGGCAGGTACCCGTCCGTTCGCCTCGTTCGCATCGTCCGTCCCCCCGACGGAGAGCGTCGGCCCGCGACTCATCGACTCCCCCGCGCGACAGTCCTCGTTCCGAACATGACGACGACTTGCCTCGTCTCCGTACTTAAGGATAGAGAAGCCGATTCGAGACTGATAATATGACGCCGCTGAAACGAACCGCCGAGGAGACCGTTCGAGGCGCAGATATTCGGGGGACAGGGCGGCGAATCGAAAAGCGTTCAGTCAGGAAATTGAATCGAGATTATAGGAAGAGTATCGTAAGTGATAACCACGTCGCCGAGACGACGGCGAGGGGAGGCGGCGACGGACGGAGGTGGAGGGTCGAGTACGGACTACGCGTCGGGCGGGGAGGAGACGAACGAGGCGGAAAACCGGGGGCGAAACGCGGAGGAGAGAGCGAGAACCGAAGTGGTCGTGGCGGCGTCAGATGCGGCGCGTCGGAACCGGGTACTCCTCGATGGGCGTCGCCCGTCGCCACGACCACTCGAACAGGTCGAGTGCCCACTCGGTCGACTGGTCCTCGTCGGCGACGATTTCGGTCCGGGCGTCGTACTCGCCGTCGAGGGTGGGAAGCGAGAGGAACGACATGTCGTCGGTCACCGCGAGGGCGAACTTCACGTCGGCGACGCGAATCGAGAGGTTCTCCGGTACCGGCACCTCGCCGCCGTCGTGGCGTCGAATCTCCTCGACGACGGCCTCCGTGATCAGCAGGCGACCGGGATACTCCGCGCACACCTCTCTGAGCGTCTGTCCGAGGTTCGGGAAGTGCACCGGCGCGGCGACGGCGACTCGTTTCGACTCGACGAGTCGTTCGCGGATGAGTCGGACGATGCCCGCCGGGTCGGCGTCCGACACCTGAACCACGTCCGACCCCAGAAGCGCCTGCAGTCGCGACCGGAACGCCTTCGGCAGGGCCGTCACGTCGTGCGTCCGCCAGTAATCGCTGTTCGAAGAGAGGAGAGCGTCGAGTTTGCGGCGGTCCGTCACGACTTCTCGGACGATGAGGCCCAGTCCCGTCAGCGACCACTCCTCGCCTTCGCGACGGAGCAGACCCTTCTTTTCGAGTTGACTGGTGGCCGCGTAGATGCCGGACTCGCTTCCGTCGAGTTCGCCACAGAGAGTCTGCGTCGTCGCGGGCGCGTCCGCCACGCGACAGAGGACGGACTCCCGGGTTGCGGAACTCGTGACGAATTCGACGAACGATTCACGCTCTATACTGCTCATAAACGGGTAATCGGAAACGAGTGAACCTAAACCCAGCGGAGAGAGTCGATTCGCTCGGAGGGCCGAAGAACGGGGATGGGGAACGGCATCCCCCGGTTGGGAGAGTTCGTCCCGGCACACCGGTTGGGGTCACGGGGGGGCTTCGGGGCCGTTGTATCTCCACGACACTCCTGCACGGGGAGGTGTCCCGGAGACAGTTTTGGATAGGCGGCACGACTACTTTAACCTTTACTTAGTCTGACAATAAAGTTCCACGCCGAATCGAAAATTCCAGTCGGGCTGGAACGGTTCCCGTCGAGAGAACGAGACCGAGATACTCGGCGTCTGTGCGACTTTTCGGCTCTCGCCCGAGCGTTTCGTTCGAGTCGGACCACCGACACGCATCCGTCTTCGTGTCACCCTGATATAACTTTAGCCTCCGGCGTCGCCGCCTGCGAACGGCCCCGGGGACGTGCGTCGCGACAGTCGGCGGCGACGGATTCGCCTCCGGCGGACTGTTCTCCCTCGAAACTACTTTATCGTGTGTCGCGGTATCCCGTGTCGTGAAGCGATCGGCCGGTCGGACGCTCGCCCTCGCCCTCCTCGCACTCGTCGCCCTCGGCGTCGCTGCGGCCACCATCGATACGGCCGTGACCGGCGGGGCCGGCGGCGGGGTCGGGCCGTCGGGCGCGACGGGTGCCGGCCCGACGACGGTGGACGACGTCGGCCCCGCGGAGGAAGGGGGGTCGGGCGGCGGACTCTTCGGCCCGGTCTGCATCCCGTTTCTCACCCGTCCGCTGGTGATGGTCGGTCTCCTCGTCCTGTTCGCGGGAGTCGTCGCCGCGACGTACAGGAAGACGCGGTCGGTGTTACCTCCCCTCGCCGTCTTCGTCTCGTTCGGCGTTCCGGGGTACGTGCTGTGGGCGTTTCTGACGGTCTGTTCCGTCGAGGGCTCTACATCCGCCGGCGTCGTGCCGGGGGCCGGACTCCCGAACGTCTCTGCGCCTATCGGAGGCGGCGGAGCGTCGGGTTCGGGTGGCGGCGCACTGACGGCCCCGAGCGCCGTCTTCGGTCTCGTCCTCGCTCTCGCACTCGTCGGAGCGGTCGCCCTCCTCGTCCTCTCGACGGGCGACGACGAGGCGTCCGACGCCGCCGTCGACGAGGACGCGGAGGAACCGGACGTCGACGTCGGCGACATCGGTCGGGCGGCGGGCGCGGCGGCCGACAGAATCGAACGCGACGCCGACGTCGAAAACGAGGTGTACCGCGCGTGGGGCGAGATGACCGACCTCCTCGACATCTCGAACCCGAAGGCGAGCACGCCCGGCGAGTTCGCCGACGCGGCGGTGGCCGCCGGGATGGCGCGCGACGACGTGACCGAACTCACTCGCCTGTTCGAGGACGTGCGCTACGGCGGCGAAGCGCCGACGGAGGAAAGAGAGGCGCGAGCGATCGAGGCGCTCCGCCGAATCGAATCGACGTACGCCGGCGCGGGGGAGGAGACGTGAACCTCTCGGACCTGACCGCCGCGGCGGGCGGCGTCTTCGTCCTCGGCGGCCTCGCCGGTCTGGCGGGGTTCGCCGTCCCCGGACTGAACGCGACGACTGTGTTCGTGACGTTCGTCGGCCTCATCGCGGGCGTTCAGGGACTCCGGTACGCCCTCCGGCGGCGGAACGTGACCGTCTTCGCGACGGAGACGGGCGACACGGAGCGTCGCTACCGGGTTCCGGTCCCGGGCGAGGACGCGGACCGGGAACTCTCCGTGGCGGGCGGGTGGCGCGGCGGTCGCGGGTCCTCCGGCGTCCGGGAGCGAATCCGCGAGTCGGCGGTCGAAACGCTCGTCCTCCGGGACAACTGCACCGAGGCGGAGGCCGAGGCGCGAATCGACGAGGGGTCGTGGACCGACGACCCCGTCGCGGCGCGGTATCTCGGGGCGGACGCGGCGGTTCCCCTCCGGACTCGCATCCGCCTCGCCGTCCGCGGAGACGTCGCGGCGGTTCGGGCCACACGAGCAGTCGCGGCGGTCGAACGACTCCGAGACGGGAGCGACCGGCGGGAGTCCGAGGCGTCACGACGCGCGCGCGACGGGAGGGAGGCGCGATGAGCGCCTTCGAGACGAACCGGTGGACCGGAATCGAGGGGGCGACGCTTCTGGCCGGCGCCGTCGGCGTCGTCGCCCAGCAACCGTCGCTGCTTCTGGTCGCCGGTCTCGGCGTCGCCTACACCGCCTACGCGTGGTTCGGCGTCGCGCCGCCGCCGACGCTCGAACTGACGCGCGAACTGAGCGACGACGCCCCCGACGCCGGGGACCGGGTGACGGTGACCGTCACCGTGAGGAACGCCGGAGACTCGACGCTCTCGGACCTCCGCCTCGTGGACGAGGTGCCGCCCGCCTTGGAAGTCGTCGAGGGGTCGGCGCGCCTCGGCACCGCCCTCCGACCCGGTGCGTCGGCGACGTTCTCCTACGAGGTGGAGGCGGTCCGCGGCGAACACGAGTGGGGGCCGCTGACGGCCGTCGTCCGCAGTCCGAGCGGCGAGGAAGAGCGCACGGCGGAGTTCGAAGCCGAGACGGCGACGGTTCTCGGCTGTGCGCCCTCGTTGGACGCGACGGCGGACCTGCCGCTTCGCGGCCTCACGACGCAGTACACCGGCCGCGTCGCGACGGACGTTTCGGGGGTCGGACTGGAGTTCTTCGCGACCCGCGAGTACCGCCACGGCGACCCGCTGAACCGCATCGACTGGAAGCGCCGGGCGAAGACGGGCGAACTCGGCACCGTCGAGTTCAGGGAGGAACGCGCCGCGACGGTGGTGCTCCTCGTGGACGCCCGCACGGAGGCGTACGTCGCGCCCGCCGAGGGCGACCGGAACGCCGTCGAACGGAGCGTCGACGCCGCGACGCAGGCGTTCACGTCGCTCCTCGATAGCGGTGACCGGGTCGGCGTCGCCGCCCTCTCGCCGCACGAGTGTTGGCTCCCGCCCGGCACCGGCGCGGACCACCGCGCCCGCGCCCGCGAACTGTTCGGGTCGCACCCGGCACTCGCGCCGACGCCCTCCGAGGAGGCGTACTTCGTGGCCGTCTCCATCCGTCGCCTCCGCCGCCGCCTCCCGACGGACGCGCAGGTGCTCTTTTTCTCCCCGTTGGCCGACGACGTGGCGACGCTCACCGCCCGGCGCATCGACGCCTACGGCCACCTCGTGACAGTCGTCAGCCCGGACCCGACGGCGGACGACTCGCCCGGCCGCCGCCTCGCCCGCATCGAACGCGAGAACCGAATCGACGCGCTCAGGCGGTCCGGAATCCGCGTCCTCGACTGGGGGGAGGAACCCCTCGCGACCGAACTCGCCCGCGCCGCCCGGCGGTGGTCGGCGTGAGCGAGATAACCCGGTCGCCGCCCGTCCTCGGGTCGTCGCTCGCTCTCGTCGCGGCGACGGTTGCGCTCCTCTCGGCGACGCTCGCGTCCCAGAGCGCGATTGCGCCGGCGGCGGCGGGGGTTCTCCTCCTCGGCGTCGGCCTCTACCGCGCCTCGCGCCGCCTCGTCACGCTCGGTTCGGCGGCCCTGTTCGTGAGCGTCCTTCTCGCGGGCGTGCGAGGCGCCCCCCCGGAGCCCCTGCTTTTGGCGGCGCTCGGAACCGTCCTCGCGTGGGACACCGCCGACAACGCCCTCGGCGTCGGCGAGCAACTCGGGCGCGAAACCGACACCTCGCGCCTCGTCGTCGTCCACGCGGCGACGACGCTCCTCGTCGGCGTCTTCGGGGCCGCCGTCTGTTACGCAGTCTACCTCGCTGCGGGCGGCGGTCAACCCGTCTCCGCGGTGGTCCTGTTGCTCCTCGGGACGGTTGCGCTCGTCTCCGCACTCCGCGGAAGCGGCGAGTCCGGCCGGACGGTCAGGCGCGGGCGCTAGTCACTCGATAGTCGGCACTTCGACGCGTTCGAGAACGTCCGCGACGATGTCGGCCTTCCGCACGTCGTTCACCTGCGCGTCCGGGGTGAGAACGAGTCGGTGCGCCAGCACGGAGGGGGAGACGCCTTTCACGTCGTCGGGGGTGACGTACTCCCGCCCCGCGAGGACGGCGTGGGCGCGGGCGGTTTCGAGCAGTCGCTGCGTCCCGCGCGGGGAGACGCCCACTTCGACTCGCCGGTCCGAGCGAGTCGCCCGCGCGACGTCCGCGACGTACCGGAGCACGTCGTCGTCCACGCGAACCGCCTCGGGCGCGCGGCGGAGTTCCGCCACGTCGTCGCCGCGGAGGACGGACCCCACCTCGGGGCTCCGCGCCTCGCGTCCGAGTCGCCGGCGGAGGAGTTCGACTTCGCCCTCCGCGCCGGGGTAGCCGACGTCCGTCTTGACGACGAAGCGGTCCACCTGCGCCTCCGGGAGGGGGAAGGTCCCCTCGCTCTCGACGGGGTTCTGCGTGGCGATGACGAAGAACGGACTCGGAAGAGCGTGCGTCTCGCCGTCCACCGTCACCTGTCCCTCCTCCATCGCTTCCAGCAAGGCGGCCTGCGTCTTCGGCGGCGCGCGGTTTATCTCGTCGGCGAGGACGACGTTCGCGAAGATGGGGCCCTTCGAGAACTCGAACGTCCCGTTCGATTCGTCGTAGATGTTGGTTCCGGTCACGTCCGAGGGGAGGAGGTCCGGCGTGAACTGCACGCGCGAGAAGGAGAGGCCGAGGGCGGTGGCGACGCTCCGGGCGGTGAGCGTCTTGCCCGTCCCCGGCACGTCCTCTATCAGGACGTGGCCGCGCGCGAGGACGCCGAGGAGGATTCGTTCGAGGAACGCGCTGTCGGCGACGACGGCCCGCGACACCTCGCGGAGCACCTCGTCGCACGCTTCGCTCGCGTCGGGGATGTCCATGACTGTCACGCGTCCCCTCGTGACTTAGTAGTCTGGGTCACGCCCGCGGTGTCTGCGAAAATCGAAACCGATTAATGAACCCCGCGACTACCAACGTGTGCAAGCCGAGGTAGCCTAGCCCGGCCAAGGCGGTAGATTCGAAATCTACTGTCCATTCGGACACGTGAGTTCAAATCTCACCCTCGGCGCTTTCTCAGAGACCCACCTCACAAGCGGCGCGTCTCGTCGCGCCGCGGTACGCGCGGGTCGCCGTGCAGCGCGGACGTGAGATTTGAACTAGGGAGCGATCATCGGGAGCGACCGTAGTTCACAATCTCACCCTCGGCGCTTTCTCGGAGACTCACCTTCGAGCGGTGCGTTCCGACACCGCGCGTCGAGTAGGTCCCTCGACCGGAAGTGCTACCGCACGAGAATGTGCATACTTTTGGTATGTGGGGGACGTATGTAGCGTACCGTGTCAGACCAACACGAAAACCCTCCATCCGAAGACGTTCTCGACGGCTATCTCGCGGTTCTCGTCGACGAGAGTCGCCGCACCGTCGTGAAAATCCTCGCCGAAGAGGACCGTCCGATTCCGCTCTCGTTGCTCGCCGGGTGGCTGACGTCCGGACGGCGGAACGCTTCGCTCGATGCGCTACCCGAACACGACCGCCGACAGATAGAGATGAGGCTCCACCACACTCACCTCCCGAAACTGGAGTCGGTGGGCGCCGTCCGCTACTGCCCCGAGTCCGGGCGGATAACGCCGGGAGAGAATATCGAGTCGGTTCGCGCCCTCGTAGAGGCGTAGTCGCACTCCCCGCCGGGGTTCGGTCCCGTCGCCGGTCGGGAGGCCCCAAAGTGGCGGCACTCGCCGGCCGAAACCACGGCGGGGGGTGGTTTCTCCGACCGCACTCGTCCCTTCGCGCGGAGAAGTTACCATCGAGATACCAGATCCGGAACGCCCACGCGCCTTCCGTCGATTTTACTTTCACTCTCCTAGGCTGAGGTACATATCCGTTCAGGTCGTAGTGAAAGTATGCACGCGACGACAGTCGAGAAACGAGCGAGCCGTCCGAGCGAGACGCAACGAATCGACGTGACGGACGTCTCCACGTGGGACGTCGCGGAGTTCGCGCGGTCCAACCTCGACGGGATGGACGTTCGGTTCGAGCGACGGCCCGGTCGGACCCACCTCGTCGCCGAAGCGGACCGCTGACGGCCTCGGTTTTTTCGCCGGTTTCGACGGACGGGAGAGCGGTCGCTGGCGGGTGCGGCGTCGGAGGAGAACGAGTCGCCGGGCGAGGAACCCGGACGAGCCTCGACTACCGGGCGAACCCGGTCAGTCGTCCGCTTGCGGCGCGGGCTTCGACTCCTCGGCTTCCGCCTGCAGGAGTCGGTCGAGGGCGTTCACCATCGCGTCCACGCTGGCGCGGGTGATGTCCGCGTCCGAGGCGGCGACGGTGACGGAGTGGTCGCCGCGACTCATCTCCACCTCGACGGTGACGACGGCGTCCGTGCCGCCGGTGATGGCGTCGACGTGGTAGGAGTCCAGTTGCGCGTCGGCGTCGGGTCCGAGCGCGGAGCGAACCGCCTCGACGGCGGCGTCCACCGGTCCGCTTCCCGTGCCCGAGGCGACGCGTTCCTCGTCGTCCACGCGGAGGCGGACGCTCGCGGTTGGCGTCCCGCCGCCCGAGGCGGCGGTGAGGTCCACCAGTTCGACGCGCCTGTCGCGTTCGCGGCCCTGCACGTCCTCGGCGATGGCGAGGAGGTCCGCGTCGGTGACGCGCTTGCCCCGGTCGCCGAGCGCTTTCACGCGTTCGACGACGGCGGCCAGTTCCTCCTCGCTCACGTCCACGCCGTGTTCTTCGAGTGCGGCGCGGACGCCCGCGCGGCCGGCGTGCTTCCCGAGAACGAGGCGACGCTCCCGACCCACCGTCTCCGGCGGGTACGGTTCGTACATCGTGTCGTCCTTCAGCGTGCCGTCCGTGTGGATGCCGCTCTCGTGGGTGAAGGCGTTCTCGCCCACGACGGCCTTGTTCGGCGGGAGGGGCACGCCCGTCGCCATCGCCACCTTCTGTGCGAGTTCGTACAGTTCGTCGAGCTTCGCCGTCTCGACGCCGTAGCAGTGCGACAGCGCGATGGCGACCTCTTCGAGTGCGACGTTGCCCGCGCGTTCGCCGATGCCGTTGACGGTGGCGTGAACGAGGTCCGCGCCCGCCGCGAGGCTGGCGTAGACGTTCGTCATGCCCAGCCCCAAGTCGTCGTGGGTGTGGGTGGACGTGGGGCCGATGTCCGCGAGGCGAGCGACGTACGAGTACGTCGTCTCCGGACCGGCGTGCCCGACGGTGTCGGCGTAACAGAGGCGGTCCGCGCCCGCGTCGTACGCCGCGCGCATGAGGCGTTCGAGGAAATCGAGGTCCGCGCGGGACCCGTCCTCGCCGATGACCTCGACCCAGAGGCCGTGGTCCTTCGCGTAGGCGACGAGTTCCTCGGTGTCTTCGACCACCTCGTCGTGCGTCGTGCCGACCTTTCGCTCGATGTGCTTGTCGCTTCCGGGGACCACGATGGTCACCCCGTCCACGTCGCAGTCGAGTGCGAGGTCGACGTCCCGCTTGACGCCGCGGGCGAAACTCGTCACCGTCGCGTCGAGTCCGAGCGACGTGACCTTGCGGATGGTCTCGCGTTCGCCCTCGCCGGTGCAGGCGCTCCCGGCCTCGATGTACGGGACGTCCGCCCTGTCGAGAGCGCGGGCTATGTCCGCCTTCTCGTCGGGCGTCAACGAGATACCCGGCGCTTGCTCTCCGTCGCGCAGAGTAGTGTCTAGAAGCTGTACCCGGTCGTCTGAATCCAAAACGGATGTAGGGGTGTTGTTGGGGTTACCCCCGAATAAATCGACCACGAGTCATGTGCTCACACACTCCGTTGCCGCGGACGTACTTAAAACGAACCCTCTCGACAGATTTTGTCCGTCGGGTTCGCGTCGGAGTGCCGTCCGGTTCGAGCGTCACTCGATGCGAACCGTATCGCCCACGTCCACGTCGTCGGCCGCCCCCGCGGGGAGTTCGACGATGGTGTCGGCGACGCCGAACCCGATGCCCGTCCACGCCGAGAGTCGCTTCTTCTTCTTGACCTCGCCCCCGCAGAGCCAGAGGGCGTCGATGGGGAACGGGACGAACACCATGTGGAGGCTTCGCCTGTCGGTGTCGTCGAAGGGGAAGACCAAGGCGTAGTCGTCGGGCACGTCCCGGCGGAACATCAGCCCGCGGGCTTTCGTGAGGAAGGAGTCGGCCACTTCGACGTCCGTGGCCAGCGTTCGTCTGTTCCCGTCGCGGAGGTGTTCGACCTGCACGCGTTGCCTTCTGCGGTCGTCCTACAAAACAGTTCAGGTCGGGTACGTGTCGGCGAACTGCTCGTACGGCCGCGTCGAGTCCTACCGGACGCCCGCACCGTCCGCCTCGCGACGGAAGAACGAAGGCCTCCGGGGTCCGAAGCGACGGACATGGAGGAGACGCCGACCGGGACGCCCGTGGGGGTGGACGACCCGTACGACCACGCGGGCGCGTGCGACCACCTCACCGGCGACGGCCGGTGCCGGTTCGCACTCGACAGGGCGGGCGACGACCCGGAGTTCGCCGCCGCGCGACGCGCAGACGACTACGAGTGCCTCGTCGCCGACGAGGACTGCGAGTGGCGCGACTGCCCGCACTACCGTTCGACCACCGACGGGCGCGAGTGCGTCCGGTGCGGACTCGAAGAGGTGCGCATGGCCCACGAGTCCGACAGCAGACCGCTCTTGGAGGAACACCACCTGTCGTACGGCGGCAGTAGCGACGCCGACGCCGACGAACCGAGCCACGAGATAACCGTCGCGCTCTGTCGGTGGTGTCACACGAAGGTCCACAAGTCGTTCGCCCGCATCGACGACGACGCCTCGCCGGACCCGGAGGCGTTCGCCGCGCGGGAGGAACGCCGGTCGAAGGAACAGGCGGAGTTCGGCTTCCAGTCGGCCGCGGACAGATTCGGCGGGGAGTAGCCTCGGGTACGGGCGTCGAACGCCCGTTCGGAGGGGTGAACGTCTTTGCGGTCGAACGCGTACCCGCCGTATGAACGACGACGCGTCCGCCGACGAGACGCCCGGCGACGAGACGCCCGCCGACGCCGTCCCATCGGAACTCGGGCACGTCCACCTCAAAGTCCGCGACGTGGACCGCGCCGTCGAGTTCTACCGCGACGTCGTCGGCCTCTCCGTCGCCGAACGCTACGCGAACTACGCCTTCCTCTCCTTCGGCGACCACCACCACGACGTCGCCCTCCAAGCGGTCGGTCCGGATGCGTCCGGGCCGGGGATGGGCGTCGGCCTCTACCACGCCGCGTTCGAGGTGCCGTCCGCCGAGGCCCTCCGCCTGACCGCCGAACGCCTCTCCGACCGCGGCGTCGAGTTCGCCCCCGTGGACCACCGCATCAGCAAAGCGCTGTACTTCGAGGACCCGGACGGAAACGGCGTGGAGGTGTACCTCGACACCCGCGAGGACAACGACAGGACGGAGTGGGACGGCGAGAACCGGCGGTTCGACCCGCAGTCGCTCTGAGTCGGCTCAGTTCGCCTCGATGGCCGTCAGCAGCCCCGTCGCGAGGGCGTCGACGGCGACGACGACCCAGTAACTGCAGACGCGATAGAGGAGTGCGACGGCCGCGCCGGATTCGACGGAGACGCCCGCGACGGCGACCAACCCGGCGGTGACGGCCACTTCGACGCCGCCGGCCCCGCCGGGAAGCGGCGACCACCCGACGAGGCCGGCGGCGGGCGCGACGAACAACGCCGCCGCGAACGGGACGCCGACGCCCAACGCCGCCGCCGCCGCCGTCAGCGACGCGGCGAACGCCATCCACCCGACGGCGACGAACGACGCCGTCGCCACGACGCGCCGCCTGTCTCCGGCGACGGCGTCCAACGCGCCGAAGTAGCTCTCGACGCGGTAGCGCATCGACTCCGGTTCGAAGGCGGCGGCGACGGACTCGACGCCGAGGCGCGCCGCCCCGCGGTGGATGCCGCCGGAAACCGCTGTGACGGCGCGTTCGACGACGCGTCGCCGCCGGGTCACCAACGCGACGACGCCGACGGCGACGACGAGTGCGCCGGTCAGACCGCCGAGGAACGTCCGCACGTCGCCCACGTCCGCGCGGAGGAACACGGTGGCGAGGCCGAGCGTCGAGAGAGAGATGGCGGAGACGAGGTTCAACAGGTCGGTGACGGTCACCGCGGCGAGTCCCTCCTCGTACTCGTAGTCGAACGGCCTGCTCACCGCGTACGCGATTATCGCCGACCCGCTCAGGCGTCCCATCGGAAGCACCTGCCGGGCGAAGTCGCCCGAGAGGTAGGTGAGGCGGTACTTCAGGCCGCCGATGGGTCTCGTCCCGCCGAGGGCGCGCCGGAGGGCCTCCCCCCACGAGAGAATCGCCGCCACGCCCGCGCCGCTTCCGACGGCGACGAGGCCGGGGTCCGCCCGCGAGATGGCCCGAAGCACGGCGACGCCCCCGGTGAACCAGACGAACACCGCGAGGACGACGACGGCGAGTGCGAGGCCGATGGCCGCCCGCGCCGCCGGTCGGAGGCGCGTGTACGTTGCGACGCCGGGTGTGTCCACGTCCCCACGCAGGAGGGCGGAGCCCTTTACCTGTCGGGTTTCCCGCAGAACACCGCCGAATCGGCCGACATCGGCGTCGTCTCCCCGCCGAGACGTTTCGGACGCTTTTTGTCCGCGTCCCGACTAGCGGTGCGCAACTGATGACCCGCATCGTCGTCATCGACAACCACGGCCAGTTCACCCACCTCGAACACAGGGCGCTCCGCGATCTCGGGGTGGACGTCGAACTCCTCGACAACGACACCCCCGCCGCGGAGATAGACGCCGACGGCATCGTCCTCTCGGGGGGCCCCGACATGGACCGCATCGGCAACTGCGCGGAGTACCTCCAACTCGACGTTCCCGTCCTCGGCATCTGCCTCGGCATGCAGATTCTCGCCGCCGAACTCGACGGTGCGGTCGGATCCGGCGACTACGGCGGGTACGCGGACGTCAACGTCGAAATCCTCGACGACGAGGACCCCCTCGTGGGGTCGCTCTCGCCGGAGACGCGCGTCTGGGCGAGTCACGCCGACGAGGTGAAGGAACTCCCCGAGGGGTTCGTCCACACCGGAACGAGCGACGTCTGCGGCATCGAATCGATGAGCGACACCGACCGCGACCTGTACGGCGTCCAGTGGCACCCCGAAGTCGCCCACACCGAGGAGGGCCGAGAAGTGTTCGAGAACTTCCTCGCCATCTGCGAACAGTAGTCGCACGAGTTTTAGTACGGAAGACGTGAACGTCTCAGCATGACGGCGACTCAAAGTGACCTCGCGGGACTGTCGCGGTTCATCTTCCGCGCCCCGAGTTGGTACGCCAGCCTCGGGTTCGCCCTCCTTCTTGCGGCGATGGCCGGCGTCGCCGCGTTCGACACGGGCGAGGCGGTTCGGACGTGGCGCGGCCTGTTCTTCCTCGGGAAGGACGCGTGGGAGGGAATCTTCTTCATCGGCGTTCCGACCATCGTCGCGGTGTTCGGCACGACCGGCGTCGACCGGTTCGTCGGCGGGAAACTGACGCCGAACCGGTCGTCGCTTCTCGCCCTCGTCTCGGAGGTGATAATGGTCGCCATCGTCACTATCGCCGCCATCGTCTCCGTGTTCACCCCCCTCGACCAGCGGTTCGTCTTCGACGCCCTCGTCGTCGCCCTCGCGTCGGTGTTCGCCTTCCGGTTACTCGTCATCATGGCCGTCTCGCAACTGTCGATTCTCGTCGCGGCGGTGCCGGCGAGCATCCAGACGCTGACGGCGGCGGTGCTCCTGTTCGTCTACAGCGGAACCCTCCGGTATCTCTCGTTCGGCGGGTCGCTCCTCAGCGCGTACCTGACGCCGTACCTCTCCCGGGCGGACCACGCCCCCGCCGCGCTCTCTGCGCTCTCGCCGGACCACTTCCTCATCCTCGGCGTGATGTGTTCGGTGTACGCCGCCTTCGTCTACGGCTTCATCGTCGTCGTGGACCGACCGTGGCGGCGGAGCCTCGGCGTCTCCATGCTCGATTTCCTCGGCGGGTTCATCGGCCACGTCGCCGAGGGCTCCCGGGAACTGGAGACGTTCTTCGAGAAACTGGGCGAGGAGGCCGTCGTGCCCGTCACGGTCCTGTCGTTCCGCGAACCCGGCGGCTCCGAGAAGGCGCGGTTCGTCCTGCCGATGATCCACCCCGGGCCGATGGGCGAAATCGGCGGCGGCAACTTCCCCGAACGCGTCGCCCGGCGTTCGGAGGGACTGGCGTTCCCGCCGCACGCCACCGCGGGTCACGACTTCAACCTCGTCACCGAACGCGAGGTGGACACCATCCTCGACACCGCCGAGGACGCCTACCGGAGCATCGAGTACGGCACCGAAGCGACCGAGAGCGTCCGCACGGAGTCCGGCGAGGCGAAGATGCTCGGGCAGGGGTTCGGCGACGACGCCTTGCTGGTGTCGACGTACGCGCCGGGCTTCGCCGACGACGTGGAGTACGCCGTCGGCCTCTCGGCGGCGGCGGAGGCGCGGACCAAGGGGTTAGACGACGTGCTCCTCGTGGACGCGCACAACTCCAACAACGGCCTCGACGGCCCGGACTTGGGGCACGTCACGCCCGGGTCGAAGCGCTCCTTCGACATGATAACCGCCGCGGGACTGGCGGGCGAGGAACTGCGCGAGGCCGACCGCGGCGACGTCTCTCTAGGCGTCGCGTGGCACCGGACGAACTGGACGCCGATGGAGGGAATCGGCCCCCTCGGCATCCGCGTCTCCGTCACCGAGGTGAACGGGCAGACGACGGCGTACGTCCTCGTGGACGGCAACAACATGGAACCGGGACTCCGCGACGAACTGCTCTCGGACCTCACCGAGGGCGAGGACGCCCCCGCCGACGTGGCGGAGGTGATGACGACTGACACCCACATCGTCAACACCGTCAAAGCCGACAATCAGGTCGGTGCGGCGATAGACTGGGACGAACTCCGGACGCTCGTCGCGGACCTCGTAGAGGAGGCCGAGGCGGACTGCGAACCCGTCGAGGCCGGGGTTGCGGTCGAACTCGCCGAGGTGACCGTCTTCGGGAACGACCGCACGGAGACGCTCGCCAGTCACGCGAACGCCGTCGTCTCGATGGGCGGCGCGTTCGCCGCCTCGGTCATCCTCGCGGCGATGGCCGTCAGCGTCCTCATCTTCCTGTTCGCGTAGCGGCTTCCCTCGAACTCCTTCGAACGCCGCTTTCAACTCCGCCTTACAGGCGTATCTCCGCGGTATCGACGGTTCCGCAACTCGGGCAGACGTGCTCGTAGGTCACCCGGCGGCCCGTCGTCGTCGCCGTCCACTCGCAGTCTTCGTCCACGTATCCGCAGGCCGTACACCGCGACCGCGTCCGTTCGTAGTGCGTTCGAAGCCGCTCCAGCGGCGTCCCACCGCCTCGGTTTCTGGTTGCCATATGGCACCATATAGCACACAGGAATATAACGATTTCTCACGAACGAGCGGGTGTCGTCAAAAAGTGCGTTTCGCGCTGACCGCTACGACTCGGCCGCGTCGGTTTCGCCGAACAGTTCGTCCACGGCGTCCTGCGCCGCGAGTGCGGCTTCGTCGGCCACCTCGTCGGCGTCGGCGTCGGCGTCCTCGGGGGCGTTGACGTACACGTCCACGTCGAGAACGCCGTCCTCGAACGTCACCGTCACGTCGAAGTCGGTGACCTCGGACTGCTTGTAGCGCGCGAAGATGACGCCCTCCGCGGCCTCGGCGGCCGTCTCCACGACCTCTTCGTCGGACGGCATCGTCGCTTACGCGCCGCCTGCGCCGCCGGGGCCCATCGGGCCGCCGCCCGCGCCGCCCTGCAGCATCTGCTGGAGTTCGCTCTGGAGGTCCTCGAACTGCTCTTGGACGCGCTCTTCCTGCTTCTGAAGCTGCTCGACGCGAATCTCGAGGGTGTCGACCTTCTCTTCGAGGTCGTCGTACGCCTCGTCGTACTCCGTCTCGACGAGCAGTTCGCCGATCTCTCGGTACATGACGGTGTCCTCGTCGACGTCTTCGAGCGTTTCGAGCGCCGTCTTGGACTCGGTGAGCGTGGACTCGGCCTGCTGTTTCTGCGCGGCGACCTGCTGTGCGGTCTCCTGGAGGTCCTGCAGTTCCTCGAGCTTCTCCTGTGCTTCCGGCGGCAGATTACCCTGCATACTCGGGCCGACGGGATGCTGACTGAAAAAGGCCCGTATTCCGCCCGCCGAGTGGGACGCCGGGACGCCTCCTGCGCCTCCGAGTCAGCGTTCTCGTGCGTCCGCCGCCACCGTCTCCGCGACGGAGACGAGGCGGAGCCACGAGTTCGTCCCCGCCCGGAGGGCGACGAGGTCCGCGGCGTCCACGCGGACGCGGACGACGTTCCCCTCGCGTTCGACGCCCGCGGCCGACCGCGCGTCGTCTATCTCGCCGACTTCGACGCGAACGCTCTCGGCGACGGTGCGGGCGCGTCGCTCGTCGGCGTAGGAAAATTCGAGCGTCGCGTCGTGCGCGCCGTCCATCGAGTCGAGAGAGAAAGACAGGAGTTACTCGACCGGGACTTCCTTCACGTCGGGCGCGCGCTCCTTCAGGAGGACGCGGTGCCCGCAGTACGGACAGCGCACGCCGCCGTACTCGTCCAGTTCGACGTCGCGCTTACAGCGAGAGCACTTGTAGCTCATTGTGTATCGTGAGTTGTGAAGCGTGTTGTATCTTCCGCGTTACTCGTCGTCGTCCGACGAGAGCGCCGCGCGGATGGAGCGACGGACCTGCTTTCCGCCGGGCGTCTGCGGGCGGTACGTGCCGCCGGTGAACAGTTCGCCCGTCTCCTCGTTCTTCCAGATGCCCGTGCCGACGCGCGTCACGTCGTCGCCGTCGACTTTCGCGGAGCGCATCTCGGCTTCTATCTCCTTGACCCGGCGTCGGGCGACGCGCCCGTAGCGAGCGCCGAAGCGACCGGCGCTGCCGGTCTTTCGTGCCTTCTTTTCGGCCATAGTATCGCCTGATACCCGGGGCGGGCGGATAAAGCCTACGAGTCGTCCTCGCCGCGTGCGTCGGGGTGGCACGCCGTCTCCGGCGCGTCGGCGCCGGCGACGCCCCTCACTCGCCGTCTTGGAGTTCCGCCTCGCGCAGGGCGTCGTTCAGGTCGTCGCGGACGAACTCACCGGTTTCGGTGTCCATCGCCGTCGTGACGACGCGGTTCTCCTGCACGCTCGACCCGTCGCGGAGGAGGAGTCGGACGTTGCCGTTGCCGTCGGCGCGGGTCACCTTCGCGCGGAGACTCGTGCGGGAACCCTTCCCGCTTGCGTCTATCGGGCCGGGAATTATCTTCTTGACGTGCGGGTGGCCCGCGACGACGCCGATGGCCCGGCGGCCCTTCCGCCCGCCGATGAGCGTCGAGTGCGTGCCGCCGACTTTCTCTCGGGGCGGCGTCTCCACGACTTCGAGGGCGCGTTCGCCCCGCCGTTCGAGGACGCGTTCGACGGGGTTCTCGCCGGCGACGCGGAAGAACTCGTGGTGCAGTTGCGCGCGCGTCTCGCGCAGGACGTCCCTGTCGCCCGCGGCGTACACCTCCTCGGGGCGCTTCCGACGCACCTCGTCGGCGACGAGTCCGGCGAAGTTCCGCAGTTCGACGACGCGACTCTCGTCGCCGTCTTCGGGGATGGTCGTCACCGTCGTCTTCCCTATCACCTCTTCCTCGTCGAGCATCGTCAGTTCGGCGCGCGCCCGTTCGAAGACGACGACGACGGTGTCGCAGTTGGCGGTGTTACAGGTGAGACAGTAGTCTCCCGGTTTCTCTAACGGCGTCCCACACCGCCCACAGTCCATGTTCGACGGAAAGCGACGGCCGCATAAAAGCGCCGCGTCATCCGAACCGCGCCCTCGACGGCGGCGTCGGACGCCCTCGCGCCGCGTCGATGCGGGAAGACATTTATCGGGCGGAACGAATCTCACCGACGATGACGGACCGCCCGCTCGCTTCCGCCGCCCTCGCCCTCGTCTGTCTCCTCCTCGTCGTCGCCGTCGCCCCCGCACCCGTTGCCGCCGCCGGGAGTCCGCAGGGGGAACCGGCGGACCCCTTCTGCGGGCAGACCGTCGCGTCTGCGCTGAACCGGGCCGGTCTGAACGCGACGGTCGAATCGAGTTCGGCACGCGCAGTCGTCCGCGAGGACGGAAGCGCCCGGTGGGAAACGACGGTCACGTTCGCGGACCCCGCGACGGCGACCAGACTCCTCGCCGACGATTCGCTCCGCCGAAGCGTCCTCGACGAGATATCGGGGGCGGCCGAGGCGTCGGCCGTCACCGTCGCCGCCGAGGGCGCGGACTCGCACTCGCTGGTCGTGCGCCACGCGACGGAGGCGTTCGCCGCGCGGACGCCGGGCGGCCTCTACCGCGTGGACCACTTCCGCATCCGCGGGCCCGAGTACCGGACGTTCGACTGCGACACCCTGACCGTCGTCGCGCCCTCGGGGTACTCCCTCGCGAACGACCCGGCGGGCGCGGACGTCCGCGCAGACGGGAACCGGACGGTACTCACCGCCCCGGGCGGGGACGGCGACGACTTCTTCCTCGTGTTCGCGCCGACGGCGCTCCCGTCGCCGGTTCGGTCCGCGCTCTCGCGAGTCGCACTCGGTCTGGGCGTCTCCGGCGCCGTCGCGTCGAACCTCCTGTGGTTCGTCTGCCTCCCGGGCGCGACGCTCGCGGGTTCGCTCGTCGGCTACCACCGACTCCTCGGCGCTCTCCTCGGCCGCGACGCCTCCCGGGGAGTCACCGCCCGCGAAGTCGGACTCGGCGTCCTCGCACTCCTCCTCGTCGGCGGCGTCCCCGCGGGCCTCCTGTTCGGACTCGCCGCGGACTCGCCGTTTCTCCCCGTCGCGGCGGGCGTCGCCGCCGGCGCACTCCTCGTCGGACTCCACTCGCGGGGCGCGCCGCCGTCGTTCCGAGGCTCCTTGCTCCCCGTCGCCGTCGGGGGTGCCGTCGCCGCCCTGACCGCGGCGGGCGTCGTCGCCGCGGGCGTCGTTTCGGGGTCGCTCGCCGCCGCGAGCCTCTTCGCCGCGACGCTTCCGATTCTGGGCTACCCCCTCGGCGTCGCGGCGACGAGTGGGTGGCCCGTCCGCCGCGTCGCCGCCGCCGCGACTCTCGCCTTCGCCGCGGCGGTGGTCGCGTGGGTTCCGATGACCGAGGCGAGCGGGTCGCCCGGACTGGCTATCCTGTCGGCTCTCGTCGCCGCCGCCGTCGCTTCCCTCGCCGCCGTCCCGTTCGCCCTCGTCGGGGCGGCCGCCGGCGGGCGGTGAGGGGTCTCACTGCTCTCGCGGACTCGTCTTCAGGTACTCCCGCAGGAGCACCGTCGCGTACGACCCCGAGGGGAGCGAAAAGGAGAGGGTGTACGCGTCGGACTCCGTTTCGACGTCTACCTCGGTCCGGAGGAGGACGGCCCGCCGCGTTCCCGAGGAGTCGAACTCGCCGGGCAGGTCGAAGTCCGCGGGTTCGAGGCCCAACTCGTCCATCACGCCGCGTTCGACCTCCCCCGGTTCGCCCTCGGCGAACTCCGTTTCGGTGCCGACGAGGGGTGCGGTGACGAACGCCCGCCCGCGTTCGCAGTGCCGCGCCATCACGTCCACCCGGCGACCGGTGGCGACCTGCGTGCGGTCGGTGTCCGGTCGGTAGAGGCCCTCCGGCGCGTCGCGGTCGGAGAAACACACCACGTCGCCCTCGACGGGGCGGGTGAGGGGCATCCCGCGTTCGAGGCGTTCGCTCAGTATCCTGTTGAACGCGTACGACTGGGCGGCGTTGACGAACAGTCGCTGGAGGTTCCGCGGGACGGCTTCGAGGGCGTGCCGCCAGTCGTCGTCCGTCTCCGCGCCGTCTTGGGCGAGGCGGTGGAGCATCGACCGTTCGTACCGCAGGCGGTTCGGCATCCGCTCTACGGCGGCGGCCCAGTCGGGGTCGGCCGAGTCGGCCTGCTCGTCCACGAACCGCCGCGCCGCCTGCGTTCCCTCCGGTTCCGCGTCGAACGGGTTGCCGGCGTACGTCAGCACGGCCTCGCGCCACTCGCCGCGGACGACGCGCAGGCCGACTTCGTGCGTCACGGGGCGACGACTGCCGAATCGCTGGTGGCCGAAGTAGTTGGGGACGGCCACCTCGGCGGGGTACGACGAGGGATCGTCGTTCTCGCCCGCGTCGGCCTCCGCGTCGCCGCCCTCGTCGGCCTCCGCGTCGCCGCCCGCGTCGGCGAGGAACGACGCGAGTTCGGCGGTGACGGCCGCCGCGTTCTCCGGGCGGTCGACGTCCGTCACGCGAATCTCGAAGGCGTTGCCCGCCAAGTCGCCGAATCCGAGGTCGCGCCCGACCCGTCCGAGCACCTCCGCGTCGGCGTCTCGCACCTCGGGAATCTCGTCCGGGGCCACGTCGCGGACGGTGAACAACTGCGTCGTGACCGCGTGTTTGTCCTTCGTTCCGGCCCACGCGACGCGTTCCCTGCTGACGCCGAGGGCGTCCGAGAGGCGGCGCGCGTAGTCGTTCGTGTCCCACCCGCGCAGGGTGACCCGAAGGAGGAGGTGGGGGTAGTCGCCGGGGTCAGAATCCGCGGGTTCGGGGTCCATCCCTTCCAGTTCGCGGACCCTGAAATCCTCGGGCGACGCCCGGAGACGGCCGCCCGTCCCCGCGGCGTCGCTCACGTACCGTTCGATACCGACGCGCCGTTCGAGTGGGTGTGCCTCTCGCATCTGTGTCTCCCCGGCAGGTCCGGTCGTGGCACCTTCCGCCCGGACCGACAAGGCCCCTCCGGTTCGTGCGAGGGTGAGCGAAACGAGCCCTCGAAGAAGTGAGCCCTCGAAAAAGTGAACGGCCTACCCCTCGGCGTCCTCGCGCGCCAGTTCGAGGAGTTCCTCGACGGTGTCTACTATCTCCTCTCTTGTCACGGGTTTCGTCAGGTAGGTGTCGAACGACTCCTCCGTCGCCTCCACGTCGGGGTCCACCGCCGTGACCATCGCGACGCGGCAGTCGTGGCCGCGTTCGCGCATCTCAGCCAGCGTCTCGTCGCCCGAGAGGTCCGGCATCCGCCGGTCTAAGAGCACCGCGTCCACGTCGTCGTCGACGAGTTCGAGGGCCTCCTTGCCGCCGGTCGCGGTTCGGACGTTCGCGGTCTCGGAGAGCCACAGCGCGTACGCTTCGACGACCGTCTCCTCGTCCTCGACGACGAGGACGGTCGGTCGGTCCTCGGTCATCGTACTGTCGTAGACGTTCGCCGCGGCCGATACATAACCGTGGCGTCCCTGCCGCGCCGTCACCCGGAAACGCCGGTCACCTCGAACCGCGCGCCCTCGGCGTCGCCGTCGCCGAGTGAGACCGTCCACCCGTGGGCCTTCGCTATCTCGGCGACGATGTTCAGCCCGAATCCGGTCCCGCGTTCGGCGGTCGAGTAGCCGTACTCGAAGACGTTGTCCCGTTCCTCCGGCGGGATGCCCGGTCCGTCGTCGGCGACGGCGAACCCGTCCGGGAGGGGTTCCACGCGGACGGTCACGTCGGGCCCGGCGTGGGTGACGGCGTTGTCGAGGAGGTTCTCGAAGAGGCGGCGGACGCGCCGGGGGTCGCCTCGGACGGTGCCGAGGTCGTCGTCGACGAGAACGGTTCCCTCGTCGGACGGCGTCGACTCCCACGCCTTCTCGACGGCCCGCCGCAGTTCGACCGGTTCGGGGTCATCGACCGTCGTCCCCTCGCGGGCCAGCGTCAACACGTCGTCTACGATGTCGGCCATCCGGTCGTGGAGCCTATCGAGCGTGTCGAGGTAGTCGCTCTCGACTCCCTCGGCCTCCCGGAGGAGCGTCGCCTGCGCCTGCGCGGCGTTCAGCGGGTTTCTGAGGTCGTGCGAGAGGACGCTCGCGAACCGTTCGAGGTGTTCCTCCCGTTCCTTCCGCGCCGTGATGTCGCGCGCGACGCCGACGGCGCCGCTGTACTCCCCGTCGTCGCTCGGGAGGGGCGCGATGTTCGACTCGATGATCCGGGTGCTCCCGTCCGGGCGTTCGACGGTCCCTTCGAGTCTGACGGAGTCCTCGGGGCCGTCCACCAGTCGGTGAATCTTCTCGAACCCGTCTTCGTCCTCCGACTCGACGAGGCGACTCGGATCCGCCCCCTGCAGTTCCTCGCGGGAGTACCCGCTGAACGAGACGGCGGCGTCGTTGACGAAGTCGATGCGGTCGTCGGCGTCGATGGTGAACACCGGGTCGGAGACGAGGGAGACGAGTCGCTTGTACCGCTCTAACTCGTTTTCCTTCTCCTTTCGATCGTCGATGTCGCGGATGACGCTCAGGAGGCAGTCGCGGTCGCCTATCTCCGTCCGCGAGAGGTTCACCTCCGTCCAGAACTCGGTCCCGTCTCTCGCCTTCGCCTTCCACTCGAACGTGGCCTCCCCCTCCCGTCGCGCCTCGTCGAATCGACGTTCGACTTCGTCGCGGCCGTACGTGTCGCTGTCGGCGCTGTACTCCTCGATGCGACGGGATTTGAACTCCTCGGGGGTGTAGCCGTACATCTCCTCGACGCCCCCGCCGACGGCGAGAGTCTCGCCGGTCTCGGCGTCCCGAACGGTGATGACGTCGTTGACGTTCTCCAGCACGTCGAGAAGCGTCTCGTCCGGGTTAGACGCGGCGAACTCTTTCATCGTTCGGTATGGAATCTTCTGTCGGGTAAGCAATGTGGCCGACTCGATGTGAAAGCGACGATATCAGTACAGGGAGAGGTCGCCCGTCACGCGGTTCACCGCGTCCTCCGGGCCCGGTCCGACGGCGAGTGCGGTGACCGTTCCGGAGTCCAGTTGCGTGTGTCCGGCGTCGCGAATTATCGCGTGGGGGAGACCCTCCCGTTCGGCGGCGTCCGCGAGTTCGAAGAGTTTCGACTCGCCGTTGGCCTTCAGGACTATCTTCTTCTGACCGCTTCCCTTCCACTGAGAGCGCGTCCGGTCGTCGGTGTCCTCGTACGCCGAAAGCGACGCGTGCGCGACTTGGGCGGCGAGTTTCCCGCGGCCCATGCCGAGGTCCGCGCGGGCGACGATGGCCTGTTTCATACTCCCGAATCGGCGGCCGCCGACTAAAGGTGCTTCCCCTCCCACCTTTTTTCGCCCTCGGGTTCGCTTCGCTCACCGCTCGGGCAAAAAAGCTGGACCAAAAAAGCCGCTCGCTCACTCCGTTCGCTCGCGTGATTGTCCCACGACAGATATTGGGGGAGATATGGACGCGAAGGAGTGTGCAGGTGCCCGCACGGGAACAGCACTCGCGGCGTACCGACTCGTAACGTCCGGCGACCGAGTGGTCAGAAGGACTCGGTAGGTCGCCCGTTCAAGCGCGCTGGCTGACGACCGAACGGAAGGCGGCTTCGTCGCACGAAGCGAGGGAGGAGTGTTTTTGATCCGGCCTTCACCAGGGAGCCGAAGGCGAGCGCAGTAACGGGCGGAATCGAGAGATTTTACCCCCCACCGACGCGCGTACTCCGTATGATACTCTCCGACGCGGACATCCTCGAACGGTTGGGGGCGGGCGACCTCGTGGTGGACCCCATAGACGACATCGACATGCAGGTCCAACCCGCGAGCATCGACCTGCGCCTCGGCTCGGAGTTCCTGGAGTTCCAGCGGACGAACATCTCCTGTATCCACCCCAACCGGGAGGACGAGGTGAGCAAGTACGTCACCGAGACGTACGTCGAGGAGGGCGAGGAGTTCATCCTCCACCCCGGCGACTTCGTCCTCGGGACGACCAAAGAGCGAGTCGAGATTCCGGACGACCTGCTCGCGACCGTCGAGGGCCGGTCGTCGCTCGGCCGTCTGGCCATCGTCATCCACGCAACCGCGGGCATCGTCGACCCCGGTTACGAGGGACAGATAACGCTCGAACTGTCGAATCTCGGCACTGCGCCCGTCGCCCTGACGCCGGGGATGCGCGTCTCCCAACTCGTCTTTACGGAACTGAAACGGCCGGCAGACCGGCCGTACGGGTCCGAACGCGGCTCGAAGTACCAGAACCAGGCGGGACCGCAGGCCTCCCGAATCGGCGACGACCCCGAGTTCGTCGACGCGCGCGAACGCGACGCGGAGGAGGACCGATGAGGTTCGTCGAGGAGATAGTCGTCGAGGAGTTCCTCCCGACGTTCCGGTCGATGCTCGCGGAGGACCTCCGCGAACGCGGACTCACCCAACGGGAGGTGGCCGACGCCCTCGGAATCAGCCAAAGCGCCGTCTCGAAGTACGCCCACGGCGAGGTGAGTCGCCGCGAGGCGTTCCTCGAGGACGAACGGGTCGTCGAACTCGTGGACCGAATCGGCGAGGGACTCGCGACGGGCGATATGACGCCGGTGCAGGCCCTCGTCGAGGCGGAGGTGCTCATCCGCCGCCTCGAACAGGGCGACCTGCTGGCGTCGATGCACGAAGCGGAGATGCCGGGCCTCGCCGAGTACGACGGCGACCTGAGCGTCCACGACCCCGACAGCGGCCTCCGAAACGCCGAACGCGTCCGGTCGTCGGTCCGCCGCGGCCTGCGCACCCTGACGAACGCGAGCGGATTCGCCGGACTCATCCCCAACGTCGGGTCGAACCTCGCGGAGTGTCTCCCCGACGCGGCGGGCATCGAAGACGTCGCCGCCGTTCCGGGCCGGATCTTCGACGTGAAGGGCCGCGCCACGGTTCCGGGCGACCCCGAATTCGGCGTCAGCGAGTACGTCGCGTCGGTCCTCCTCGACGCCCGCCGCGGCGGCGCGGACGCCAACGCCGCCTTGAACGTCCGCTACGACGACGACATCGTCTCGGCGTTGGCCGACGCCGGCCACACCGCAATCGAGTTCGACCCCGACGCGGACTCGAACCCCATCGCCGACGAGGTGGCGGGCCGCGACGACCTGACGGAGACGTTCGTCCTCTATCAGACCGGCGGCTACGGCATCGAGGCCATAACGTACATCCTCGGCCCGGACGCACACACGGTCGCACGGACCGTCCGCGACACGCTCTTGAACTGACCGGCCGGTCCCTCCGAACCCTTCTCCCATGACCGACGGAACCGCCGCGACGCAGGCGTTCTACTCGCGGTACGCGACGGTGTACGACCTCGTCGCCCGACGGACGCCGGGCGTCACCGACCTCCGCGAGAGCGTCGTCGCCGCCCTCGACCCGCAACCGGGCGATACGGTCGTCGAGATGGGGTGCGGCACCGGCGCGAACTTCCCGCACCTCCGCGAACGCGTCGCCCCGTCGGGTACCGTCGTCGGCGTGGACTTCACGCCGGGCGTCCTCGACGTCGCCCGCGACAGAATCGAACGCGAGGGGTGGGAGAACGTCCACGCCGTCCGCGGCGACGCGACGCGCCCGCCCCTCCGCGAGGCGGACGCGGTTCTCGCGACGTTCGTCTCCGGGATGCTCGCGGACCCCGCCGCCGCCGTGCGGACGTGGGCGGACGTCGTCGGTCCCGGCGGGCGACTCGCACTGGGCGATTTGGGCCGGAGCACGTCCCCCCTCGGACGACCGCTGAACGCCGTCTTCGCGGGTCTCGTCCGCGCCACCACGCCGCCCGGCGGGGGTCGGTGGACGGAGTCGCCCGCGGCGCTCTTAGACGAACGACTCGTCGCCGCCCACTCGGAACTCGAACGCCTCTGTACCGGCGTCCGGCGCGACGTTCGCGCACTCGGATTCGCGCGGGTTCGCGGCGGGACGGTTCGGGCGGACGCCGTCGGCGACGGGAGCGGGTAACCGAAAAGCGAGAAGAGGGCCGGCACGTTCGTCAGCGGGACGGTTCTCGCTCGGCGGCGGGCGCGACGTTCAGTCGTCGGCGGGCGAGGGCGTCGCGCCGTACTCCACGGCCGGGGCGTCGCGGCCGAGTTCGTCGAGGCAGGACTGCGCCGCGCGCTTGCCCGAGAGGAGCATCGCGCCGAACGTCGGTCCCATCCGCGGGAGGCCGTGGGCGGTGGCGACGGCCATCCCGGAGGCGACGACGCCCGGGTGGACGACGCCGGTGTGTTCGACCACTTGGTCCTCGCTCTTTCCGACCCACATGGAGTCGTGGCCGGGCGAGTCGTGGCCGGGCGCGCCGTACTCGCCCTCGTCGGTCTGGTCCATGCCGGTGTTGTGCTCTTGGGCGTGTTCGATGCCCGGCGCGTCGAGTGCGCCGCGTTCGGCGAGTTTCGAGATGACGACGGCGTCGTGGCCCGTCGCGTCGAGAACGAGGTCCGACTCGACGGCGACGGGGTCCACGCACGTCAGTTCGCGCGGCAGGGCGTGGACGGGCGTCCAGTTGAGGACGACGCCGCCGACGCGGTGGCCGTCGCGGACGACGATGTCCGTGAACTCCGTCATGTTCTGGACCGTCGCGCCCGCGTCGCAGGCGGCCTTGATGAGGCCGGAACAGGCGTGGGGCCCGTCGGCGACGTACAGTCCCTCGGCCTCCTCGCTCTCGGTGTAGGGGACGCCCAGTTCGTCGAGTACCTCTTGGGCCGGGTCGCGGACGGTCACCTTGTTCATCAGGAACCCGCCGAGCCAGAACCCGCCGCCGAGGTAGTTGTTCTTCTCGACGATGGTGACGTCCACGTCGCGTTCGGCCAGTTCCTTCGCCGCGACGAGGCCCGACGGCCCGCCGCCGACGACGATTACCTCCGTGTCTATCCTGTCGAGGAACTCCTCGGTCCAGTCGGTCGCTATCGCTCGTGTGACCTGTGCCTCGCTGACGTCCGCGAATCCGTCGAAGTCTGCCATCTTGCCGGACATATCACTAGGTAGTATTACCCACTACTATAACTGTAGGGGTTCGTCGCTCGCTGCGACTCTCAGGATTTACGTCGCGTGCTACTGTTTAACATTGGACGTGATGTAGTTCGCGCCATGTCGTACGTCGTCAAGATGCCCAAGTTAGGGCTGGAGATGGATTCCGGAACGGTCGTGGAGTGGTTCGCGGAGGAGGGCGAGGAGGTGACGGCGGACGAACCCGTCGCGGAGATAGAGTCCGAGAAGACGACGGCGGAGATAGACGCGCGGGAGTCGGGCGTCCTCAGGCACGTCGGCGTCGAGGCGGGCGAGTCCGTCCCGCCGGGGGCCGCACTCGGCATCGTCGGCGGCGCCGACGAGGACATCTCCTCGCTGATGGCCGACTTCGAGGCGGGGGCCGTCGAGGGCGCACCCGACGCGGGGGAGGAGGCGGAGACGGCGGATTCGGGCGCAGAGACGGGCGGAGATAGGGGAGCGACGGCCGCGGACTCCGGCGGCGGCACCGGTTCGGGTTCCGCGGCGGACGTGAAAGCCAGTCCGCGGGCGAAGCGACGCGCCGACGAACTCGGCGTCGATGTCGGGAGCGTCGAGGGGTCGGGTCCCGACGGCGCGATTACGGAAGCGGACGTCAAGGCGGCGGCGGAATCCGGCGGCACCGGCGACGAGGAGGACGTGAAGGCCAGCCCCCGGGCGAGAAAGCGCGCCGACGAACTCGGCGTCGATATCGGACGCGTCGAGGGGTCCGGTCCGGGCGGCGCAATCACGGAGAACGACGTCGAGGCGGCCGCGGAGTCCGGTGGTGAGGCGGCGGCCGGCGAATCCGCCGAACCGGCTGTCAGCGAGGAGCGAACACTGTCGGGGATGCGCCGCACCATCGCCGACAGACTCGGGAAGAGCTACCGCGAGTCCGTCCACGTCACCGTCCACCGAACGACGAACGCGGAGGCGGCCCTCGCGGCGGCGGACGCCGCAGGAGAGCAACTCGGGACGGACGTGTCGCTGACGGATATCCTCCTGAAGGCGCTGTCGGCGACGCTCGCTGAGCATCCGGAGTTCAACGCCACCTTCCGGGACGACACCCACCGCCTCCACGAGGAGCAGAACGTCTGCGTCGCCGTCGACGTCGAGGAGGGGTTGCTCGCACCCGTCGTCCGCGGCGTCGATTCGCTCTCGCTTTCGGAACTCGCCGAGACGCGCCGGGAGGTGACCCGACGCGTCCTCGACGGCGACTACTCGATGGACGACCTCTCGGGGGGGACGTTCACCGTCTCGAATCTCGGCGTCCTCGGGGTGGAGTCGTTCGACCCGGTCATCAACCCGCCGCAGGTGGCCATCCTCGGCGTCAACGCCGTCGAAGAACGGGTCGTTCCGGACGAGTCGGGGAGCGACTTCACCGTCCGTCGGATGCTCCCCCTCGACCTGTCGTTCGACCACCGCGTCGTGGACGGGGCGGACGCGGCGCGGTTCATGGCCACTCTCTCCGACCACCTCGACGACCCGTGGCCCCTCTTAGAGGGGGTGGAGGCGACCGAACCCGAATCCGTAGAACTCCCCGAAGCGACGGCGACGGCGTCCGTCGGCCCCGACCTGAAGGGCACCGTCGAAGCGGGGTCGTTCGAGTACGACTTCGACGTGACCGAGGAGTTCGGCGGCGGCACCGCGCCGACGCCCGTGGACCTGTTCGTCAGTTCGCTGGCGGCCTGCCTCTCCGCGAGCATCGGCGTCCAAGCGGACATCCGCGACGCGGACGTGCGGAACGTCACCGTCGAGGCGGAAGCGACGCCGCCGGAGGGGTCCGTCGAGTCCATCTCGCTAACCGCGGTGCTCGACACCGACGCCGACGAGGAGAGGGTGGAACGCATCGTCCGTAACGGTGAGCGAACCTGCCACGTCAACGAACTCCTCCGCGAGGACCTGCCGGTCTCCCTAGACTGGCGGCGGGCGTGATCGGCACGGAGGCGAAATCGGAGTCACCCGGAGACGGGCGTCCAGAGACCGGACCGTAGCGCGCGACGGCCGTAGTGGAGGACGCCGACGGCTCCGAGAATGGCGAAGAAGACGGAAAGGACAGTCTTCCCCTCCGTGACGATGACGCTCAGTCCGAAGGCCGCGAACGCGGCGGTCAGAAGCAGTTGGTACGCGACCGTATCGGCGAACGGCCGCAGGCCGCCGACGGCAGCGACGGCCAAGAGGAAGGCGAGTGCGACGGCGACGGGCGCGGACGGACGGAAGTAACCGAGGCCGATTGCCACCGCCGCGAGGAGGCCGATTGCGGCACTCGATACGACCTTGACCCGCGACACCGACTCGACGAGGGACGTGGAGGGCATACGCCGAGATACGGACGGCGGCGACAAAAACGCACGTCCCGGAGACGGCGCGCCGGCCGGAAGGGAAAAACGCCGCTTTGAGTCTCCTGAAAGTACTTGACCCGGTCGGTGAAACGAACGAGCATGAACCGCCGACGGATGCTCGCACTCTGCGGACTCTGCGCCTCCGGGAGCGCGGGGTGTCTCTCGCGCGCGTCGTTGCAGTCTAGAGGCGGAACCGACCAATCGACGGACGGAGGGACCGACGAATCGACGGACGGAACGCCCGACGGGACGGATTCGACGCCCGTCTCGGGCGTCGTCGTCGATGACGCCGTCGTCAGGAAAGCCGTCAGGTACGAGTCGATGATGGGGTCCGGCGGCGTCCTCGCCGTCGAGGGGCGACAGTACGTCGTCGCGTCGGTCCGACCGCCCGACGGCCTCTCGCAGTCCGATTTCACCTTCCGCACCGACTCGGACTCGTGGAACCCGGGCCTCTCGGACACCGTCGGGGCGATAAATCGCGCCGTGGCGGGTCACGAAGGTAGCCCGGTGGGGAAGAACTTCGGCGGTAGCGACCGGTCGTACCTCGCTTTCGAGGTGCCCTCTCCCCTCTCAGCGTCGAATCCGCGGATTCGGTACGACCCGGACGACTCGGAGTGGCCGCTTCCGACTCGGATGGCCGACCGCCTCGAAGCGCCGTCCCCGCGATTCGAACTCGTCTCTCTGGAGGTTCCCGAGTCGGTGTCGCAGGGGGAGACCCTCTCCGTCTCGCTGACGGCGCGGAACGTCTCCGAGACGGACGGCCGGTTCCTCGCGGCCCTCTACTGGCCGACGAACGCGATAGCCGACGACGACGAGTCGCGCGTCGTCGAACGCGAGGTGGCCGCGGGCGAGGAGACGACGGCGTCGGTGGACATCGACACCTCGTACACTGCCTACGAGGACGGACCGGTGAGGCTGACGATTCGCGGTCACGTCGCCGCCCGACGCGACGTCGAGGTGCGGAACGCTTCGACGCCGTCCTGACGCGGAACCGACCGCCTACTCTCCGACGAAGAACCCCTCCTCCGCGGCGGCGGCGAGTGCGGCGTCCACGTCCACGATGCGCGGGCCGTCGTCCGCCGGACGAACCGCGATTTCGGCGTCGCGGACCTCCAGTTCGCGTTCGCCGTCGGCGCTGACGACGGCCGTCTCAACCTCGAAGGCGAACGACTCCTCGGCGTCGAGTCGGCGGCACTCCGCGACGCCGAGTTCGGAGACGACGCCGGGGACGGTGACGGCGCGGACGCGGCGCGACGCCTCCCCCGCGGGCGCGAATCGGATTCCGACGCCGCCGGACTCGTCGGGTTCGACGCGGTGGACGGCCCCCGCCGCGCCGGAGACGCCTATCTCGCCGGGGGCGGCGCGGGAGGCGACGCCCCCGAGGAGGCTCTCGGAGTCCAATAGGGCGCGCGTCCCGACGAACGCCTCGTCCACGACGCCGACGGTGGCGAGGCCCGTGACCGTCTCGCGGCCGGTGCGTCCGTCCACCTCGGCGACTGCGGTTCCGTGTCGGTAACTGACCGCTTTCGCGTCCGCCGCGCCGTCGGCGACGACTGCGGCGGCCATCCCCGCGACGGTGCCGTCCACCGCCGTCGGGACGACGTTGTTCGTCCCCGTCGAGACGGAGACGAGGGGCACGTCGCCGACGCTCGTCCCCGCGTCGCGGTTCGTCCCGTCGCCGCCGAGGACGACCACCGCGTCGGCCGCCTCTCGGAAGCGTTCGGCCGCGCGGCGCGTGTCCCGGGGACCGCCCGCCGGTGCGAAGTCGAGGAGTCCCGTCTCGACGCCGTCGGGGGCCGAATCGAGGATTCGCTCCGCGATGCCGGAGGCGTCGGGCATCGCGAGTACCTCCGCGCCCTCGACGACGCCGACGCCGGCGAGGACGCACTCGGCGGTGCGGCGCTTGGCGTAGTTGTTGCTGACGCTCGCCCCGCCGGTGAGGCGGCGGATGTCGCGCCCCGCCGCGGGGTTGACGACCAGTCCGACGCGGGCGGTCACGCTACACCAGTTTCTCCACCGCGCTTCGCACGTCCTCTGCGGACGGGACGACCTCTTGCTCTAAGGTCGGACTGAACGGGATGTGGGTGTCGGCCACGCCGACGCGCATCGGCGGCGCGTCGAGACTGTAGAAGCCGTCCTCCATCACGCGGGCCATCAATTCGGCGTGCGTGCCGTACGAGAGGGGGCTCTCGTCGGCGACGACGAGGCGACCGGTCTTCTCGACGCTCTCGACCAAGGTGTCCGTATCGAGGGGGTACAGCGACTGGAGGTCGATGACCTCGACGCTCGCCTGTCCCGCCATCTCCTCGGCGAGGTCCAGCGATTCGCCGACCATGCGCTGGGTGGCGACGACGGTGACGTCCTCGCCCTCTCGTTCGACGCTCGCCTGCCCGAGTGGAACGGTGTAGTTGGGATCCACCGGCACCTCGCCCTCCCGTTCGTATATCATCTTGTTCTCGAAGAAGAACACCGGGTCGTCCGAGCGAATGGCCGACTTGAGCAGGCCCTTGGCGGCCCGCGGCGTGCCCGGCGCGACGGCGAGGAGTCCGGGGAAGTGCGCGAACCACGTGTGGAGGGTGCCGGAGTGTTGACTGGCCGCGCCCATCCCGCCGCCCTCGGTGGTGCGGACGGTGATGGGCATCTCCGTCTTCCCGCCGAACATGTAGCGCATCTTCGCCATCTGGTTGATTATCTGCTCGGAGGCGACGCCGAGGAAGTCCGAGAACATTATCTCGACGACGGGGCGCGTCCCCGTGGCGGCGGCGCCGACGCCCGCGCCCGTGAATCCGGCCTCGCTGATGGGCGTGTCGCGGACGCGGTCCTCGCCGAACTCGTCGACGAGGCCGTCCGTCACGCTGAAGACGCCGCCGAACTCGCCGACGTCCTCGCCCATGATGAACACGTTTTCGTCGTCCTGCATCTCCTCGCGGAGGGCCGCCCTGATGGCCTCCCGCATCGTCATCGTCTCGGTCTGGTCTACGCCGTCGCCGGGTCGTGATTCGGTGCTCATCGGCTCTCACCTCCGTCAGACTGCGTCTGACGTGCTGCCGACTCGTCGTCGGCACCTCCGTGGTTCCGCCCGCCGTCCGTCGCGGCGGACCGCGCGAATCGGTCGATGTCCGGGACGTGCATCGAGAACATGTCCTCGTACGCCTCGTGGGGGGCCGGGTCGTCGGCCGCCTGTGCGGCCTCGACGGCTTCGTCTATCCGCTCTCTGGCCTCCTCGCGCATCGACTCGAACTCGTCTTGGTCGATGGTGCCCGCCTCCAACAGGCGGTTCTTGAAGTTCTGTATCGGGTCGCGGCCCTCGCGCCACTCGCCGATGTCCTCCTCGTCGCGGTACGGTTGGTGGTCGCCCTCGAAGTGGCCGCGGAAGCGGTAGGTGTCGGCCTCGATGAACGTCGGCCCCTCGCCGTTCGCGGCGCGTTCGCGGGCCTCCCTGACCGCTTCGTTCACCGCGACGACGTCCATCCCGTCCACGGTGAACCCCGGAATGTCGTACGCCTCCGCCGTCTCGCTGAGGTGTTCGATGTTGTGCTGTTTCTCGACGGGCGTCCCCTCGCCGAACTTGTTGTTCTCGACGAGGAAGACGGCCGGGAGGTCCCACGTCGCCGCGAGGTTGATGGCCTCGTGGACCTGCCCCTGCGCGACGGCCCCGTCGCCGAAGAACGCAAGCGCCACTTGCTCGGAGTCGCGCATCTGCGCCGAGAGGGCCGCGCCCGTCGCCAACGGCGGGCCAGCGCCGACGATGCCGTTCGCGCCGAGCATCCCGGCGTCCACGTCGGCGATGTGCATCGACCCGCCCTTGCCGTTGCAGTAGCCCTTCTGTTTGCCGTGCACCTCGGCCATCATCCCCTCGGGGTCGAGTCCCTTGGCGATGCAGTGGCCGTGACCCCGGTGCGTCGAGGCGATGAGGTCCTCGTCCTCCAACGCCGCCGCCGCGCCCACGCCGACCGCCTCCTCGCCGATGTAGAGGTGGACGAACCCGGGCAGTTCGCCGTCCTCGAACAGTTCGCCCACCTTGTCGTCGAACGCCCGGATGGTGAGCATGCGCCGGAGTACCTCCCGTTGCCCGTCTTCCGTATCCATGTCTATTGATACCATGATACATGGGCGTATTCTTCATTATCGGTCATAAACGTCACTGAACCGATGGATTTCCGCGACTGTGCTCTCCGCTGACTTTTCGCTCCGTCCTGTGCGGCCGTCGCCAGACCGCCGAACGGTTTACCCCGTCGAGTTCGTACGTCGCGCCATGACGACACGTACGACCCGCGGAGGTGGCCGTCGGTGAACATGCTCGTCGACGGCGAGTGGCGAATCGACGCCTACGAGTCCACGAACGAGGAGGGCGAGTTCGACCGGCAGGAGACGTCGTTCCGCGACCGAGTTCGGGCGGACTCGGACGCCGAGTTCCCGGCGGAGTCGGGGCGCTACCACCTGTACATCTCGCGGGCGTGCCCGTGGGCGCACCGCGCGGCGATGACGCGCCGCCTGAAAGGGCTGGAAGAGGCGATATCTTTGTCCGTCGTCGAACCCGTCCGCATCGACGACGGGTGGGAGTTCTCCGAGGAGTACCCCGACCCCCTCTACGGCGAACCGTACCTCCGCGACATCTACACCCGCGCGGACCCCGAGTTCACCGGACGCGTCACCGTGCCCGTCCTCTGGGACAAAGAGACGGAGACCATCGTCAACAACGAGTCCCGGGAGATCATGCGCATGCTCGACACGCAGTTCGAGGCGCACGCGACGCGGGACGTGGACCTCTGGCCCGAGGGCTACCGCGACGAGGTGGACACCGCCTTGGACGCAATCTACGAACCCATCAACAACGGCGTCTACCGCGCCGGGTTCGCCGAGACCCAAGAGGCGTACGACCGGGCCGTCTCCGACCTGTTCGACGCCCTCGACCGGTGGGAGACGGTCTTAGACGAACAGCGATACCTCGTCGGCGACGTGTTGACGGAGGCCGACGTCGCGATGTTCGCCACCCTCGTCCGCTTCGACCACGTCTACCACACGCACTTCAAGTGCAATCGCCGGCCCATCCACGAGTACCCGAACCTCTGGAACTACGCGAAGGAACTGTACCAACTCCCCGGTATCGAGGAGACGGTCAACTTCGACCACATCGTCCGGCACTACTACCGCAGTCACGGCGACCTGAACCCGAAGCGACTCGTCCCCGTCGGCCCGGATATCGACTTCGGCGCGCCGCACGACAGGGACCGACTGGAGACGAACCTTCCCGCGGACCTGACGGGCGACGCCGCGCGCGCGGACGACTGACCGAAGCGCCGGTGTCGGCCGCCGCGAACCTTCCTCGCCGACGAGTTGATTCCGCTCCGGCCCCCATCTTCGAGACGTGCTCTCACGACTCCGGTCGGCGCTCGCCGACGCGGAACCGCCGCCGCGACTGGTGGACTGGTCGCTACTGGCGTGCGTCCTCGTCGAGTTCGGAAGCGGCGTCCTCAGCCTCGGGGCCGGACGCCCCGACCACTGGCCGGTGTTCTACGTCCACTCCGTCGTGGGCGTCGCGTTCGTCTTCCTGTTGTTCTTCAAACTCCGCCGGGTGAGAAATCGCGTCACCGACGCCCGCCTGTGGGACCGGGCGACGGTACTCTCGGTTCTCACCGCGACGGTAGCCGTCGCCGCACTCGCCACCGGTGTCTGGTGGGTCCTCGGCGGTAACGCCCGCGTCCTCGCGTACTGGAACCTGCTGAACCTCCACGTGGGACTCGGACTCCTCCTCCTGCCCCTCGTCGTCGCGCACCTCGTCACCCGATACCGGCCGCCCCGACGGGCGGACTTCGAGGGGCGCAGGACCGCCCTCCGGTACGGCGCGCTTCTCGTCGGGGGTGCGCTCCTGTTTCGCGTTCAGGAACTCCTCGCCGTCGCGTTGGAGACGCCGGGACGACGGCGGCGCTTCACCGGGTCGAAACCCGTCGAGGGCGACGGCCTCGAACCCGAGGGGGAAACGGGCGACGGCAACGCCTCGTTCCCGGTGACCAGTTGGGTCGCCGACGACCCCGACCCGGTGGACGAGGCGTCGTGGCGTCTGCGCGTCGGCGGTCTGACCGATTCGACGCTGGAACTGTCGGCCGACGAACTCGCGCCCGACGCCGAACGGCGCGTCCTCCTCGACTGCACCAGCGGATGGTACGCCGAACGCGACTGGCGTGGCGTCCGCCTCGGGTCGGTTCTCGACGCGGCGGCCCCCGACGACGACGCCCGGTGGGTGACGGTCCACTCGGTGACGGGCTATCGGTGGTCCTTCCCGATAGCGGAGGCCCGCGAGATGCTACTGGCGACGCACGTCGGCGGCGAACGACTCACCCACGGCCACGGCTTTCCGCTCCGTCTGGTCGCGCCGGACCGCCGGGGCTTCCAGTGGATAAAGTGGGTCGAAGCGATAGAGGTGCGGCGTCGCCGCGACGCCGCGCAGTGGACGGCGGTACTCTTGAGCGGATTCCGGTAGCGAACGTCCGCGTCGGCCTCAGTTGTCCGTCCGCGCCGCCTCTGCGTCCGCGTCCGCCTTCGTCTCGGCGTCCGACTCCGCGTCCATCTCCGTCTCCGTCTTCGCGTCGTCCAGCGAACCGCTCCGAATCGCCTCCTCCGCCGCCGCGAGGGCGCCGTCGGCGTCGAACTCGGCGACGATTCGCTCCAACTCCTCGCGGGGGGCGTCGCGCAAGTCTCGCGCGTGCGCGGTGATGTTCGGAATCGCCCGCATGATGTTGTCCACGACGGGCACCGCCGCGGTCTGTGCGGACCGCGAGAGGGGGTTGAGGTCTATCACTATCTCCGTCTTCCCCATCGCGCCGAGTGCCTCCGCCCTGTCGCCGTCCTCCAGGGGCACCAACACCACGTCCGCCGCGCCGATGCCGTCGGCGTCCACCTTCGCGCGTTCGTGGTCGAGTCCCGGAATCCGACCGTCCGCGGCGAGTCCCTTCACCTCCGTCGCGCCGTGGTCGCGGAGGTGGTCCGCGATGGCTTCGAGTCGCTCCTCCGTCCGATTGAACAGGTTCACCTCCACGTCGGCGTCAACCGCCGCCGCGAGTTCGACCATCTCGCCGGGGACGAGTGCGGCGACGTTGCCGTTCACAGAGAGGACCGGGTGCTCTGCGAGGAGGAGATGCGCCGCCGCCGCGCGTTCCGCCTCGTCGGCCGCCGGATGCGTTCGCTCCCCGAGGAGGTAGTCGAACGCCTCGCCGCGCCCCTCCGCGATGAGGCCCTGCTTGCTCGTGATGCCCTTCTCCACCCCTTCCTCGATGCGGTGTCGCGTCAGGAGCGACTGATACCGCGGGTGGCTCTCGGGAATCTCGATGTCGCTCATTGCCGGTGATTGGTTCGAAGCGGTGAAAAACGAGGCGATGCGTCCTCGGCGGTCGGGTCGTCGCCACTCGGCGGCGAGACGGCTCACTCCCCCGGCAGGAGTCCCGCGCCCGCGGTGTGAACGTCGCACACCTCGGGGTCGTACCCGGCGTCCGAGAGGCCGGTGCCGAACGCGAACACCGTCTCGCCGAGCATCGCCATCGACGCGTCGCCGCCCGCCGCCCGCACGTCGTCGATGGCGTCGGCCACCCGGTCGGTGAGCAGTCCGGCCTCGCGGGCGAACCGCCGCGAGAGGGCGACCATCCGCGAGGCGGTGGGTTCCTCGCGCAGGTCTTCGAGCGCCGACTCCCCCGCGGCGGTGAGCGCAGTCGTGTCGCCGGAGAGCACCGCCGCCGTCGAGAGTTCGCCGAAGGTGACGTACTCGACGCGCGGGCGTTCGGGGATGCCGTCCAACGCGCCGTGCCCCGGCGCGCCGGGGTCGAGGCGGATGGGGAGGCCGCCGCGGGCCTGCGCCACCACGTCGCCGAGGCCCGTCCCGGCCTCCACCTCCGCGCGGTGGGCGACGGTCACGAGTTCGTTCTCCGAGCGCCCGCGCCCGAACAGGACGTTCGCCCCGAACGCGACGCCCAACGCGACGGCACCGCTGACGCCGAACCCCGCGCCGACGGGAAGCGGCGTCTCCGCCGCGACGCTCACCCGGCCCTCGTCCACGCCGAGTGCGTCGAGGACGCCTCCGACGGGGGCCACCCCGACGCGTTCGCCGTTCAACGTCACGGCGGCGGAGCGCACCTGCCGCGTCGCCGCGCCCGCCTCCGGGTCGGTTTCCGTCCTGCCGTCGTCGCCTCCGCGTTCGTCCCGCCGAACCGTCACGCGAACCCCGTCGGTGAGCGTCACGCCCGCGCCGCGGGACCCCGCGACAGCCGGGTCCTCGTCCGGGTGCGCGCTGAAGAACCCCGTCACGTGTCCGGGGACGAACGCCGTCGCCTCGTCGGTCATCGTCTGCTATTGACCCCCCGAACGTTATGTCTGGTACGCTTCGAAGTCGGCGCGAGCAACGGCGGTTCGGCGGCGTCTCGCCTCCGCGCATCGCCCCTCGCGCCGTTTCGTTCTCTTACCGCCCGCTCACGTCTTCTCGGTCGCCCTGCCCGACCAACCGAACCCGCGCCTCCGGATGCTGCTCTGTGTCCTCCTCGAAGACGCCCTCGTCGTGGAGGCGATTTATCTCGCTCGACACCTGCTCTCGCGTCATGTCGCTCATGGCGTTGACGGCGTTCACCAAGTCCGGTACGGGGATGCCGCTTCCCGCGCCGCCGTGGTCGAACGCGGACTCGGAGTCGTCTATGTCGGCGAGCATCACCTCGACGTACCGGACGACGTCGGTCTCTCCGTCGAGTTCGTCGTGCCACCGCGGCGGGAACGCGCTGACGCGGTCCTCGCCGACCCAGTACACCGCGTCGGTCCCGGCGAAGGTGTCGGAATCGACCGCCTTCCCGTCCAGTCCCTCGCGCACGCCGTCGGGGTCGAAGTCGTAGCCGTTGCGAGCGAGGTTCTCGACGTACGCGACGAGGCGGTCCACGGGGACGCCTCTCTCGTCGGCGTACGCCTCGTCGTACTGTTCCACGAGGACGACGATATCGCCCACGAGAACCGTCTCTCTGTGTCCCGCCACTTCGTCGAGAACCGTCTCCGAGAGGTCCGGATTCGACGGCGGAGGTGCGTCGCTCATTGTACCGGAACGAGGGCCGCTGCGTGCAAGAGTGACACGGCCGCGGAGTGCCGCGGGACGCGACGATGTGCGCGAAAAACCGATTACGCGGGCGGGTCACCTCCCGATATGTCCCCGCCGCTGCGCCTCAGACGCTACCGACCCGAAGACCACGACCGCGTTCTCGAACTCCACGAGGAGGCGATGCGCGACGTCGGATCCTTCGTCGAAGGTGTCCCCGACCTGGACCTCGAAGACGTCCGGGGGGCGTACCTCGACGGAGGCGGTGAGTTCCTCGTCGGCGAGGCGGACGGCCGAATCGTCGCGATGGGTGCGTTCCGCTCGGCGGAGGGGTACGTCACCGATTTCCTCGACGACCTGCCCGAGACGACGGCGGAACTCAAGCGGATGCGCGTCGCCCCCGACCACCAGCGTCGCGGGTACGGACAACGGGTGTACGAGGAACTCGAACGCCGCGCGCGGCAACGAGGCTTCTCCGACATCGTTCTCGATACGACGCCGAAACAGGTCGGCGCCCGGCATCTCTACGAACGCAACTCGTTCGAGGAAGTCCTGCGGGACCGCGTTCGAGTGGCGGACGAGTCGTTCGAGATTCTCTTCTACCGGAAGTCGCTCGACTGAAGATGAGCGTTCGACGGCTCCCGACGCCTTCGCCTACGGGCTCTGGCGTTGTCTGTCCCGCGGGAACTCACTCGCAAATCGGAGATTTGCTCGCTGTTCCCACGCTCGTATCCGCGGCGTCGCCTACGGCGACAGCCGCTGTCGGTCTCGCGGGAACAACACGGCTTCTCGGATGTTGTCCAGACCGAGCATCGTCATGACGAGGCGTTCGCCGCCGAGGCCCCATCCGGCGTGCGGGGGCATCCCGTACTTGAACATCTTCGTGTAGTAGTCGAACGACTCGGGGTCGAGACCCTGCTGTTCGAAGCCTTCCACGAGGTGTTCGTAGCGGTGTTCACGCTGCCCGCCGGAGACGAGTTCCATGCGCGGGTGCATCATGTCGAACCCCGTCGAGAGCTGTTCGTCGTCGTCGTGGTCCTTGATGTAGAACGGCTTTATCTCGGAGGGCCAGTCGGTGATGAAGTAGTGTTCCCCGACGTCCTCGCCGAGTGCGCGTTCGCCCTCGGTCGGCAGGTCGTCGCCCCAGACGAGTTGCTCGTCGAGTTCGCCTGTCGCGTTGATTCGCTCGATGGCCTCCTCGTAGGTGAGGCGGGGGAACTCGCCCTCGGGCACCTCGAAGTCGTCGGCGATGCCGAGCGCTTCGAGCCGCTGTTGGCAGTTCTCGGCGACGCCCTCGTAGGCGGCCTTCACGACGTACTCGCAGGCGTCCATCGCCTCGGTGTGGTCGAAGAACGCGGACTCGAAGTCGATGGAGGTGGCTTCGTTCAGGTGCCGCGGCGTGTTGTGTTCCTCCGCGCGGAAGATGGGACCGACCTCGAAGACGCGTTCGAGACCGGAGCCGATCATCAGCTGCTTGAACAGCTGCGGCGACTGGTTCATGAACGCCTCCTCGCCGAAGTACGTGATGGGGAACAGCTCGGTGCCGCCCTCCGTCCCGGTGGCGACTATCTTCGGCGTGTTGATCTCGGTGCAGCCGAGTTCGCGGAAGGCGTTCCGGACCGACCGCAGAATCTCCGCGCGAATCTCGAAGACTGCCTTCACTTCCTCCTTGCGGAGGTCGAGCGTTCGGTTGTCGAGCCGAGTAGAGAGTTCCGCGTCCACCTTCCCCGAGGGGTCGAGGGGGAGTTCCGTGTCCGCCTCCGCGAGGACGTCGATAGACTCGGGAACGACTTCCACGTCCGTCGGCGCGCGGGGTTCCTCTTTCACCTCGCCCGTGACGGAGATGACGCTCTCGCGGTGGACGCCGAGACCCGTCTCGACGAGTTCCTCGTCCATCTCGTCTTTCTCGAACTTGACCTGAATCTTCCCGCTCTTGTCGCGGAGGATGAGGAATGCGATGCCGCCGAGGTCGCGGACCTCGTGGACCCACCCCGCGACGGTCACCGCGTCGCCGGGTTCGGCGTCTGCCGTGTACGTTCGGTTCTGCATGTGTCCGGATTTCCGCCGGCGAGTCTTAAAAACGGTCGTTTCACCTCGGAGTGAGAGTGCTAAGCACACTTCGGCGCGTCCGCCTCCGCCGCCGGTCGTCGCCGCCCGCCGCGCGGAGGTTTATATGCGGAGACGGGACCACTCCGGGCCACGATGAGACACACCCTCGACGTCGCGATGGAGTCGCTATCGACCGCGGAACGCCGAACAGAGACGGTAATCGTCGGATCGTTGCTCACGCTCGGGTCCGCAATCGCGCCCGTACTCTGGATCCCCCTCGTCGGGTACGCCGTCCGCGCCGTTCGCTCCGCGGCCGAGTCCGAGACGGCCCTTCCGACGTTCGAGGGGTGGGACGGCCTCCTCCTCGACGGCGGCCGGGCGACCCTCGCGGCGGTTCCGCTTCACCTCCCCGGACTGGTCGTCCTCCGGTTCGCCGTCGGGTTCGACCGCGCGCGTCTGACCGCGCCCTATCTCTTCTCGGACCTCCGACGCGGCGTGCTTCCGGGTCTGGACTTGTTCGTCGGTCTCCTCGCCGTCGTCGCCCTCGAAATCGCCGCGGGCTACCTCTCTCTCGCGGTCCTCGTCGCCGTGGCGCGACGCGGTTCGCTCGGCCCGGGTCTCGTCGCAACGACGAGCGAGATAGCCCGCGACGGCGCGTTCGCTCGAACGTCCTCGCTCGCAGTCGCGGTCGGGACCGTCGGACACGTCCTCGGCGGCGTCGTCGCCGCCGTTCCGATTCTCGGCGGACCCGCGAGTGCGGCCGTCTCGTTCCTCGCAGTCGCCGTCGGCGCGTCGGTTCTCGGCGGGCGGTTGTCCCCGAGAGGCGACGACGACCGACGGGACGGCGACGTTCGATCCCCTACTGCGTCTTCTGCGTCTTCCGCGTCCCCCGCACCGAACCGCGGCGTTCGCGACTGACGCCGTTCGTAAACGGCGTTTACGGACGCGAGGGTCCGCGGAGTTAGCGGAGAAAGAGACCGCTCACTCGGCTTCGAGTTGTTCCGCGTGGGCGTCGTTGACGCCTTCGACCGTCTCGCGGACGGCGTCGACGCCCTCGTCGTGGAGGAGGTCGCCGACGACGATGGTGTCGGCGTGCTTGCCCATCTCGTAGGCCGCGTCGTAGTCGCGGATGCCGCCGCCGTAGAACAGCGTCGAATCGTCGAGAGCGTCCTGCGCGGCGGCGACTTTCTCCGTGTCGCCGAACATGCCGGAGTACTCGACGTAGATTATCTCCTGTCCGAACATCTTCTCGGCGACGGCGGCGAAGGAGGCGACGTCGTCTGCGCTCTGTTCGGTGTCTGCCTCCGTCAACTCCGCGACGGACGCTTCGGGGTTCAGAACGATGTACGCCTCGGTGGTCGTGCGTTCCCAGTCGAGGGGGCCGTCGATTCGGACCCACTCCTTGTGCGCGCCGGTGACCCAAAACGACGAGTCGGCGTTGAACACCGTCGGGATGAGGTAGCCGTCGAGGTGATCCGACTCGATGACGACGCCGGGGTTCGACGGTTCCTGATACAAGGGCACGTCGTACTTCGCACACGCGTCGACGACGCGTTGCATCTTCTCCGTCGTGATGTCCAACGTGCCGCCGATTTCGATGGCGTCAGTTCCGGTGGCGCAGACGTCCTCGAACGTCTCGCCCTCCACGAGGTCCTTGTCGGGGTCTACCTTCAAGACGTGGTCCCATTCCGTCCATGGCCCGGTCATTGGACCTACTTCTCCCCGGAGGCGTTAAAAATGGCGCGGATGAGCGAGTCGGATGCGTTGCGATGGCATCCGTCCTTCTCTAAACTACTTTCACCGAGTGAGGCGCGGCATCGCCGCGCCCGTACAGCGTAAAAGGTGGGTTTCAGTCCGCGTTCGCCTGCCACTCCCGAACCGTGTCGGGTCCGACGCCGTCCACCGCGTCAGCGAGGGCGTCGGGTTCGGCTTCCTTCAGCGCGCTCACGTCGCCGATACCGGCGTCTTGGAGTTTCTCCGCCGTCTTCTCGCCGATACCTTTCACGGCCTCGAGCTCCGAGCCGTTCTGTTGGGCTTGGTACTCGCGGTAGTTGCAGATGGGACAGCCGAGGTCCCACGGTTCCCTGTCGCCGTCGTAGGTGATGCGTATCTTCGGCAGGTCGTGTTCCTCGCAGGAGTCGTCCGTGACCTCCACGTCGCCCCGCCGCGGGAGGGGAAGCGAGTAGTCGCAGTCGGGGTAGCGCGTACAACCGACGAGGCGCGACCCCGAGCGGAGGCGCTTGATGGCGAGTTCGCCGCCGTGTTCCTCCCCACATTCGGGACAGGTGCCGATGACCAAGTCCTCCTGTTCGTCAGCCTCCTCGGCCTTACAGAGCGGACAGCCGTGGACGAACGTCTTCCGACCGGCGAGCATCTTCACGTGGTTGAGCTCGTGTTCGTCGCAGGACTCGTCCATGATGAGGGGCTTGCCGGTGGACGGAAGCGGGAGGGTGTAGGTGCAGTCCGGATAGGAGTCACAGCCGATGAAGTACGACCCGTGTCTGCTCTTTCGGACGACCAAGTCGCCGCCGCACTCGGGACAGGTTCCGACCGTCTTGTCGGCTTTCAGCGACTCTTGGAGGTGTTTGCCCACCTCCTCGCCCGAGGACATCAGCCCCTCGAAGACGTCTTCGAGGATGTCGCGGGACTCGTCTGTCACCTCCTCTAAGGTGGCTTCGCCCCGCGCGATGGCCTGCATGTCCTGTTCCAGTTGGGCGGTCATCTCCTCGCTCACGATGAGTTCCGCGAACTCCTCGCCGGCCTCGACGACCGACCGCGCCAGTCGCGTCGGTTTCGGCGGGTCGCTCTCGATGTAGCCGCGGTCGTACAGTTTCTGGATGACGTCGTGTCGCGTCGCCTTCGTCCCGATGCCCATCTTCTCCATCGTCTCGATGAGGCGCGACTGCCCGTATCGCCGCGGCGGTTGGGTCTGTTTGGCCTCGATTCGGGTGTCCGTCACCGCGAGTTCCTCGCCCTCCTCGACGTCGGGGACGAACGACTCGCTGGAGTTGAAGTACGGGTAGACGGCGTGGTAGCCCTCTTTCACGAGACGCTTGCCGTTGGCCTTCAGCGAGAGGCCGCCGGCGTCCGCGACGACGCGGAGATGCTCCCACTCGGCGGACTCCGCAACCGTCGCGAAGAACCGGCGGACGACGAGTTCGTACACCTCCCACTCGTCCTCCGAGAGGTCGGAGGGAGAGGGGAGTTCGCCCGTCGGGTGAATCGGCGGGTGGTCCGTCGTCTCGTTGTCGCCGGCGGTCGGTTCTATCTCCTCCTGTTCGAGCAACGAGTCCGCGTCGTCGCCGAACGTCCGGTGGCCGCTGAACTCCGAGAGGAGTTCCTCGGGGTCTAAATCCTCCGGGTAGACGGTGTTGTCCGTCCGGGGGTACGTCATGTACCCGGCGGTGTAGAGGTCCTCCGCGATGCTCATCGCTCGCTGGGCGGAGTAGCCGATAGAGCCCGCCGCGCGGATGAACTGCGTGGTGTTGAACGGCGCGGGCGGGTCGTCGGTCCGCGTCCGGCGGCGGACCGACTCCACCGTCGCCGCCGACACCTCTTCGAGCGTCTCGTAGGCGGACTCGGCGTCGTCGCCGTCCCAGACGCGTTCGGCCTCGTTGCCGTCCTCGTCCAGATAGAAGTACTGCGACTCGAAGCCCTGCCCTTCTTTCTCCAAGTCGGCGAACAGTTCCCAGTAGTCCTCGGGGTCGAACGCGTCTATCTCGCGTTCGCGGTCTACGATCAACTTCAGCGTCGGCCCCTGCACCCGGCCGACGGAGATGAAGTCGTCGCCGAGTTGGCGGGCCGAAAGCGAGAGGAAGCGCGTCAGCGCCGCCCCCCACACCAAGTCGATTATCTGCCGCGCCTCGCCCGCGGCCGCGAGGTCGAAGTCCAGTTCGTCGGGGTTCTCGAACGCCTCCGTCACCTCGCGGTCGGTGATGGAGGAGAAGCGAACCCGGTCTACGGGCACGTCCTCGTTGACGTCGCGGACGAGTTCGTACGCCTCCTTGCCGATGAGTTCGCCCTCGCGGTCGTAGTCGGTCGCGATGACGACTCGGCGGGCGCGCCGCGCGAGGCGGCGCAACGCGGCGACGATGTTCTCCTGCGTCGGGTGCTTATCGACGGGTGCGTCGATGAGTTCGACCGGCTCTACGTCTCGCCAGTCGTTGTACTCCGGCGGGAAGTCGACGCCGACGACGTGGCCCGACAACCCGATGCAGCGTTTGCCGCCCCACTTGTAGACGTTCACCCCGTTGACCCGCTCGGCCTCCGCGGACTCGCCGCTCAGGATGTCGGCGATACGCCGAGCGGCGTTGTCCTTCTCCGTGATTATCAGTTCCGGGCCGTTGCTCATCGGGCGGCGATATGTGAGGGGGCGGCCTAAACCTTTCGCGCCGAACCCGACGGAATCGGCCGACAGCGACGGCGTGCGCGCGAGAACGGGCGTGCGCGCCGGGCGCGACGCGCCTCGCGCGCACACGCGAGACGGTAGTTCCCGCACTCGCGTACCGGAACCCCCGGGCGACCCCCAACTCCTACGTGCTCACGCCTCCCACTCGACGGCACGGAGTACACCCGTGTCCGGACGAGAGAACCGAATCGACGTGACGACGGGCGCGATAACGCCCAAGCTGTTCTCGCTGTCGTGGCCCCTCGTCGCGGGGAACCTCCTCCAGACGTTTTACAACCTCGCGGATATGTTCTGGGTGGGGCGCGTCGGGCCGGAAGCCGTCGCTGCGGTCTCTCTGATGTTCCCGACGGCGTGGATGTTCGTCTCCGTCGCCATGGGCGTCACCGCGGCGGCCGTCGCCCTCGTCTCCCAACACGTCGGCGCGGGCGACGACAGGGCCGCGGAACGCGTCGTCGGCCAGACGGTCCTCCTCGCGGTCGGCGTCGGCGTCGCCCTCGGAATCGTCGGCTACCTCGGCAGACACCCCCTCTTGACGCTCATCGGCGCGCAGGGGCGCGTCTACGCGGAAGCGCTCGCGTACGCCGAGGTGTTGTTCGTGACGCTCCCGTTCACGTTCCTCTTTTTCGCCTTCCGGGCGGTCCTCCGCGGGGCGGGCGACACCCGGACGGCGATGTGGTTGGTCGTCGTCAGCGCGGGCCTCAACGTCGTCGTCGACCCGATTTTCATCCTCGGGTGGGGTCCGTTCGTCGACCCGATGGGGACGCGCGGGGCGGCCGTAGCCACCCTCATCGCCCGCCTCGTCGCCGCGGGCACGGGCGTCGCCGTCCTCCTCCACGGCGGGTGGGGGGTCCGCCTCCGAATCACCGACTTACGACCCGACTCCTCCCTCCTCCGGAAACTCGTGGACGTGGGCTACCCGGCGACGCTGGACGGCCTCGCGCGGAGTTTCGCCGCTGTCGCTCTCGCCGCACTCGTCGCGCGGTTCGGGGCCGTCGCCACCGCCGCGTACGGCATCGGTCTGCGCCTCATGTCCGTCTCGTGGACCGTCTCCGGGGCCGTCGGGCAGGCGGCGGCCACGGGCGTCGGCCAGAACCTCGGCGCGGAGAAACCCGACCGCGCCGCGGAGGTGACGTGGAAGGCGACGGCGGGGACGATGGCCGTCCTGTTCCTCGTCGGCGGCGTCGTCTGGGCGTTCCCGGCGACGTTCGTGCGGGTGTTCATCGACGACGCCGCCGTCGTCGAGGCGGGCGTCGTGATGCTTCGGATAGTCGCCCCCTTCTGGGCGTTCCTCGGCGGTCTGATGGTCGTCCAAGGGGCGTTCCGCGGGGCGGGCCGGACTCGCGTGTCGATGGGCCTCTCTATCGTCTCGCGGTGGGTCGTTCGGTTCCCCGCGGCGTTCGTCCTCGCGTACGCCCTCTCGTGGGGCGTCACCGGACTCTGGTGGGCGCTCTCGCTTTCGGGCGTCGTCACCTTCGTCGTCGGCGTCGCGTGGTTCCTCCGCGGCGAGTGGCGCACCGCAGTCGTCAATACCGACGCGCCCGGCGACGTGCGCGACGACGCACCGCACGCGGACGACGACGGCGTCGCGGAGTCGCCCACCGACGACTGACTCTTCTCGTCGTCGCCGTCCTCCGTCGAACCGGTCCGGACGCGGGACTGTAACCTCGGCCGCACAAAAACGTCAACCCGTCTCCGACGGATGATGTCGCATGGCACACAGTCCAGATCTGCCGGAGCGATTCGTCTGCACGAACTGCCACGCAATCTTCGCCGGCACGCCGGAGGGAACGGGGGACTCGGCGGACTTTCGCGCGCCGAACTCCTGTTCGGCCTGCGGCGAGACGGCGTTTGTCAGCATCGAACGGTTCGTCTACCACCACCGAAACGAAGGCGTCTGAGGGGTCGGCGTCACCAGAACGCTTCGCGTTCTGGTTGGCGGACGAGACGCAAAGCGTCTTGTCAACGTCACCGGACGCAGTCTCGCCGTCTTCCGCGTCCGCGCCCGCGTCGCCGCCGAACCGCGACACCCCGGAGCGACGGCTATCTCACTCGTCTAACCGGTCGCGGAGCATCTGGTTCACCGCGCCGGGGTCGGCGCTTCCGCCCGTCTTCTGCATGACCTGTCCGACGAGGAAGTTTATCGCGCCGCCCTCGCCCTCGTAGTAGTCTTCCACCGCGTCGGGGTTTTCCTCTATGGCCTCGCCGACGGCGACTTCGACTTCGTCCTCGTCGGCCTTCCCGAGGCCCTCGGACTCGATGACGTCGTCGGGGTGCGCCCCCTCGTCGAGCATCTTTCGGAGGACTATCTCCTCGGCGTTCTTCGTCGTGATGTCGCCCGCGTCCACGAGTTCGACCAGTCGGGTGAACTCGTCGAGTCTGTCGTCGACGTCCGTGATAGCCATATCGCGGTAGTTGAGTTCGCCGAGTAGGTTGTCGGCGACCCACGTCGCGGCTAGGTCGGCGTCGTACGCCTCGGCGACTTCCTCGAAGAAGTCCGCGACTTCCTTCGTGGAAGTGAGCTTCGAGGCGGACTCGGCGTCTAAGCCGTACTCCTCCTCGAACCGGTCGCGGCGGGCGTCGGGCAGTTCCGGAATCGATATCTTCTGTTTCCAGTCTGCGACTTCGAGGGGCGGTAGGTCCGCCTCGCGGAAGTAGCGGTAGTCCTTCTCCTCTTCCTTCGACCGCATGGAGACGGTGATGCCGCGCGTCTCGTCCCAGTGGCGCGTCTCCTGTTCGACGGCGCGTCCGCGTTCGATGGCGTTCTTCTGCCGGGTTACCTCGTAGGCGAGGGCCTTCTCCGCGCCCTTGTGACTGGAGATGTTCTTCACCTCGGTGCGGTTGGCCGCTTCGAGGGTCTCCTCGGTCAGAGAGCCGTCCTCGCCCATCTCGTCGGCGGGCACCATCGAGATGTTCGCGTCGATGCGGAGCGACCCGTCGCGCGTCGCGTCGAAGACGCCCAGATACTCGAGGACCTCCTCCAACTTCGCGAGGAAGCCGCGGACCTCCTTCGGACTCCGGAAGTCGGGCTTCGTCACGATCTCCATCAGGGGCGTGCCCGCGCGGTTGTAGTTGACGAGCGTGTAGTCCGCCGTGTCGATGCTGCCGCCCTTGTGCTGGAGGCTTCCGGGGTCCTCTTCGAGGTGGGCGCGTTCGACGCCGATTTCGCGGCGCGTCCCCTCGACGGACACTTCGAGGTGGCCGTCCGAGCAGATGGGCGCGTCGTACTGCGTGATCTGGAAGTTCTTCGGCAGGTCGGGGTAGTAGTAGTTCTTCCGGTGGAAGCGAGTGTGCTCGGCGATGTCGGCGTCTAACGCCTTGCCGACCTTCACCGCCGCCTCAACGGCACCTTCGTTCAGCACGGGAAGCGCGCCCGGCAGACCCAGACAGACGGGGCACGTCCGCGTGTTCGGTTCTTCGTCCTCCGCCGCGTCGGTCGAACACCCGCAGAAAATCTTGGTGTCCGTTTCGAGTTGGACGTGGACCTCCAACCCGATGACGGTGGCGAGTTCGCGCTGTTGGAGCGCCTTCGCGGTCATTACGCGGGATTTGACGGCACGCGGCTAAAGACTAACGGGACTCGTCGCGGGGCGGCGGTCACCCGTCCGTATCGGTGTCGGTGTCCGACCCGTCCGTGTCGGTGTCAACCCCGTCGGCGTCCGCGTCGGGTCCGTCCGAATCGCCGTCCCCGCCGTCGCTATCCGAGTCCGTATCCGAATCGCCGTCGGAACCGGCGTCCGAGTGGCCGTCCGCGTCCGTCCGCGACTCGGCTCGGACGGCGGTCTCCGAAGACGAGTCCGACTCTTCCCCGACGTCGACGCCGAGACCGTACAGGACGAGGGGCGGACAGACGTACGCGGCGATAGCCAGCGCCACGAAGAGCGGATCGATGAAGATGAGCAGTCCGAACCCGGTGAGTGCCGCGGCCGAAGCCGTGTGAATCGCGGTGTGGGTGTACCTCCGGTAGTACTTCCAGAATCCGTGCAGCCACCGGTACGCCGCCGCCATCGGGCCGCCGTCGGTTGCCGTCTGCATACGTACGTTTCGGGCGACACGGCGAAGAGTCCTCTCCTCGCTCTCGGTGGTTGGCCAACGCTCCGTACGCATCGGCCGAGACTCGCGCCGAACTGCGTCGAAGCGCAAGCTAGTTGTCCCGCGGGCGACGATTCGCGTTCCGATGCGCGACTCTCTCGGCGCGGGTGCCGCAGTCGAGGTGCTCCGGGCGGTGCCGTTCGCGTCGCCGCCGGAGCGAACGCTCCACCTCGACCTGTACCGGCCGGTACCGCCCCGCGGCGACGCCGCCGACGCCCGCCGGGCGGTGGTCGTCCTCGTCTACGGCGGCGAGTGGCGCGACGGCGACAGAGACGACCTGTCGCGGTTCGGTCTCGCCCTCGCCGAACGGGGGTTCGCCTGCGCCGCCGTCGAGTACCGCGGCAGCGACGAGGCCGCCTTCCCCGCGCAGATTCGGGACGTGAAGGCGGCGATTCGCTGGCTCCGAGCGAACGCGGACCGGGCGGGCCTCGACCCGAACCGGGTCGGCGCGTTCGGCCACGCCGCCGGCGCGCACCTCGCCGTCCTCGCCGCCCTCACGCCCGGGCGCCCCGAACTGGCGCCGGACCCTGACCACCTCGTCGGTGAGGCGTCGTTCGACGGCGAGGGACCGGCCGACGCCCTCGCCGCCACCGTCGGCGTCGCCGGACTCTACAACTTCGAGCACACCCCCGAACGGGAGTCGATACGGTCGCTCCTCGGCGGGTCGCGGTCGGAGGTGCCCGAGGCGTACGAACTCGCCTCGCCCTCGACACACCTCCGAAACGCGGGGTCGGACGACGCCTCGCCGATTCTCCTCCTGCACGGCGCGGAGGACGACGTGACGCCCTCGATGGCGTCGGAACTGTTCTACGACGGCCTCGAAGCGTCGGCGGGCACCGCGGAGTGCGTCGTCGCGGAGGGTGCGGGCCACGACGTTCACCTCGAACAGTTCGACTGGACGCTGGCGTGGACGGAGGCGTTCCTCGACCGTCACCTTCGCTGATTCGTCGCCGCGCAGACAAGAACTGTCAAGTTGCGTCTACGTGTCTGACGTACGTTTATGTGACCTCCGACGGGGTATGCACACATGAGTAACAGGGTGGAGGAACTCGAATCTAAGGTTGCGGAACTACAGGCCGCCGTCAACGGCCTGACGGAGGAGTTGGTGGAGACGAAAGAGCGCGTTCGACTGCTCGAGGACCAAGTCGAAGTGGACCTGAGCACGGGCACGCGGCCCGTCGGCCACGGGTCGCCGTCCGAAGGGTCCGCCGACCCCGAACCCGCGGAGTCGAGTCAGCAGTCGCAGTCTCAGCCTCAGTCGCAGTCGCAGTCTCAGCCCCAGTCGAAGGCGAACGCGAAACCGGGCGAGTCGCCCGCCCAGACGGAATCGCGGTCGGAGACGTCGGATAATCCGGGGACCGACGCCGACTTCATCGACGCGGACGCCGAGGAACTCGGCGTCACCGCCGACGCTGACACCGCCGCCGACGCCGCAGACGACGAGGATAAGTCGGACGAGGGCCAGAGTGAAGACGAGGCGGACACCACCGACGATTCGGACATCATCGTCGCGTAACTGGGTGCTCCGTCCCTCGCGAGCAACCCATGCATATCAAAGAGCTCGTCCTTGACGGTTTCAAGAGTTTCGGGCGGAAGACCCGAATCCCGTTCTACGAGGACTTCACGGTAGTCACCGGTCCGAACGGCTCCGGCAAGTCGAACATCATTGACGGCGTTCTGTTCGCCCTCGGCCTCGCGCGGACGCGGGGAATCAGGGCCGAAAAACTGACCGACCTCATCTACAACCCCGGTCACGCGGACGAGAGCGACGGCGAGTCGTCGGGCCCCAGAGAGGCGAGCGTCACCGTCGTCCTCGACAACTCCGACGGCAAACTCGACCGCTCGCAGGTGGTCAACGCCGCCGGAAGCGACAACGTCGGCGACGTCTCCGAGATACGCGTCAAGCGGCGCGTCAAGGAGACGGACGACAACTACTACTCGTACTACTACCTCAACGGTCGCTCCTGTAACCTCTCGGACATCCAAGACCTCCTCTCGCAGGCGGGCATCACCCCGGAGGGGTACAACGTCGTCATGCAGGGCGACGTGACCGAGATTATCAACATGACCCCCTACCAGCGGCGGGGCATCATCGACGAAATCGCGGGCGTCGCCGAGTTCGACGCGAAGAAGGAGGACGCCTTCGAGGAGTTGGAGGCGGTCGAAGAGCGAATCGACGAGGCCGACCTCCGAATCGAGGAGAAGGAGACGCGCCTCGACCAACTCGAAGACGAACGCGAGACGGCGTTGGAGTACAAGTCGCTCCGCGACGAGAGAGAGGAGTACGAAGGCTACCTGAAGGCCGCCGAACTCGAAGACAAGCGCGCCGACCTCGAACGGACGAAGAAGCGCGCCGAGAAGAAGGAGACGGACCTCGAAGACCTCCGGGAGGAACTCGACCAACGGCAGGGTCGCGTCACCCGTCTGGAGGAGGAACTCGACGACCTCACTCGGGAGATAGAGCGGAAGGGCGAAGACGAACAGCTCCGCATCAAATCCGAGATAGAGGAGGTCAAAGGCGAGATAACTCGCCTCGAAACGGCAATCGAGAACGCCGAGGAGCGCATCGAGGACGCCGAGAACGAGCGTCGCAAGGCGTTCGTCGAACTCGACCGCAAACAGGAGAAGATAGACGACCTCGAAGGCGACATCCGGTCGGTCAAAGTCGAGAAGGCCTCGGTCAAATCCGACGTACAGTCGAAGGAGACGGAACTGGCCGAGGTGAAAGCCGAGATTGCGAGCGTCGACACCGAGTTCGACGAACTCAAGGCGGAACTCGAAGACCGCAAGGAGCGACTGGAGGAGCTGAAGACGGCGAAGAACGACCTCCAACGCGAGAAGGACCGACTGCTCGACGACACGCGCCGCCGCTCCAACGAGATAACCGAGACCCAAGAGAAGGTCGAGGAGGCCAAAGAGCGGCTGCCGGACCTGAAGGCGACGCTCTCGGACCTCCACTCGGAGCTCGACAAGGCCGAGAAGAACCGCGAGAAGATTCGCGGCGTCGTCGAGGACCTCAAAGAGGAACGGGCGGACGTCAAAGACGAACTCAGCGAGGTGGCCGACGAACTGCAACGCAAGCAGTCGCAGTACGCCGAACTGGAGACGAAGGCCGGGCGCGACGGCGACAACTCGTGGCCGCGGTCGGTGACGACGATACTGAACGCCGGTCTCTCCGGCGTCCACGGCACCGTCGGCCAGCTCGGCTCCGTCACCGGGGAGTACGCCACGGCCTGCGAGACGGCCGCGGGCGGCCGACTCGCGCACGTCGTCGTCGACGACGACGGCGTCGGGTCCTCGTGTATCGACTACCTCAAGTCCCGAAACGCCGGTCGCGCGACGTTCCTGCCCATCACGAAGATGGACGACCGGGGCCTCCCGAACAAGCCGAACGACCCCGGCGTCGTGGGCTTCGCGCGCAACCTCGTGGAGTACGACGCGGAGTACGAACCCGTCTTCTCGTACGTCCTCGGGTCGACGCTGGTCGTCGAGGACATGGAGACGGCGCGGCAGTTCATGGGCGATTACCGCATGGTGACCCTCGACGGCGACTTGGTCGAGCGGTCCGGCGCGATGACCGGCGGGTCCGGCGGCGGGTCGCGCTACTCCTTCTCGAAGTCCGGGAAGGGCCGCCTCGAACGCCTCGCCGAGGAGATTTCCTCGCTGGAGGACGACCGGCAGGCGCTCCAAGACGAACTCCGCGACGTGGAGAACGACATCGACGACGCCCGCGAGAAGCTGGCCGACGCGAACGACCGGGTTCGCTCGGTCGAAGCCGACATCGAACGGGCCGAATCCGAAGTCGAGGAGGCCGAATCCGAAATCGAGAGCCTCGAAGAGAGGCTCGAAGAGCTCCGCGAGGAACGCGAGTCCGTAGACGAGGAGATGCGGGAGCTCGACGAGGAGATAGACGAACGCGAGGCGGAGATGGAGGAGGTCGAAGCCGAGATAGACGACCTCGAAGCCGAACTCGCCGACTCGAAGATTCCGGAGCTCACCTCGCAGGCCGACGAGATTCGCGCCGACATCTCCGACCTCGAAGACCGGATGGACGAGCTGGACGGCCGCCTGAACGAGCTCCAACTGGAGAAGGACTACGCCGAAGACGCCGTCGAGGACCTCAACGAGACGGTCGAGGCGGCCCAAGAGAAGAAGGCCGACGCCCGGGAGGTCATCGCGGAGAAGGAGTCCGAAATCGACGAACAGGAGTCGATCCTCGAAGAGAAGCGCGAAGCGGTCGAAGAACTCGAAGAGGAACTGGCCGAACTGAAGGAGGACCGCCGCGAACTGCAGGGCGAGCTCCGCGAGGCCAAATCCGAACGCGACGAGCAGAAGGAGAAGGTCGAGCGCGTCGAATCCGCCCTCGAGAACCTGCGCGAGAGCGCCGAGCGTCTGGAGTGGGAGATAGACGAACTCGCGGCGGAAGTCGGCGAGTACGATCCCGAGGAGATTCCCGACCACGACGAGGTGGAGTCGAACATCGAGCGTCTGACCGAGAAGATGGAGGCGCTGGAACCGGTGAACATGCTCGCCATCGACGAGTACGACGACGTGAAGTCGGACCTCGAAGACCTGCAGGAACGCCGCGACGTGCTGGTCGAGGAGCGAGACGCCATCGCAGAGCGCATCGACCGCTTCGAGTCCCAGAAGAAGGCGACGTTCATGGAGGCGTTCGACGCCATCAACGAGAACTTCACCGAGATATTCGAACGGCTCTCCGACGGGACGGGCGAACTCCACCTCGAAAACCCCGAGGACCCCTTCGAGGACGGCCTGACGATGAAGGCGCAACCGGGCGACAAGCCCATCCAGCGCCTCAACGCCATGTCCGGCGGCGAGAAGTCCCTGACCGCCTTGGCCTTCATCTTCGCCATCCAGCGGCACAATCCCGCGCCGTTCTACGCGCTGGACGAGGTAGACGCGTTCCTCGACGCCGCAAACGCCGAACGAGTCGGCCAGATGGTCGACGACTTGGCCGGTCGAGCGCAGTTCGTCGTCGTCTCGCACCGCTCTGCGCTGTTGGAACGCTCCGAACGCGCCATCGGCGTGACGATGCAGGGCGACAACGTCAGCGCGGTCACCGGCATCCAACTCGGAGACGGCGACGACGTGGAGGGTCCGGACGACGACGGCGACGGCGGTGAGGGCGACAGCGGTGACGGCGGCGACGGCGGCGACGGACCCGACGCCGAACAGGAGGTCCCGGCGGATGACTGACCCGCGCGACGAAGTGATGCCGGAGGGCGTCGACGCCCCCGACGAGGACGCGGAGGAGGTCGAACCGGTCGAACTGCTGGTCCAACTCGCGGAAGAGGGCGAGATAGACCCGTGGGACATTGACGTGGTGGACGTGACGGACGCGTTCCTCGACCGACTGGACTCGACTGACCTCCGCACCTCCGGGCGGGCGTTGTTCTACGCCGCGGTCCTCCTGCGGATGAAGAGCGACGCCTTGCTCGAACCGGACGAGGAACCCGAGGAGGAACTCGAACCGTGGGAGGCCGCCTTGGAGGGCCCCGACGGCGCGATGGCCGGCGGCGACGAGGGAAACGCCCCCGGATTCGACCCGGTGGACGCCTTAGAGGAGGAGATGGACCGCCGCCTCGACCGGAAGCACGCCCGCGGGTCGCCGGAGACGCTTGACGAACTCGTCCGCGAACTCCGCGACGCGGAACGCGGGTCGTGGTGGAAGCGCCGCCGGGAGTACGACACCTCCGACTCCCCCCGGGGATACCAGCGCGGCACGCAGACGCTCGATTACCGGAGCGCCGACGACTTCCGCGACGAGGACGAACCGTCGGCGGCGGACGTCACGGACACCGCCCACACCGAGGACATCGAGTCCTCGATAGCGCAGGTGGAGTCGGTGCTCAGAGAGCAGTACGACAACGGACGCGCGGAGGTGCTCTACCGTGAGATTCGGACGGCCACGGAGACGCCCGTGACGACGTACCTCTCGCTTCTGTTCCTCTCGCACCGCGGAACCGTGCGCCTCCAACAGGACGACCTGTTCGGCGACCTGTGGGTGCAGGACCCCGACGCTATCGAGGACGAAGACGCCGCGGACGGCGGCGACGAGGACGAAGACGAGGCGGTCGAAGCGATAGCGGACTGAGTTCTCCGCTCCGACTCCCTTTTAGAAGTCGCCGTTGACGATGTCGGCGACGCGTTGTCGGTCGAACAGCCGTTCGCCTTCGGGCACGTCCGGGTACGGTTCGCCGTTCGTGTAGCCCGGCCACTCGCCGAAGATATCGGGGTACAGTTGCTTCGCGCCCATCTCTATCTGGAACAGGTTCATGATGGGGCCCTGATAGCGCATCCCCGCGGGGTACACCCGGTCGTTCTGCACGGCGGTCAGTTGGCTGCCGACGGGGTGGTCCCGAAGCGACGCCAGCGTGTCCTCCATGTTGTAGTTGGGCGTCATCCCCCACAGGTGGAGGATGACGTCGGGGTCGGCCTCCAGCATCGTCTCGTAGTCCACCGTCCCCCAGAGGCTCCCCCAGTCTTTCTCCGCGAACGCGTCGTTCGCGCCGAGGGGGCGGGTGTCGGCCAGCCAGTAGCCCGGCTTGTTGAGGTGGTACGTGTAGAACGAGTCGCTCTCGGCCGCGAGAGTGACGCGGACCGCCGTCGGACGCTCCTCCTTCGGGGGAAGCGACTCCTCGATGGTGGAGACGAGTTCCTCGTGGACGGACGCCAGCGCCTCGTACCTCTCTCGCTCCTGAAACACGTCGGCGACGTTGCCGAACAGGTCCCAGAGCGTGTAGTACTCGTAGTCGTACCCCTCGGGCGGGGCCGCGTGCGTCCCGCTGAAGAAGTTACCGAACCACGGGCCGATTTGGGAGGCCACCTCCTCCACGTCGGCGGAGTCCCAGTTGTCCTGCGTCGACGCCCACGCCGGGTCCGTGAGGTGGACGTCGCTGTCGAGTTCGAAGAGCAGTTCCTTGCGGAGGCCCTCGCTCAGGGGGTCCGACAGCCCCTCCCACTCGAAGGAGACGCCGTCTAAGTGGTGGTAGTAGTGGTTCATCGTCGTCCCGGACATCTCCGGGACGTACACCGAGTTGACCTTCTCCCCGTGTCCGAGAGCGACCGCCATGTCGGCGTACTGCGGGAAGACGGTGAAGACGCGTTCGGGGACGCCGTCGAACTCGACGGTCCCCATCGGCTTCATCGACGCCGAGTGCGACGCTCCGCCTTTCCCGGTGGTCGATTCGCTCGTCCCCGTCGCCGCGTCGCCCCCGTCCGTCTCGGGCGCGTCGGTCGAATCGCCGGTTCCCTCGCCCGTACACCCGGCCACCAGGCCGGCACCGGCGAGTGCGGCGGTTCGTCGAAGGTACGTCCGTCGCGTAGGCGCGTCCGTCATATCGCTTTAGGCAAGCCTAAACGAGAGTAAAGTACTTTTGGTTCGCCCCAACGGTTCGTCGCCCGCACCGAGCGTCGATTACTCGACGTACTCGCCGATGAGGGGGTCTAACTCCGCCTTCGTCTCCTCGGGGATGGCGTCGTCGGGGGTGTTTATCGTCCCTTCGAGCGAGGAGTGGCAGTCGCACTCGTGGTCCTCGGGGAGGGCGCGGATGGCCGCCTCCACCGTCTCCTTGATGGCCGTCTCGTTTTCGGCGGCGTTCTCCAACACCTCTTCGAGGGTGACCTCCGACTCTTCCTTCCAGACGTCGTAGTCGGTGACGCCCGTCACCGTCGCGTAGGACATCTCCGCCTCGCGGGCGAGTTTCGCCTCCGGGATGGTGGTCATGCCGACGACGTCCCACCCCTGCTGGCGGTAGAACTCGCTCTCGGCGCGCGTGGAGTACTGCGGCCCCTCGATGCAGACGTACGTCCCGCCGCGCACCACGTCGGCGTCCGCGGCGTCCTCGGCGGCGTCGGCTATCACGTCGGCGAGTTCGGGGCAGTACGGTTCCGCGAACGGTTGGTGGACGACGACGCCCTCGTCGAAGAACGTCAGGTCGCGGTGCTTCGTCCGGTCGTAAATCTGGTCCGGAATCACGAGGGTCTGCGGCGGCAGGTCCTCGCGGAGACTGCCGACGGCGTTGCTCGCGATGACGTGCGTCACGCCCAGTTTCTTCAGGGCGTAGACGTTCGCGCGGTACGGGAGCGTCGTCGGCGAGTGCTGGTGGTCCGGGCCGTGCCGCGGGAGGAAGACGATTTCGCGCCCGGTGTCGCCGAACTCGCCGACGACGGCGGGCGCGGAGGGGTCGCCGTACGGCGTCTCGACGTCGATTTCGCGCGTCTCCTGCAGGGGCAGGGCCTCGTAGATACCGCTGCCGCCGATGAATCCGATGGTCATACCTGACGGTTGTGCGGTCGGAACAAAACCGTGGCGAGTTCCGGCGGGTTCGGGAAGGCGGCGCACGGTGGTCCGGGAGCGAATCGGACCGCGGGGCTACAGGACGATGCCCGATTCGAGGAGCGCGATGGTGAGCGTCAGCGTCGGAACGCTGACCAGCGTCGTCACGAAGACGGCGGTGGAGACGAACTCCGCGACGGGGACGCCGGAGACGTCGCCCTCCGCGAACTCGCCGACGAGGATGAGAGGCGTCACGGCGGCGGGCATGGCGCACTCCAAGACGAACGTCCGGCCGACGTCGGGGTCGGCGAACCCGACGACGAGGGCGACTGCGACGCCCACCGCCGGGGCGGCGGCCATCTTCAGCACCGTCACGACGCCCACCTCCGAGAGCGTAGAGCCCACGTCCGTCTTCGACAGTTGGACGCCGAGGATGAGAAGCATCAGCGGAATCGAGGAGTCGCCGACGAGTTTCAGCGTCTCCATCGCCGTCGACCCCGCCGGGGGGACGACGCCCGCCCACCGCGCCAGCAAGGCGGCGACGACGGCGTACACCAGCGGAATCGTGAACACCCGCTTGACGCCTTCGAGGCCGGAGTCGCCGCCGCCGCGGGAGGCGATGTAGACGCCGAGCGTGTAGATGAGGACGCTCTGTACCGAGAGAAACAGCACCGCCGTCGAACGCCCGGTGCTCCCGAACGCGAAGTTCGAGACGGGGATGCCGTAGTTGCCGGAGTTGGGGAACGCCGCGACGAGGACGAGTGCGCTCAAAAGCGGGTCGCGTTCGCCGAACAGGCGGCCCGCACCCTCCGCGAGCAGAATCATCACGAGGTGGTAGGCGGTCACCGCGACGACGACTTCGACCAACGTCGAACGCGCGAGGGAGGTGGTGGCGAGACTGTGGAAGACGAGCGCCGGCGCGAGGACGTAGACGACGACGGTGTTCAGCGAGTCCGTCTCGACGCCCGTCGCGCGCCCGAGGACGAATCCGACCGCGCCCACGGTGACGATGGGGAGAATCGCCGTCGCGAAGATAGAGAGCAGCGCCACGACGGAACGGACTCTCGCCGCCCCTTCAAACGCTTCGGAGACGGCGCGGCTTACCGCGTCAGCGGACGCTCGCGAGAGGAGTCAGGACCGCTCGTCCCGGTCGGCTTTCGCGTCCTCGTACCGCGCGCGGACCGTCTCGAACAGTTCGCGCCCGACGGACGTCCGCACTCGCGGTTCCGCGGTGGCGAAGAACTCGTCTAACCGGTCGTACGCCTCGAAGTTCGGGTTGTCGGCGTCGGGGTCGTACCGCCCCTGCCTCTCGTAGACGACCGCCTGCAGGCACATGTCCAGTAGGTCCATGTCCTTGACGAACCGGGCCGTCTCCGTCTCCCGCGCCTCGTACTCCTCCCACGCGTCGCGGAGGTCGTCCGAGAAAGGCGCGAGGAGGTCCGCTATCGCGGCGCGTTCGCGGCGTTCCTTCTCCTCGGGGTCCGGCGTCTCGGCGTCGGGGTCCGCGCGCGTCGCCTCGTCGCCGGTGCGGGCCTCCGCCGTATCGTGGAGGACGGCCAGACGCACCGCTCTGTCGGGGTCCACGTCCTCGGCGCGGTCGGCGAAGCAGAGACAGAGGTAGGCGACGCCCCACGAGTGGGCGGCGACGGACTCCGGGTCGGAGACGCCGCGGAGTTGCCACCCGGTGCGGCGTTCGTCCTTCAGGTCGTACGTTTCGAGGAGGGCGTCTACGTCGCGGTCCGTCGGAGACACGGGCGGGTCAGGAGTCGTCTTCGAGGAGTCGCCACGCGCCGCCGTTCGTCGCCTCGACGTACCCGCGGCGTTCCATCTCGCTCATCACTTCGCCCATCCGGTTCGGTTGGGCGATCTCCATCTCGATTCGGTCCACGTTGTGGTACTCCGAGAGGTAGTGGCGGACGTCGTCGACTTCGAACGTCTCCTCGTCGGCCTTCTCCATGACGCCGGAGACGAGGTCTATCATGTCCTCGATGAAGTTCCACGGGTAGACGACCCACGCCCACTCTTCGAGGCGTTCGCCGACGAAGTCGGGTTCGAACTCGCTGGTCTGAAGCAGTTGCAGCGTCGCGGTCCGAACCTCGCCCGCGTTGCGGTCGGTCACGTACTCGTAGGCGTGGTGGATGGACCCGCCGGTGTCGGCGATGTCGTCGATGATGAGCACGTCTTTGCCCTCGACGCTGCCCTCCGGCATCGGGTAGCGGACTTCGGGTTCGCCCGACTTCTGGGCCGTCCCGACGTAGTGTTCCATCTTCAGGCTCGTCAGGTCGTCCATCCCGAGGAAGTCGCAGATGCACCGCCCCGCGAACCACCCGCCGCGCGCCAACGCCACGATGACGTCCGGTTCGAACTCGGACGCCTTCACGGCGGTGCTCACGTCCCGACAGAGGCCGTAGATGTACTCCCAGTTCGTGATAGTGCAGTTAAACTCGTCGGGGAGGTCGCCCATGGACTTCGTTCACCAGTTCGTACAGGGCGCGTGTCCCCCTTTAACGTATTCGTCTCGCCGCGCGTTCGGTACGCCAACGCACGGATATTCGCCGTTCGACGCCGACTCGGAGGGCCTCAATCTGGACGGCGCAGGCTCTCGGGACGAAATGGTCGGTGTGAGAAGTCACACCCGCTTCACAGACCGATCGGAACGTTTCGGCCCACCGACGTAACCGATATCGTTCGCACGGACGGCTTCGGCGAGCAACCCTGTCGATAATTTTATGATAGTATGGTATGTGGTAACATAGTGCGAGGAAATCACGATGTACACCTGCAACAACTGCGACGAGTTCGTGACCCGCGACTTCGTGAGAGTGTTCGGCGACGAGGACGGGCGCGTGTTCGGTTGTCCCTCGTGTGCGACCACCGCCGACCTGCACGCGGGGGCGGCGTCCAGTCCGGCCCCCTCGGCCGGGCCGCCCTCGCCGTAGGCCGTCCGTCCCTCTCGCCGTCCGACCGCCGGGATTGATGAGAGGGAGGTTCCTTGGACCCTGCATGCAGACGCGTCGAACCCTCCTCGTGGACGCCTTCGCCGACGAACCGCTATCGGGCAACGCCGCCGGCGTCGTCCCCGAGGGGTCGGACCTGACAGAGTCGCAGATGCGCGCCGTCGCCCGCGAACTCGCGGTAAGCGAGACGGCGTTTCTCCTCCCCTCGGGGACGGCGGACCGCCGCCTCCGTTACTTCTCGCCGACGCAGGAGGTGGACCTCTGTGGGCACGCTACCATCGCGGCCCACGCCCACCTGTTCGAGGAGGGGGTCCTCGACGCCGGCGACCACACCGTCGAGACGAACGTCGGCGTCCTCGATATCGAAATCGAGTCGGACGGCACCGTCTGGATGACGCAGGACGCCCCCCGCGTCGAACCGGTCGAAATCGAGTACGACCGCCTCGGCGCGGCCCTCGGCATCGACCCCGAGGCCCTGCGCGACATCGGACAGGACGCGTCCGTCGCCGTCGCCTCGACGGGGCTTCCCTTCCTCGTCGTCCCGGTGAACTTCCTCGAACACCTCGGCAACGCCGACCCGGACTTCGCCGCCGTCGAGGAACTGGCCGCCGAGTACGACGCCGCGGGCGTCTACGCGTTCACCTTCGACGTCCTCGATAGCGACGCCACGATTCACGCCCGCGCGTTCGCGCCCGGCATCGGCGTCCCCGAGGACCCGGCCACCGGCACCGCCGCGGGTGCCTGCGGGGCTTACCTCCGGCACGTCTCCGCGTTCGACGAGACGCCCGAGGAGATGGTCTTCGAACAGGGCCACTTCGTCGATAGGCCGGGCCGAATCTGCGTCCGTGCGGGCGAACGGATTCGCGTCGGCGGGCGGGGGGTCACCGCCCTCGACGGAACTCTCACCGTCCCGCCGTCGGACGACGACGACATCGTGGTCGCTTGAATTTTCAGCCTCTCGTTTGCATCGTCTGATTACCGGGGTGATACTTATGCCGTCTACCGTTCACGGAACCTACATGAACTGCGGTTCTGCCCCCCGCGTCGACGATAGGTTCGCCGCGTTCGCGGATATCTCGCGACGTATCGTCCTCTATACGCTCTACGAACGGTCGGAGTCGGGCGACCCGTCGAAGGCGAGCATCGAGACGTTGGCCGAGGAACTCGCGTCCGACGGCGGACGGGAAGAGTTGGCCGACGGGGGTGTGCCCGAGAGACCCGCCTCCCCCGCGGACGCGGAGATAGAACTCGCTCACGTCCACATCCCCGGACTCGAACGCGCGGGACTCGTCGAGAGCGACGGCGACGAGGTGCGCCTCGCGGTCGAACCCGAGGTGGTCGAACACGGCCTCGAACTCGCCGAGAAGTTCGAACGGGCCGGCTGAACCGGGGTCGTCGCACCCCTCCCGACGGTATCGTCACCGCGCGTTCGCCGACAGAGCGTTCTTCTGCGTTCCACCCCTGCACCCCTCCGATGGACGACCACGCCGACCCCGAGTACGCCGGGCAACTCCACCACGTCGAGCTGTACGCCTCCGACCTCGAGCGGTCGGTCGATTTCTGGGGCTGGCTCCTCGGCGAACTCGGGTACGAACCGAAGGACGAGTGGGACGGCGGCCGGTCGTGGGTCAACGGGCCCGCGTACGTCGTGTTCGTGCAGGCCGACGACGCCGACCGCCCTTTCGACCGTCAAACTCCCGGTCTGAACCACCTCGCGTTCCACGCCGCCTCGCGCGAACAGGTCGATTCGCTCGCGGCGGGCGTCAGAGAACGCGCGGACGCGACCCTCCTGTACGAGGACCGCCACCCCTTCGCCGGCGGCTACTACGCGCTCTACTGCGAGGACCCGGACGGGATAAAAGTCGAAGTGGTCGCCCCCGAGTGACGGTTCGCGCCGCGGACCCGTTCGAGGGGTGTCGACAGACGGTTCAGCCGATGTACCGCAGGTCGTCGTCGGTCGGCATCCCCTGCTGTTGGTTCTGCATCTCCTGAATCTTCCCGACGACTTCCTTCATCTCCTCTGCGCGTTCCTCCAGCGACTCGTACTCGACGTCGAAGCCGACGGCCTCCTCCAACACTTCGAGGACGGCCTGCGCACTCGTGGGGTCGACGAGGTAGCCGCTTGTCTCGCCCATGAGGCAGGCGACGTCGAGTCCCCGCCGTTCGCCGAGGCCGAGGAGCAGACCGCTGACGCCGACGATTCCGCCGGCGGGTTCGTCCTCGCGGAACTCGACGCCCGCCTCTTTCAGTCGCTCTATGGCGTCCTCGTGGGTGACGGCTCCGAGGACGGCGGGGTCGTCCACCAGTTCGCCCGTCGGCACGCCGCCGAGTGCGAACCCGCGTTCGACGCCGAACGCCTCGGCGACGTCGAGGAACGCGTCGGTGAGGTGGTAATGTCCCGCGTTCGACTGCGCTTGGTGGTCGCCCGTCAGAACGAGAAGGTCGCGGTCGCCGGCGTCGACGGCGTAGAACTCCGCGCTCGCCAGTTCGGCGACGCCGTCGTCGTCGATAGACACCTGCGGCGGGAACTCGTCGGCGTACACCCGGCGGACGAGCTCGCTGTCCATCTCTTCGAGAAGATGCTCGACGGCGAGCTTGCCGACGTGCCCCACCCCGGGAAGCCCTTCGACGAGTACGGGGTCCCGGAGGTCCGGGTCCGCGACCGTCTCGACTTCGATTTCGTCCATAGCCGTGTTACCGGTCGCTTCGCTTAAAGGACCGTCGGTACTCTCCGTAGGGGTCTTCGGGGTTGAACGGCGCGGGCGCGCTGTTTTCGGTGTCGGCGCCGCAGTCGGGACAGGTCGCAGAAAGCGTGTACACCGGGCGGTCGTGACGAGTGCGCCACGCGCCGCAGACCCGGATGTCCGACTTCATCCTACTCGTCGTCTTCGTTGCGTTCGCGGTGGAACTCCGCGGTTCCGCCGGACGCCTCGATGGACTCCGCCGCCCGCGCGGCGGCGTCTTCGAGCGCGGTCTCCGCGGTCTTGTAGTCGGGCGCGCGCACCTTGATTCGGTACTCGGGGGACCCGACGTACGTGACGGAGAGCTCTATCTCCTCGGGGATCTCCTCGCCTTCGGCGGCTTTCAGCGCCTCCTTGATGTCGTCGACGCCGTCGCCGACGGGACAGCGGAGGTCCACGTACCCGGTGACGTTGACGTACGGGACGGAGACGTTCTGCCGGGCCGTCTCGACGATCGCTTCGACCTCCTCGTCGTCTAAGTCGACGTCTTCGAGCGCCTCGGCGCCGTGGATGGCCGCCTGCTCGAAGCCGTCGTAGAGGCTCTCGTACTCCGCGAGCAGGGCGTTCGCGACGGAGCTGTACTGCTCGTCGGAGACGTCCTCGCCGAAGGCGATGTTCATCCACTTGTCCGCCTTCTGCTCGTTTTTCCACTCCTGTATCTTCTCTTTGCGCTGGTGCTCGTTGACGTCCTTGATAGAGAGGTCTATCTGCTGTGAGCTCGTGTCGACGTCGAGCACCTTCGCGACCACCGTCTGTCCCTCGCGAACGTGGTCGCGGACGTTCTTTATCCAGCCGCTGGCGACCTCGCTTATGTGGGTGAGGCCGCGCTTGTTCTCGTACTCTTCGAGGTCGATGAAGACCCCGAAGTCGGCGATTTCGTCGACCTTTCCCACGACGAGTTCGCCTTTGTCGGGCCAGCCGCTGTACTTCATATGTAAATACCTCCGGAGGGGAGCTTACGCCTCGGTCGTGCGACGTTCGACGGTGTCGACAACTTCGCCGCGGATGTCGGCCTTCCCGCCGGTCGGGGTGGCGAGCGTGGTGCCGCAGACGGCGCAGTTGACGACGGACGATGCCTTACCGAAGACGACCTGTTCGTTGTCGCAGTCGGTGCACTGGACGCGGTAGTAGTTTCCAGCCATCGTTTACTCCTGGAACTCCAGTCGGCCTGCGCGCCATCCCTTCCGCATGTGGGCCTTGCCACACTCGGAGCAGATGTACTTCAGGTGCGTCTTCTTCGTCGGCTTGTCGCCACCGGGCACCTTCGAGAACTTCCCGGCGTTGCCGATGGTGGACTCGCCGCGCTTCTCCTGACGAGCGGCCCACTTCATCCCGGTCTGACGGCCCGAGCGGACCTTCTCGACTTCGTGTTCTTCGTGCTCTTTACAGTGGGGACAGTACGTGTTGAACCGGCGTGGCATCTGCATAGATATCGACCTTACGCGAAGTTCGGCACGGCCCGTTAAAACCCGTTTGGTTCGCGTCGGTGTTCAGACGGCTCCGTGCGGGCGGATGGCACGGGAACGCCACCGCCGCGGTGCGGGCGACGAGACGTCTCCGAAGCCGTTAAGCACCGACTGGGCGAAACGTCGCCGTATGAAGAAGCTCATCATCCGCGGCGACCCCGGCATCCGGCGCAACGCGACCATCGAAGTGGACGGTGAGGAAGTGGTCTGCTTCTCCATCGACCGACAGGGCGACTGGCACGGCCCGGACCGCGTCCAACTGTGGTGCACCGTCGGCACGGAAGAGGAACGAGAGACGTTCGCCCGCCGCGAGTACGTCCCGCACTTCCTCGACGTCGAATCCGTCGACGCCGAGGCCGTCGACGTCATCTCGAAGCGCGGCACCTGATTTTCGGAGCCTCGTCCCCGACGCTCACGCGGACTCGTTTTCGGCCGCCGACCCGCCGGACGCGCCCGGCAACCGGTCGGGGTGAACCTCGTATATCGTGACGGAGCCCGACTGGTGGGCCACCGTCACGCCCTCCATCTCGAAGGAAACGTCGCCGTAGCGCGCCCGTTCGCTCGGCCCGACCCAGACGTACCGCACGTCGTACGTCCGGAACAGGTCGGCGCGGGTCTCCGCGTCGCCGGTGAACATCGCGTCCACGTCGCGCACGCGGTCGTAGTACGCCTCGTCGCCGCGGTAGCCGACTTCGTGGGCCCACCCCGCGACGGAGGGGACGCCGGTGAGCGACGAGGCGGCGCTCGCGTTCCAGTTGTACATCACCCTCGTCCGGCCGTCGTCCCCGCCGGGGTAGTGTCTCGTTCCCGGCGCTTCCAACAGCGTGGGCGTCCCCTCGCGTTCGTCCAACCAGTCGATGGCCGCCGCTTGGTCGGGGTGGTACGACTCGACGAACTGCGTCGCGTCCAGCGTCGTCCCGCCGGGCGGTCCCTCCTCGAAGTGGTTGCCGAGGGCCATCACGCCGTAGACGGACGTGGAGGCCACGAGGACGACGACGAACGCGACGGCGGCGAAGCGTCGCCACGGGACGCGCCCGCCGTCCGTCGCGACGGACCCGGCGCGCGCCCGCGTCTCGTCCGCGGCGTCGGTGGCGGCGGCGGGGACGCCCCGGACCAACGCGGGGAGAACGACGCCCATCGCCGTCGCCCAGAGCATCCACACCTGCATGTACGTCTTGAACACGGTGTTCATCCGCCCCGGCCCGGCCTGTTCGCTCACGTAGACGAGTTCGACCAGCGTGACGATGCCCGCCCCGCCGACTATCAGGACCGTCTCGTAGCCGACGGGTCGGTCCGTCCGCAGGGCGACCCATCCGAAGACCAGGAGTGGGACGACCACCGCGAGGGCCGCAAAGCCGATTTCGAGGGCGACGAGTGCGGCGACGGCGAGTGCGCCGACGACGTACAGCGGCCGTTCGACGCGGAGGCGCGCGAGGAGGTACGCGCCGAAGGCGGCGACGAACGCGCCGTGGACGAACAGCAACCCGCCGAATCCGCTCCGCGTCTCCGGGCCGAGGAGTTCGATGGAGCGTCCGCCCGCGCCCGTCGCCGCGCCGAAGAGGAACGGCGACGCGAGGGCGACGGCGACGACGGCGACGACGCCGACGGCGGCGAACGCCGAGGCGACGCGCGCCGCCTCGGCGGCGAGTCGAGAGCGGGGCGCGGCGCGGCGACCCAGCGACCCGACGCCCGGGAGGAGCGACCACGGCGCGGCGGGCGCGAAGGCGACGGCCAACCACGCCAAACCGAGGACGCTCGGGAAACTCCACGTGTTGTGGACGGCCTGCCACGACGCGATGACCGGCACCGCGCCGAAGACGAGCGCTCGGCGTCGGCGGCGGTTGGCCTCGGGCGTCCGGTAGTACGCGAACCCGACGGCGGCCGCGAGGAGGAGAAACGGCGTTCCGGTCATGTGCGCGTGCAGGTCGCCGTTCAACCACGCGAACAGTGGGAACTCGTTTATCGTCCCCGGGATGACGCGACTCGCGCTCCAGTAGGAGAACGACTCCGCGCCCGCGAGGACGTCGGACACCGCGTACTCGGTCTGCGCCGCGACCATCTCGGCGGCGGTTCGACGGAGGCCCTCCGGCAACGCCAGAAGGACGAAGCGACCCGCCGTGACGAGGTTGCTCGCGAACCCGACGAAGAACGCCGCGAACAGGCCGGCGATTCGACGGGGGACGCCGCGCTCAGCGCCGATTGCCCCGGCGAGTTCGAAGGCAGCGACGACGGCGGCGCCGTAGAATCCCGCGAGCGCGAGGTTGTACGCGAAGCGGGGTTCCGTCCCGCTGAGCCACGAGAGGAGCGTCGTCATCAGGTGGCCGCCGTAGTAGTACTTCACCGGTTCGCCGGCGAACCAGAAGTCCTCCGGCGGGAGCGTCGCGGAGCGTTGGAGCGTCTTCAGGAGGCCGAAATCGAGGAACTTCTCGCCGCCGGCGGGGAACACCGCGGGGTCGAACGCCCTGACGGCGACGATGAAGAGGAACGCCGCGGTGAACACGGCGAAGGCGTCTCCGGCCGCCCTGACGTCGATATCGACGGCGAGTTCGACGCGTCCGTCTCGGAGTGCGGCGGCGTCGAACGCCGCGAGGGCGGCGGCGACGAGGAGGGCGACGACGCCCGCGGCGAGGGCCACCGGACCGAACGATACCTGTCCGACCCAGTAGGCGGGCACTGTCAGCACGAGGAGAGATGCGGGGAGAGCGAGTCCGGCCCCTCGCCCCGCGGCGTCGGGGAGGAGGCGGGCGGCGAGTGGAAGTCCCGCCGCAAGCAGTACGGCGTAGAGAACTAACCAGCGGATGACGAGGGCGTACTCCATCGCGTTCTATAGGTCAGAGGGCGGCCACGAGGCATACGTTTTATGATGCGATCGGGGGGAACGACCGCGCTCGACGGATTCAGCGGGTGAGGAGATATGTCGTTTCGTCTAGCCGTTTCGCAGCGATCCGGAAGTAGCGGTTCGTTTTTTACCCCGAAGGCGGTATGGGTCTCCAATGAACCGTACCGTCGGGGTCGTGGTGCCGGCGTACCGGCCCGACCCGGAGCGCCTCCTCTCGTACGTTCGTTCCCTCGACGACCAGTTGACCCCCGCAGTCGTCCGCATCGAACTGGACGACCCCCGCCCGAAGGTCCTCGACCGCCTCCGCGACGCCCCCCAGTTCGTAGACGTGAACGCCGTCGCCGCCCGCCGCGGGAAGGGGGCGGCCATCACCGCGGGATTCGAATCGCTCGCGTCGGAGGTGGACGTCCTCGCTTTCGCCGACGCGGACGGGAGCACGCCCGCCGACTCCTTTGCGGACGTCGTCGCCCCCGTCGCCGACGGCGACGCCTCCCTCTCCGTCGGGTCGCGGCGACATCCGCGGTCGGACATCGCCTCCCACCAGACGCTCGCCCGGCGACGCCTCGGCGACGGGTTCGCGTGGTTGGCGCGGCGACTGCTCGACGTGGGTCTCTACGACTACCAGTGCGGCGCGAAAGCCGTCGCTTCGGACGCGTGGGCGAACGTCCGCGACCACCTGTACGACCCCGGGTTCGCGTGGGACATCGAACTCATCGCCGTCGCCGACGCCCTCGACTACCGCATCGTCGAGGTGCCGGTCCGCTGGGAGGACCGCCCGGGATCGACCGTCTCGCCCGTCGAGACGACGTTCCGACTCGCCCGCGGCCTCCTCCTCTCGCGGCACCGCGCCCGCATCATACGCGAGGACCGAGTCCACGAACTGTTGGAGACGACGCGGACGGACAGGCCGACCCTCGTGAACCGCCTGACCGACTCCGTGGAGGCCGCAGAGGCCGATTGAAGATGAGCAACCGTTCCTTCGACGCCCTCTTCTCGGGCGTTCGCTTCGGCAAGTTCGTCTCCGTCGGTGCGGTGGGCGCAGTCTTCGACATGACGACGACGACGGCGCTCATCGTCCTCCTCGGCGTCCTCGGCGAGTACGCGAAGCTCGTCGGCGCGGAAGTCGCGATCATCGTCATGTTCGTCATCAACGAGAACTGGACGTTCGCCGACGAGGGCGCGGGCGGAACGCTCCCGACGATTCGGCGCTTTCTCACCTCCAACCTCGTCAGAAGCGGCGGCCTCGCCCTCCAGTTCTTCATCGTCCGGTCGCTTCGCCAACTCGACCTGTCGGTCATCGTGTTCGGCTTCGACTTCTGGCAGGTCATCCCGATTCCGATTGCCATCGCCGCCTCGATGCTTGTGAACTACGTCGCCGAGAGCACGTTCACGTGGCGCATCTCTCGGCCGTGACGAACGGTGGAAATTCGCATACGGCGGCCGAAACATAACCCTTAACCGTCAGCCGGAGTTTGAGACATGTAGCGGGATGGGATAGCCAGGAGATTCCGCCGGGCTCATAACCCGGAGATCGGTAGTTCAAATCTACCTCCCGCTATGGTTTTGCCGAACACGACACCTCAGAGCGACGAGTTTCGCGCCTCGGCGGTCACGCAACGGTTATCCTGTCAGACGCCGTACGTTTACGCTTGACTACTAGTGAATCGGCCGAGTCGGCTTCATCCGGCGGGTTGTTCCTCGTCGGCGTCGTGTTGGCCGTCGTCGTCGGGATGGCGGTGTTCGGTTATGGTCTGCTCCTCGTTCCCGGGTCTGCGCTCGGGGGCGCATGGATTGCGGCTATCGGCCTCTCGTTGCTACTGTCGGCGCTACTCGCGACCGAACGGGTCGGCGGCCGCCTCGGTCTCTCGGCGGCGGGCCGACGCACCGCATCGCTCGCGTTCGCGGCACTCGCGGTAGTTCTCTTGGTCGCGTTCGTCGTCGTCAACTACGCGTCGGTCGGTCCCGGCGTGACGGAAACGAGCGGCTGAATCGGACCGAATCCCGCACAAGAGCCGTCTAAAACCCGATTTGGTTGCCCGAGGAGCGGTCGTACTCCTGCGACGCGCCGAGGTTCTCGAACGCGTAGTCGTCGTCGGTCAACAGCACGGACCCCTCCTCGACGGTCACGTCGATCGTCTCCAACACCGCGCCCTCGCAGGGGCCGAAGTTACAGACCCCCGAGTCGCGTTCGAACGTCGCCCCGTGTTTCTGGCAGACGAGTTCGCCGTTCCGGACCAGCGCACCCGACCCCTTGTCGAGTCGCACGTCCGTCCAATGGGGGCAGTAGTTCGAGAACGCCGCGATGGTCCCGTCGTCGAGGCGCGTGAGGATGGCCTCCGTCCGGTCGCCGTCCTCCGAGACGGTGAAGAGAAGCGTGCCGTCTTCGGGCACCTCGTCGGCGGCGGCGATTCGGCGCGAGTCGTCCATACCCGCCTTCCGAGTCGGCGTGTTCAAAAGCTGACGGTCTTCGAATTTATTGCCCGTTCGGCTCCGTCGCGTCGTCTGCGTAGTGTTCTCGTTCCACTCGGTCGTCGAACACGCGGGAGATGAGCGTCGTCACCGGGCCGCCGCCCACGTCGATGCCGTCAACCGACTCGACGGGTCGCACCTCCCACGTCGTGTTCGTGACGAACGCCTCCGCCGCGTTTCGTAGGTCGTCGGGGGTGAACGTCCCCTCACGAACCGGGATATCCTCCGCCGCGGCGATGTCGAGAACTTCTGCGCGCGTCACGCCCGGCAGTACGGGACCGTCGAGCGACGGAGTACAGAGGGCGTCCTCGCGGACGAAAAACAGGTTACTCGTCGCCCCCTCCGCGAGGTGGCCGTCGGCGTCGAGCATCACCGCCTCGTCGGCGTCCGTAACGCGGAGTTCCAAACGGGCGAGGATGCCGTTGAGATAGTTGTGCGTCTTCGCCCGCGCCGGAATCGACCGGTCGGGGGCGCGCCGCGTCTTCACCGTCTGCAACGACGCCGGGGCGTCCCACACGGGGTCGCTTCCGCGCCCGCCCCGCGGCAGGGGTTTCACGACGACGACGACGGTGGGGTCCACCGCCTCGTCAGGCGTGAGTTTCCCCGGCTGGACGCCCCGCGTGACGGACAGTCGGACGTATGCGTCGTCGAGTTCGTTCGCTCGGAGGGTCTCGTCCACCCGAGCCTTCAGGTCCGAATCGGAGAGGCCGTGGTCTAACGCGAGAACGTCGCACGTCTCCCGGAGGCGGTCGGCGTGCGATCCCCACCGGAACGCCTCGCCGCCGTAGGCTCGGAGCGTCTCGAACGCCGCGTCGCCGTACGTGAATCCCCGGTCGCGGACGCTCACCGTCGCCTCGTCGGCGGGCACCAACTCGCCGTTGACGTGGTACAGGACGTCTGATTCCTCAGACATCGGCGTCCTCCCCGTCCTCGCAGGCGGCGACGAAGTTGGCGACGAGACGCTTCCCATCGGCGGTGAGGATGCTCTCGGGGTGGAACTGCACGCCGACGTGCGGCCTGTCCCGACGGCGGACGCCCATCACGACTTCGCGTTCGTCGTCGGTCCGCGCCGTCTCCGCGAGGCCGTCGGGCAAGTCGTCGCGTTCGACCGCCAGCGAGTGGTAGCGACCCACCTCGAAGCGGTCGGCCATCCCCCGGAAGATGCCCGTCCCGTCGTGGGAGACGAGCGACGACTTCCCGTGGACCACCTCGGGGGCACGGACGACGGGCGCGCCGAGTGCGGCACAGAGGGCTTGGTGGCCGAGACAGACGCCCATCGTCGGGTACCGCAGGTCGCGGAAGAGGGGTATCGAGACGCCCGCCTCCGCGGGCGTTCCAGGGCCGGGCGAGACGACGATTCCGTCCGGGTCCATCTCGCGGACGCCGTCTACGTCCACCGCGTCGTTCCGGCGGACGATCACCTCCTCGGCGAACTCGCCGACGTACTGGACGAGGTTGTAGGCGAACGAGTCGTAGTTGTCCACGACGAGGACGCGGGTCACCTCCGGCCACCCTCCGCGTCGGCGGCGTTCGACTCGGCGGCGTCCGCGTCGAGGCTCATCCCGCGACCCTCGGCGGCGAGTGCCTCGTCGATGGCGGTGACGAGCGCCCGCCCCTTCGCCAGCGTCTCGTCGTACTCGGCGTCGGGGTCCGAGTCGTGGACGATTCCCGCGCCCACTCGGAGGTAGTACGCCTCGCCGTGGCGGACCAGCGTCCGGATGACGATGTTGAGCGTCGCGCGGTCGTCGAAGCCGAACGCGGCCACGCTCCCGGTGTAGGGGCCGCGGCGGGTGGACTCCACCTCGTCGATTATCTCCATCGTCCGGGGTTTCGGCGCGCCCGTGATGGTGCCGCCGGGGAAGACGGCGGCGACGGCGTCCGCGACGGAGACGTCCGGTCGTCTGGTGCCTTCGACCACCGAGACGAGATGCATCACCTCGGAGTAGCGGTCGACGCGCCGGTACTCCGACACTTCGACGCTCCCGTACTCGGAGACTTTCCCGAGGTCGTTGCGTTCGAGGTCCACGAGCATCGCGTGTTCGGCGCGTTCCTTCTCGTCGCCGGTCAGGTCGCGTTCGAGTTCGTCGTCCTCGGCGGGGGTCGCCCCCCGGGGGCGCGTGCCCGCGATGGGTTCGGTGACGAGTCTGTCGCCATCGACGTCCAAGAGGAGTTCGGGGCTGGCGCTGACGAGGTCGGTGCCGCGGAACTCGACGAGGCCGGAGTACGGGGCGGGGTTGACCCGCCGAAGCGCGTCGTACGCGGCGACGGGGTGGACCGCCGCGGGCGCGACGAGTCGCTGGGAGACGTTCGCTTGGAAGGTGTCGCCCTCGCGGACGTACCGCTTCACCGTCCGCACGCGGTCGGCGAACGCCTCGCGGCCGCAGTCGCTCTCGAACTGCGCCTCGTCCGCCGCGACGGGCGGGTCGCACGGGGCCGCCTCCCCCGAGAGCGTCGCCTCCGCGAGGGCCGTCGCGCGGGCGAGGGCGCGGTCGTACAGGTCGTCCGCGTCGCTCCCAGCGGGCACGCGCGGACACGCGGTGATTCGGAGTGTGCACTCCCCGTCGGGTCGCGGTTCGCTCCACGAGGCCACGCGGTCGAACAGGCCGAGTTGCAGGCGCGGGATACCCCTGTCGGCTTCCGCCCCGCCCGGCAGCGATTCGAGTTCGCGGGCCACGTCGTACGAGAGCCACCCGAACAGGCCGCAGGGGTACGGCACGTCGCACCCGGTGTCGCCGCGGACGAGCGTCTCCGAGTCGAGCATCGCGTCGAGGGCGGAGAGCGAGGGCGACCCCGCCGAGGTTGGCCCGCGCGTCGCGTCAGCCTCGGCGAGAGAGACCGCCTCCGACCCGACGCGGAGTCGCTCGGCGGGTTCGACGCCGAACGCGCCCCATCCGGGCTGTCCGCCGGTCGTCTCGTAGAAGAAGCCGTCGGCGTCGTCGCTCCGAACGCGGCGGTAGGCGTCGAACGGGTCGGCGACGACGCGGACTTCGACGGGGACGCGCGCGCCGGGGGGCGCGTCCGCCGCCGTCGAGCGAAACGCCGCCCGCGGCGTCGCGACGGCGATGTCCGATTCGGTCATGGGGGTACGTTCGGCGGCGAGCGCTAAACGGTTTCGCGACGGCTCCGGCGGCGGTTCGACGGGTGAACTCGAACGACGGCGAGAAAACGGAGTTAGGAGTCGAGGCGTTCTTTCGCGCGGTCTATCCACCGCGAGATGCGCTTGTCGGAGACGCCGATGTCCTCCGCGAGCGATTCGGCGTCGGCGTCGGCGAGTTCGGCGACGGTGGTGACGCCGGCGTCGGACAGTCGCTCCGCGTAGGCCGGGCCGATGCCCTTCACGTTCTTGACCGCCTCGCCGCCGCCCGCCTCGCCGCCGCCCTCGCCGGACGTCTCCTCGTCCTCCGTGAACGGTTCGTCCTCCGGTTCGGCCTCCTCGACGACGTCCGCGCCGGCCGCCTCGCCCTCGATGGAGTCTGCCTCCTCGGTCGGTTCCGCCGCTTCCGAGGGTTCCGCGGCCTCGGCGGGTTCGTCGGTCGTTCCCTCGTCCACGACCGACCCCGTCGAGGCGGCGGCGTCGGTGTCCGCCGCGACGCTCTCGTCGGCCGTCTCGTCCGCGTCGTCGGAGTCTATCTCGCCCTCCTCGTCGCCGCCGACTTCGACGGCCTCGGAAGGTTCTGCGGCCTCCTCGGGTTCGTCGGTCGTCTCCTCGTCTACGACCGACCCGGTGGACGCAGTCGCGTCCGTCTCGGAGGCGACCGGTTCGTCCGTCTCGGACGCGTCGGCGTCGCCGGAGTTCGTCCGGGTGTCGCGCTCGACCGAGACGCGCGTCTCTCGCGACGCGGATTCGCCATTCGAAGACGTGTCGCGGCCGAGAAGCGACCGGAACGACGACACAATCCTGTCAAATATGCCCATTGTATCTCAGTATGTCCTGCGCTTATTTAAAAATCGTTACCCCGCGTCGTTCCGGGACGTTCATTCCAGTTGCGAACGGAGCGCTTCGTTCATCGCCTCCACCGGGGCGTCGCGGCCGGTCCAACGTTCGAAGGCCTCGACGCCCTGATAGAGGAGCATCCACGCGCCGTCCACCGTCGTCGCGCCCGCGTCGGCGGCGTCGCGGAGCAGTCGCGTCTCGATAGGGGTGTAGACGGCGTCCAACACGGCGAGCTCGGAGTGGAGGTAGTCGGCGGGGACGGGCGTCTCGTCGGACTCCATCCCGACGCTCGTCGCGTTGACGAGGACGTCCGCGTCGGCGACGCGGGAGAGCGAGTCCAGACCGCCCGCCGTCGCGTCCGGCACGTCCGCCGCCAGCGACTCCGCGCGTTCGACGGTCCGGTTTGCGACGTGGACCGACGCGCCGGCGTCGGCGAGGGCGAACGACGCGGCGCGTCCCGCCCCGCCTGCGCCGACGACCACCGCCTCGCGCCCGTCGAGGCGGACGCCGTGGTGTTCGAACGAGCGACGGACGCCCGCCGCGTCGGTGTTGTACCCCCGCGGAGCGCCCTCGACGCCGAAATCGACGGTGTTTACGGCCCCGATTCGCTCGGCGAGTCCGTCCGGTTCGACGCGGGAGAGCACGTCCTCCTTGAACGGGATGGTGACGTTGAGCCCCGAGATTCCGAGGGCGTCCGCGCCCGTCACCGCCGCGTCCACCGCCTCGGGGTCGGGTTCGAAGGTGACGTACCGCGCGTCCATCCCGAGCGCCTCGTACGCCGCCTCGTGCATCGGCGGCGACAGCGAGTGACCGACGGGGTTCCCCACCAGTCCGAACACCTGCATGCTCATGCGTCCCTCTCGGACCGGCGGCGGCTTAAAAGACCCCGGGACGGCCTCGCCCGCGACGCGCGGACGCGACGTGGTGCGAGTTTCGCGCGCGGTTCGCTCGAAATCGTCGCTTCGGCGAGAGGGAATCGGCGTCCTCGCGCCCCTCGGAGCGTCTCCGGCGGAAACCGCCGTCCGCTGTCGGAAGCATAAAAGATAGGCGGGCGCGGAACCGAACGGTTCACGATGAGTTCACGCCTTCGCCATCCGCTCGTCGCCCTCGCGGCGACGGTCCTCCTGACTCTCCCGTGGGTCGGACTGTGGGTGACCGGGTCCGTAGAGAGCGTTTCGACGATTACCAGAGTCGCCATCAGCGGCATCGCCGTCCTCGGCGCGTCGTTCCTCCTCGCGTGGGGCGCGGAAACCGCAGAGAAGGACGTGCCCCGGGCGTTCGCGCTCGCGGTGCTCGCGGTGCTCGCCGTCGCGCCCGAGTACGCCGTCGACGCGTTGTACGCGTGGCAGGCCGCGAGCGATCCCAACGCGGCCAACCTCGCGGTCGCCAACATGACCGGCGCGAACCGCATCCTCATCGGCCTCGGCTGGTCGGGCATCGCGCTGTTCTCCATCTACAAGGCGTCGCAACTCCCCGACTCGGCGGACGACGTGGTGGACAAGCCGGGCACGTTGCGCGACGCCGTCCAGTTGGACCCGAGCATCTCCACGGAGATTCTCTTCCTGTTCGCCGCCACGGTGTTCGCCTTCTTCGTTCCCCTCCACGGCGGCATCGACTGGTTCGACACCGTCGTCCTCGTCGGCCTCTACTTCGCCTACATCGGCATCATCGTCCGCGGCGACCCGGAGGAACACGAGGAACAGGTCGGCGTCCCCGCCTACTTCCAAGCACGCCCGAAGGGCGTGCGCATCCCCGCGGTGCTGACGCTGTTCGCCTACTCTGGCTTTCTCATCTTCACGGCCGTCGAGCCGTTCGCGCACGGCTTAGAGGAGATCGGCCTCCAGTTCGGCATCCCCGAGTTCTTCATGATTCAGTGGTTCGCACCGCTGGCCAGCGAGAGCCCCGAACTCATCGTCACGGCGTACCTCGTCAACAAGGCCAGAGCCACCGCGGCGTTCAACGCCCTCATCTCCTCGAAGCTGAACCAGTGGACGCTCCTCATCGGGACGCTCGTCGTCGTCTACAGCATCGCGCTGGGCCGGTACGGCATGCTCCCGTTCGACTTCAAGCAGGCCGCCGAAATCTGGCTCACCGCCGCCCAGAGCTTCTTCGCTCTGGCCATCCTGATGAACTTCGAGATCAGCGTCCGGGAGGCCGTCGCGCTTCTCGTCCTGTTCGTCTCGCAGGTCGTCGCCGAGTTCGCCATCATCCGAACCGTCGCCGAACCGTTGGCCGAGACGTACTCCATCTACCTGCTCGTCGGCTACTCCGTCGTCTACATGATTCTCGGCGTCGCCCTCGTCGCGCGGCGCTTCGACGACTTCCGTCGACTCACCCGCATCACCGCCGCGACCATCCGCGGCGAACCCACGCCGACGGACGTCGAGGCGGACTGACCGGCCGCCTTCGACGCGCTTTACACCGCGGCGCGGCGACTTCCTCTCGTGATAGCCGTAGTCGTCAGCCGCGCCGACAGCGCATCGGCCCACATCGGCGACCGCCTGTTGGAACTGGCCGACTGGGACGAACGGACCGACGACTCGCGCCCGGACGGCGAGGGCGGCGGAACGTACTACCGCCGCGGCGAGTTCGAACTCCGCGAGTTCGACGGCCTCCACATCGAACTCGGCCGAGTGGCCGACGCGTTCTCCGACGACCCCGAGTTCGTCGCGTTCGTCTCCCGGCACTCCGGCGAGACGGGACCGCTTCTCACCGCGCACTTCACGGGCAACTTCGGCCCCGCGGAGTACGGCGGCGAACCCGGCGAACTCGCCCGCGCCTGCCCGAACGCCCAGAAGCGCGTCGTCGAGTCCCTCGCCGAACACGCCCCCGAGGAGTACGACGTGGGCATCGAGTGCACCCACCACGGTCCGACCGACGCGGGCGCGCCGTCGATGTTCGTGGAACTCGGAAGCGGCGAGTCCGAGTGGGAGGACCCTGCGGGCGCGCGCGCCGTCGCGGCGGCGGTGCTCGACCTCTCGGACGCCGACGTCGACAGGGAACGACAGGTCGTCGGCTTCGGCGGCGGCCACTACGCGCCGCGCTTCACGCGCATCGTCCGCGAGACGGACTGGGCCGTCGGCCACGTCGGCGCGGACTGGCAGCTAGAGGCGATGGGCCACCCGGAGGAGAACCGCGACGTGATCCGGCGCGCCTTCGAGGCGTCCGACGCCGAGTACGCCGTCGTGGACCGCGACCACCCCGAACTCGAAGCCGTCCTCGACGAACTCGGCTACCGCGTCGTCGGCGAGTCGTGGGTGCGCGAGGCGACGGGCGCCTCCCTCGATTTACTCGACCGCCTCGAATCAGACCTCTCGCCGGTCGAAGACGGCCTGCGCCTCGGCGGACGGGAGGCGACGGAGTACGAGGTGGTCTCCCTGCCAGACGAACTCCTCTCGGAGGCGGGCGGCGTCGACGCGGACTCGGCCCTCGCGGCGGTTCACGACCGGTCCGTCGCCTACGAGACTATCGACGGCGGGACGAAGGCGCGCGGGCGCGCCGCACTCCCCGACGAGGACGCGTACGACGAACTCGTCGCGGCACTCGCGGACGTCCTCCGCGAGAAGTACGACTCCGTCCGGCGGACGGACCGGGCAGTCGTCGCGCGCCGGGAGGCGTTCGACCCCGCCGAGGCGGCGAAACTCGGCGTCCCCGAGGGACCGGCGTTCGGGAAGCTGTCCGCCGGACGACCTGTCGAGATAGCGGGCAGAACCGTCGAGCCAGACGACGTACGTAGCGAACAGCGCACGGTGTTCAAAATCTGACCGCTTAACGTCGCACTAATCTGCCGCGTTCTCCGTCTGACTACCGTCTGACGCGAGGGGGAAAGATAATAATGCTCCATTCGGTAAGAACGGCCATATAGCATGGACTCTATCGTCGACGAAGCAATTGACGAGGCCGAAGAGACGGGGGATGGGACTCCTGACGTCGGCGCTTCCGAGGGTGAAGAGATTCGCCGGACGGGAACGATGACCGACGACGAACTGAAGGACGTCCTCCAGGACTTACAGACGAACATCACCGTGGTCGGATGCGGCGGCGCGGGCGGGAACACGGTCAACCGGATGTTCGAGGAAGGAATCAAGGGGGCGAAACTGGTCGCGGCGAACACCGACGTGCAGCATCTCGTCGAGATCGACGCGGACACGAAGATTCTGATGGGGGAACAGAAGACGCAGGGACGCGGCGCGGGGTCGCTTCCGCAGGTGGGTGAGGAGGCGGCCATCGAGTCCCAAGAGGAGATCTACGAGGCCATCGACGGGTCCGACATGGTGTTCGTCACCGCCGGACTCGGCGGCGGCACCGGCACGGGTTCCGCGCCCGTCGTCGCCAAGGCGGCCCGCGAGTCGGGTGCGCTCACCATCGCCATCGTGACGACGCCGTTCACCGCGGAGGGCGAGGTCCGGCGCACGAACGCCGAGGCCGGACTGGAACGCCTCCGCGACGTGGCGGATACGGTCATCGTCGTCCCGAACGACCGCTTGCTCGACGCCGTCGGCAAACTGCCCGTCCGGCAGGCGTTCAAAGTCTCCGACGAAGTCCTCATGCGTTCGGTGAAGGGGATCACGGAACTCATCACCAAACCCGGCCTCGTCAACCTCGACTTCGCCGACGTGAAGACGGTCATGGAACGCGGCGGCGTCGCCATGATCGGACTCGGCGAGTCCGACACCGAGAAGAAGGCCCAAGATTCGGTCAAGAGCGCGCTTCGCTCGCCGCTTCTCGACGTGGACATCTCCGGCGCGAACTCCGCGCTCGTCAACGTCACCGGCGGGTCGGACATGAGCATCGAGGAGGCGGAGGGCGTCGTCGAGGAGATTTACGACCGCATCGACCCCGACGCGCGCATCATCTGGGGTACCTCCGTCGACGAGGAACTGGAGGGCCAGATGCGGACGATGATCGTCGTCACGGGCGTCGAGTCGCCGCAGATCTACGGTCGCAGCGACGAAGACGAGGAACCCCAACCGCAACCGGCGAACGCGGGTCAGGACATCGACTACGTCGATTAATCGCTCTCACCGGTAGTCGCCGCGCGCACCGTCGCGCGCGCCGTTCTCGGGTCGATTCGGGACGTCGGGTCCCGTTCTCTCGTTCTCGCGGGCGGGCGAGCGTCGGCCATCCGACGATTTTCCGGCTGAGGCCCCCGTTCGCATCAATAGATAGAAAAACCCCGACGCACAAACCCCGGTAACATGGACGTCAAGTACGACCTGAACAGTTACGTGCGGGTGTTGAAACTGGCGAGCACCCCCTCTTGGGAGGAGTTCTCCCAGATCGGTCTCATCGCCGGAGCCGGCATCTTCCTCGTGGGATTCATGGGCTTCGTCATCTTCGCGGTCATGAGCTTCCTCCCCGGAGGTGTCTGAGGTGCCGCCAATCTTCGCCGTAAAGACGACCGCGCGGCAGGAACGCACCGTCGCGGACATGATAGCCAACCGCGAAGAGTCCGAAATCCACGCCGTCCTCGCGCCCGACTCGCTCACCAGTTACGTGATGGTCGAGGCGGACGGCGACGCGGTGATAAAGCGCGTCTTAGAGGAGATTCCGCACGCGCGCGGACTCGTCTCCAGCGGCGGTAACGTCGGCAAATCCAGCATGGCCGAAGTCGAGCACTTCCTCTCGCCGACGCCGGACGTGGAGGGCATCGCGGAGGGAGACATCGTCGAACTCATCGCCGGCCCGTTCAAGGGCGAGAAGGCGCGCGTACAGCGAATCGACGAGACGAAAGACCAAGTGACGGTCGAACTGTACGAGGCGACGGTCCCGATTCCGGTGACGGTCCGCGGCGACCAGATCCGCGTCCTCGACAGCGATGAGCGCTAGCGCGCTCATCTGGCTCCCGTTCGCTGCACTCACGGGAACAGCGACGAACGCTAACGCGTTCGTCTAACTCTCGCTCGCGAGAACAGCGACGAGCGTTAAACGCTCGTCTGGCTCTCGTTCACTCCGTTCACGGGAACAGCGACGAACGCTACGCGTTCGCGAGAACAGTAATACGCGCTGGGCAAACGGTAACGCGCGGTTTACACCGCTCCGTCTCCGTCTCTCGGCGACACTATCTGCCCGGATAGCAACGCGTTCGGTTCGTTCTCCGCGCTCTTCTCCGTCTCTCCGGTCGGTCCCCGCCCGTTACAGCGCACCGCGTTCTTTCAGGTCCGAGACGACGCGTTCGAGGTCGGCCTCTTCTTCGACTGCGGCCTTGACGTCCTCTCGTTCCCGTACCGCCGAGGAGTCGGCGTCGTACGCCCGGACGAACTCCGCGCGCGAGTGTTCCTCGAACGTGTGTCGGATGGCGAAGTACCCTTCGGGGACGATGGTGCCGCAGACCTTGCACTCGTGTCGTTCGTGTTCGGTCGTCTGGTGGATGACGGCTGACTCCACGTCCTCGAACCGACCGTCGCACCCCTCGATACCGCATTTCCACAGGCCCATACCCGCGAGACGGATACCGGGGACTAAATCGTTCCGCAGACTCCCTCGATAGGTCGGTAAATAGTAATATCTAACTCCGGCGTCCGCCCATCGAGAGACGTGACCGCGTCCGCCTCGGAAACGACCCGCGTCGATATGCACGTGAAGATTCTCGACGAACGCGTCGTCGCCCGCGCGAAGGACCGCGGCATCGACGTGTTGGTGTACGCGCCGCACTTCGTGCGCCTGCCGGACATCCGCGAACGCGCGGCGGAGTTCTCCGACGACGAACTCCTCGTCGTCCCCGCCCGCGAGGTGTTCACCGGGTCGTGGCGACGCCGCCGTCACCTCCTCGCGGTCGGTCTCTCGGACCCCGTCCCCGACTTCATCTCGATGGAGGGGGCGTTCGCCACCCTCGCCGAACAGGAGGCGGCCGTCCTCGTCCCGCACCCGACGCTTCTGACCGTGAGTCTGGGCCGCGACGAAATCGCCGCCCACCGCGACGAGATTCACGCGGTGGAGACGTACAACGCGAAGTCGCTCCCGTACCACAACCGCGCGGCCCGCGACGTCGCCCGAGAGTTCGACCTCCCCGGGTTCGGGTCGTCGTACGCCCACCTGCTGGGCTCAGTCGGCGAGGCGTGGACGGAGTTCGACCGCCCCATCGAGTCCGAATCAGACCTCGTGGCGGCCCTCCGTTCGGGCGCGCCCCGCCGCGTCATGTACCGGCCGGGACTCCGCCACCGCGGCCGGGCACTCGCGGAGTTCGCCCACCTCGGGTTCGAGAACTCGTGGGGGAAGATAGACCGCCTCTTTCTGTCCGGGATGGAACCGACGCATCCCGGTCACATCGCCTACGACGGCCGGTTCGACGACGTGCGCGAGTACTAGTCTCGGGCCTCAGACGCCGACCATCGCCATCATCTCGACGAACGTCGTATCGAGGGCGAAGACGAAGTAGTGGACGAGGGCCAACGCGGCCAGTTCGAGGACGGTCACGACGACGGTGACGGACGTGGCCCACTTGCTCGACGTGGCGACGCCAGTCGGCAGACCGTACTCCGTCGGCGAGAACGGGTAGAACAGCGCGATGCCGCGCTTCGACCCCACCACGTCGAGCAGGTAGTGCGTCGCCACGCCCACCCAGACGTACTCCAAGTTGCCGAAGACGAGGGGGAAGGCGACGAAAAGCGCCAGCACGGGGAGGTTGTGTAGCGTCTTGCGGTGTTTCCCGAACGCCGTGTCGACGTCGGGGAACAGAGCGCCGAGGACGACGGGTAAGGAGAGTTCGACCACCGTCCGCCCCGCCGCGAGTAGCAGTTCCGTCGGGGAGTCGTCCACGACGGGACCCGCCGTCGGGTCGACGCTGAGGACGACGCCGAGACCGACCGCCAACAGCGCGGCGTTCAGCACGTGACCGTCTTTGTTCATCAGTGACTAGTCCGCAACCCTGTGATACAAACGTTTTGTCACGTGACGAGAGCGTTCGACGCTCCTCCGACGGGGGCGGACGGAAACGGGAGCGGTGTCGCCCCGCGCCGACTCACTCGGACTCGACTGCTGCGACGACCGTCTCCAGCGCCGTCCGAGCTATCTGCTCTTTCACCTGCCGCCTGTCGCCGTCGAAGACGCGCCGTTCGACCGTCGTCTCGGAGTCGCCGCTTCCCCACTCGCCGGCGCGGGCGAGGCCGACGAACACCGTTCCGACCGGTTTCTCGTCCGTCCCGCCGGTCGGTCCCGCGATACCGGTCGTGGCGACGCCCCAGTCGGTGCCGGCGGTGTCACGGACGCCCGCGGCCATCTGCCGGGCGACGGGTTCCGAGACGGCCCCGTGTTCGTCCAACGACTCCCGCGAGACGGCCAGTTCGGTCAACTTCGCGTCGTAGGAGTAGGTGACGACCGACCGGTCGAAGTAGTCCGAAGAGCCCGGCACGTCGGTCAGAAGCGACCCGACGAGGCCGCCGGTGCAGGATTCGGCGACGGCCACCGTCTCCCCCGTCTCGCGGAGGGCGTCGCCGACGCGTTCTTCGACCGGCGGGTCGGAGGCGAACTCGCGCATGCGAGAGACGACGGGGGCGGTCGGCAAAAGTACCTCGCTGACTCGCCGGGAGTCCCGCGAGCGAACGGAGTGAGCGAGGGGGACGTCGGCGAGTGGACTCGCCGAGAGCGAAAGAACCACCACCTTCGGCGGCCACCCGTCGCACGACATGAACTCCGAGGAGGGTGCAGGCGACGCCTACGACTCGCCCCTGTTCTATCTCGTGATGCAGTACGCCCACCGCGCAGACAGGGACGTGGTGGACATGGTGTCGGGGAGTCCGGACTGGGACCCGCCGGCCGCCGTCCGGGAGGGACTGCGCGAGTACGCCGACGGCGACCCAGCCGACTTCCAGTACCCCCCGAGCGAGGGCCTGCGGCGACTCCGCGAGGAGATGGCCGCCCGTCGGAACGTCGATTCCGACCGCGTCGTCGTGACGAACGGCGCGGGCGAGGCGAACTATCTGGCCATGGCGCGCGCGATGGAACGGGACGCGGGCGAGGAGATGGTGCTGACCGACCCGGTGTACCCGTACTACCCGGGGAAGGCGCAGATGCTCGGCGCGTCGGCGACGAAGGTGCCCGTCGCAACCGACGGGTCGTTGGACCTCGACGCGATGCGGGCCGCCGTCTCCGAGGAAACAGCCTGCGTCGTCGTCAACACGCCGAACAACCCGACCGGCGCGGTGTACGACCGCGAGTCGGTGGCCGAACTCGTCGCTTTAGCCGAGGAGAACGACGCCCTCCTCCTCGTGGACGAGGTGTACGACCACTTCGACTTCTCCGGGCGGTTCGAGAGCGCACTCACCTTCGACTCCGAGAACGTCGTCGTCACGTCGGCGTACTCGAAGACGATGGCGATAACGGGATTCCGCGTCGGGTACGCCGTGTTCCCCGAATCGCTCGTCGAGGCGGCGAAGACGCGCCACATGCTCGTGAACGTCGCCACCAGCAGACCGGCGCAGGCGGCCGTCCTCCGGGCGTTGGAGGAGACGCCGCCGGAGTACTACGAGGCGGCGCGCGACAGACTTCGGGACCGAATCGACGCGTTCACGGACGCACTCGACGCCGCGGGGGCGTCCTACACCGACCCCGACGGCGGGTTCTACGTGCTGGCGCGGTTCGAGGAGTTCCCCGGAACGCTGGAGAACGTGAAGAAACTGATAGACGAGGCGGGCGTCGCGGGGATGCCCGGCGAGGCGTTCGGCGAGGCGTACGACGACTGGATTCGCTTCGCCCTCTGCACCCCGCGGGCCGACGACGCCGCCGCCCGCTTGGCCGACTACTTCTCGGCGTCGGACGAGTAAACCAGACCGACGGGTACACAAGTCCGCGCCGCGTCCCTCCGCCCATGGCCGACATCGACGTCGAACCCGTCGAACGCGTCGAAGACGACGCCGAGGCGGACGAGTCGAGCGACGAGACGCCGGAGGACGGCGGGAGCGCGGGCGTCCCCGTCGACACCGAGACGCGAACCGACGAGACGAACCTCCCGTCGGGCGTGGACGCCCCCGAGTACGTCCTCTACGGCGGGAAGGGCGGCGTCGGCAAGACGACGATGGCCGCGGCGACTGCGCTCGCGTCCGCCGCCGACGGCACCGCGACGCTCGTCGTCTCGACCGACCCCGCACACTCGCTTTCGGACACGCTCGGAACCGACGTGCCCGCCGAACCCGCGCGCGTGCGCGAAGACATGCCCCTGTACGCCGCCGAAATCGACCCCGACGCGGCGATGGAGGGGCCGTTCGCCGGGGCCGACGATGCCGGCGGGTTCGACCCCGAGTCGGACGAGAACCCCTTCGAGTCCGCCGACGAGGCGAACCCCTTCGAGGAGTCCGGCGGAGGCGAGGGGAACCCCTTCGGCGACGACTCGGGACAGAACCCCTTCGGGATGGACATGGGCGGGATGGAACAGTTACTCGGCCCGGACGGGCCGATGGGGATGTCGCCCGGTTCGATGCCCGGCGCGGACGAGGCGGCGGCGATGCAGCAACTGCTCGCGTACCTCGACGACCCCCGATTCGACCGCGTCGTCGTGGACACCGCGCCGACGGGGCACACGCTCCGCTTGCTCGAACTCCCCGAGGTGATGGACTCGATGCTCGGGCGAATCGCCCGGATGAAACAGCAGTTCTCCGGCATGATGGACCAGATCAAGGGGCTGTTCGGCGGCGGGACGGGCCAGTCGGGCGCGGGCGACTTAGACGAACTCCGCGAGCGAATCGAGCGACTCCGCCGCGTCCTGCGGGACCCCTCGAAGACCGACTTCCGCGTCGTGATGATTCCCGAGGAGATGAGCGTCGTGGAGTCGAAGCGACTCGTCGAACGACTCGACGGCTACGAGATTCCGGTGCAGACGCTCGTCGTCAACCGCGTCATGGAGAACCTCGCGGACGTGACGGACGCGTCGGTGGACCCGAAGTGGGTCGTCACGCCCGACTTGGAGCACTGCGAGTTCTGTCAGCGGCGCTGGCAGGTCCAACAGAACGCCCTCCAGACGGCGACGGACCTGTTCCGCGGCCGGGACGTGAAGCGCGTCCCCCTCCTCGCCGAGGAGGTACAGGGCGAGGACGCCCTCCGCGTCGTCGCCGCCTGTCTGGCGTAGACGCGACTGCGGGCGCGGGGACGGGAGGAGAGGCGGCGACTGCGACGGGAGCGGAAATCCCAGGGCGGTCGGCCGGCGCTCACACCAGTTTCTGCAGGAGTCGGTACGTGGTGTCGAACCACGCGTCCGGGAGGAAGCGCGCGAGCGTCGAGACGCGCGCCACCGTCCCGGGTTGGTAGCGCGCCTTCGGTTGCGTCGAGGACGCCGCGTCGACGATGTCGTCGGCGACGCGGTCGGCCGAAATCGACCCCGGGCCGCCGCCGCCGAGGGCTCTCGTGTCCTCGAAGAGGGCGTAGAACGACTCGTAGGCGCCAGAGCGTTCGATGCCGGGGATGTCGTCCTCGCCGGACACCTCCTCCTGCGCGCGGTTCGAGAAGTTCGTCGTCACCGGTCCGGGTTCGACGACGACGGCGTCGATGCCGTACTCGGCCACCTCGTTCCGCAGGGCGTCGGTCATCGCCTCGACGGCGAACTTCGACCCCGCGTAGACGCCGCCGCCGGGGAAGGAGACGCGCCCGGCGACGCTGGAGACGTTGACGATGGTGCCGTCGCCTTGTTCGCGCATGTGCGGGAGGACGGCGCGGATGAGGCGGTGCGGGCCGTAGACGTTCACGTCGAACTGGCGGTGGACCTGTTCGGTCGGAACGTCTTCGAGGGGTCCAAACTGGCCGAATCCGGCGTTGTTCACCAGCGCCGAGATGTGTCCCTCCTCGTCGATGATTCGCTCCACCACGCGGTCCACGTCGTCCTGTTCGGTCACGTCCAGCGTGGCGATCTCGCAACCTTCCTCGCCCAGCGTCTCGATGTCGGCGGGATTTCGCGCCGTCGCGTAAACCAGCCAGTCCTCGTCGAGAAACTGACGGGCGGTGGCGCGGCCGATGCCGGACGAACAACCGGTGATGAGGACCGTCTTGGGATGCACGTCACCGTCATCGGCCCCCGGTGAGTTAATTGTAGGCGGTCTATACCTACTTCTCGGCCGACGACTTCGCCTCGTCGGCGTAGGAGTCCGCGTGCCGCGTCGGTTCCGGGAGTTTGTAGTCTCCGCAGAGGCGCGCCACCAGATCGGTCGCCGTCGGCACCGAGACGCGGTGGCCCGGACTGACGTACAACGGGTTGACGATGGGTTCGTTGGCGTACTGCCGCGACTGGTAGGCGTGGCCGATGAGTTCCTCGGGGGCGGCGTTCTCCACTCTGCCGTCGGCGAGAATCTCGGTCCGCCACCCGGCGGGTCTGCCGTCCACGTCCTCGCGGGGCGTCCCGCAGAGGAGGCTCTTTGCGACGCCGACGCTCGGAACGTCGAGGACGACGCCGAGGTGCGTCGCCAACCCCGCCTGCCGGAAGTGGATGCGACCGCTCCCGTCGAAGACGACGAGGTCCGGCGTCGCCTCCAACTCCTCGAAGGCGGCGAGGATCGGGTTCCCCTCGCGGAACGAGAGCAGTCCGGGGATGTACGGGATTTCGAGGTCGACGACGGCGGACGCTCGCTCGATCACCCGACCCCCGCGCATGACGACGACGACGCTGACCGCCCGTTCGTCGAGGAACGCTTGGTCGACGCCCGCGACGAGGGGGGCGTCGTCGGGTGCCCAGTCGGCGAGTCCGACTTCTTCGGCGTCGAATCCGAAGTCGTCGTCCCACGTCGCGGCGTCGGCGACGTCGAGTTGCATCGACTCCATCTCGTCGCGCGACTGCGACGAGTCCGGGACGAACTCGGGGCGGGCCGGGAGCATCTCAGAAGCGCCTGCCCGGACCGCCGGGACCCCTGCCGCCGCCGCTTCCGAACTGGAGGCTGTTGGGGACCCGCCGTCTGCCTTTCACTCGGCGGCCGTACGCCAGACCGATGACGAGGCCGACGAGGTGTGCGAAGTGCGCGACGTTACCCTGTCCGACCGCCCCGGCGGCGCTCGGCGAGACGAAGAACACCGTCGAGATGAGGGCGAACCCGGCGGTGAACAGCCAAAGCGGGACGGGAATCAGGAAGTAGAGGTATATCTTCAGGCTCGGGTTCAGCACCGTCAGAACGCCGAGGACGGCGAACACCGCGCCCGACGCCCCGAGGACGGCGGTCGGAATCCCCGGATTGAGGAGCAGACTCGACCCGACGTGGGCGAGTCCGGCGGTCATCCCGCTTACGAGAAACAGGATGGCGAACTTCTTGGACCCGACGTACCGTTCGACCAACGGGCCGAAGAAGTACAGGACGATGCTGTTGCCGACGATGTGGTAGAACCCGTTGTGGGCGAAGATGGAGGTGACCCACGTCCAGACGTAGGTCAGGTTGTTCGACTGGAGGACGAACAGCGACGACATCAACCGCGGTCTGCCGAGTACGACGCTGAGCAGGAGTTGGAGACCGAACGTCACCCACATCAGCGCGAGGAAGGTGTACGCCATGTTGCCGCGGAAGTAGCCGAGCGGACCGCCGGTCCCGGTGAGACGGTCGAGGACGCCCGAGGTGCGTCCGCCCTCGTCGGCCACCGAGTCGTCGAAACCGCTGTCGAACACCCCCGAGGGGTCGTCCCACTCCGACAACCCCGGGCAGTCGTGGTTCTCCGGGAGGCGGTGCTCCGCACAGAACGTGTTCCCGCACCGTCGGCACTGGTACGGGAGGTTCTCGTGCTTCCCGCACTCGTCGCAGGTTGCCATTACCGAGGGTTGATTCCGGCGCGATAAAAGGGGTTCCCCTCGCGCGCGAAGACGATACTTTACCGTCGAAGGACACCGCCGAAGGAGAACCCGAACCGCGCGTCACCGCCGGTCAGTCACTGCCGGTCCGCCGCCGTCACTCCGCCGTCGCCGACTCGTCGCTCCCCTCGGCGTCGGCGTCGCCGCCCTCGGAGTCGTCCGGGCGGTAGTTCGTCGGGACGACCGTTACGTGGTCTATACCGGGGTACGCGCTATCGGCGCTCATCTCGGTTCGAAGTAGGGGACTCGCGGGGAAAAGATTACTCATAAGCATAACACATGCTCCCGGCGGCGGAGATTACCGGCGGGAATCGGCCCCTCGCCGTCGGGCGGCGCGTCGGGAACGGACGTGCGACGCTGGTCGGCGTCCTCGACGGCGACGAAAAAGTGTGTCTCGCGTTCGAGCGTCGGGTTACGCGAATTTCTCTTCGTAGAGGTCCATCGCGTGTTCGACGGCGTCCTTCGCGGCTTGGGCGTCCTCCCAGCCGAGGACTTCCGTCTGCTTGCCCTCTTCGAGGTTCTTGTACGTCTCGAAGAACTCGGAGATTTCCGCCTTCTGCTGGTCGGTCAGGTCCTCGACGTCCTGCACGTGGTCGTAGCGGGGGTCCTCGACGGGGACGGCGATGACCTTGTCGTCCTTCTCGCCGTCGTCGTCCATCTCCATGAGGGCGACGGGACGGGCCTCGATGACGCACCCGGGGAACGTCTGGTCCTCGACGAGGACGAGAACGTCGAAGGGGTCCTCGTCGTCGTAGTACGTCTGCGGGATGAAGCCGTAGTCGGAGGGGTAGTGGACGTTCGAGTGGAGAACTCGGTCGAGTACGACGCCGGGGATGTCCTTGTCGTACTCGTACTTGTTCCGCTCTCCCTTCAGGCACTCGACGACCGCGTAGATTTCGTCGGGCGCGTCCGGGCCGGTCTCCATCTCTTCCCAGAGATTCACCATACCGTCTGCCACTCCCAACGCGGGCAAAGTATTTTCGCATCGGAGTCGCCGTTCCGTCCGGGAATCGCCTCGTAAAATTTGACAGACGAACGGCCACAGATAACACCGCGGGGTTCTCGAATGACGAACCTTTCTTGACAAAAGTGACCGAAAATGGACTCTAGAGCGGGAACTCATACACAACGTTACCCCCGTCAAAGGTCCGGTTTCGACGGACGAACGGGGAAACAGACCGTGAGTTGAGAAGTGTTAAATAGCTTGATGACATTTTGCCTACCATGTCAGAGGCACAAACAGTTACCGACATCTCGGGCATTGCGCGGGACCTCACCGCGTTCCAACAGAACATCCTCGTCATCCTGGCCGAGGAACCCATGTACGGGCTCGCTATCAAGCGAAATCTCGAAGAGTACTACGGCACGGAAGTCAACCACGGCCGTCTGTACCCCAACCTCGACGACTTAGTCGAACTGGGACTCGTCGAGAAGAGCGAACTCGACAAGCGAACCAACCAGTACGAACTGACCGAGAAGGGCCACGACGCCGTCCTCGACCGGTTCGACTGGATGCTCGGCAAGTTCGTCACGGGCGACACCCGCGCCGACGAAGTCCGCGAACTCATCGACTCGTACCTGTAAACGCGAGCGCCGACGGAACTCAGAACTCGGGCACGTCCGCCCCGGCGGCCTCGAACGTCAGTTCGAGACTCTCGTCGACGACGGACGACTGGGCTTCCGACGGCCACGCGTTCCGCGGGTAGTACTCGTCGAGAAACTCCCGCAGTTCTTTCCGCGACGCCGACTCGACGCGCCGAACGTAGTGGTTACTCATGAAGTCCGCGAACACGCGCGCATTCGCCGCGTGTACCGGGCCGTGGGCTTCTTCGACCGCATCCACCACCGAGGAGTTGTGACTCTCGACGGCGTCGAACTCGCTTTCGTCTCCCGCGTCGGTTCCCAGCGGACGCTCTATCCCCCGCTCTACGTCGTCGATTCGGTCCAGTTGGACCACGCCGTCTTCGAGCCACTCCGAGGGGTACAGGACCAGCGTCTCGTCCTCCTCGCGGACGCGCACGTCGAACTCGAACCGGTCGAGAATCGTCTCGCGTCGGTCCTCGTAGGCGGCGGCTTCGTTCTCGTCTACCGCGTCTCGCGCGAGTCGGGTCAGACGCTCCACCTCGTCTATCACCTCCTCGGGCAGTTCGTCGGTGCCGTCCGTCTCGTCGGAAGAACCGTCCTCAGGCATGGTCGAGTGCCTCGTTCGCTAGTGAGTCGGCGCGCTCGTTTATCTCCCGCGGCACGTGCTCTAAGGACCACCGGTCGAACCGTTCGAGGAGTTCCCTGACCCGGACGCGACGCTCCCGGAGTTCGGGGTTGTTGGTGTCGTACTCGCCGCGGACCTGTTTGACGATGAGTTCTGAGTCGCCGCGGACGTCCACCTCGTCGAAGCCGTACGAGTCGGCGGCCTCCAACGCCCGAATCAGCGCCTCGTACTCCGCGCGGTTGTTCGTCGTCTTCCCGACGGTGTCGGAGCCCTCGCCGACGATTCCGTCCCCGGAGACGATGACCCACCCGACGGCACCCGGACCGGGGTTGCCGCGACTCGCGCCGTCGAAGTAGACGTGCGCTCGGCCGCCGCGGGACTCCAACAGGGCGACGAGGTCGGTCGGGTTCGCCCCCTGCACGACGACTTTCTCGTCGTAGGCGACGGCGGTTGCGTCGCCGCGCGTCGCCCGCCATCGTTCGTACTCCGTGTTTCCCTCTCGGACCTCGACGCCGGCGTCTTCGAGTCGCCGTCGGGCCTCCTCTGGGTCGCACTCGACAGTCGGCATACACCCACATTTACGAGCGTCCGTAAATCGCGTTCGCTCCGAACTCCGCGCGCGCCGGACGTTCACCGTAATGCGCCCCAGATTTTAAGTGTAAGCCACTCTGGACTATAAAAATGCGATGACACGGCCCACCCGCCAGCGGGAGCGAGATGTTGAACGGACGCGATGGCAGGGCGAAAGTGAGAACGTAGACGACGAAGAGGAGGACGAGATAGACTTAGAGGAGGTGGACGAGGAGGAACTCGTCCGCACGGGCGACGGCGAACTCATCCACGAACCGACGGGAATCATAATCGAGGAAGAACAGATAGACCCCGGTCCGGAGTGGCGCGCGTTCAACCACTCCGAGCGTCAGGAGAAGTCCCGCGTCGGCGCGCCGACGACCCAGACGATGCACGACAAGGGGCTGACGACGACCATCGACTGGAAGGACAAAGACGCGTACGGGCGCTCTATCTCCTCGCGGAAGCGGTCGCAGATGCACCGCCTCCGCAAGTGGCAGGAGCGAATCCGGACGAAGGACGCGGGCGAACGCAACCTGCAGTTCGCGCTCTCGGAGATAGACCGGATGGCCTCGGCACTCGGCGTCCCGCGGTCGGTGCGGGAAGTCGCCTCCGTCATCTACCGGCGCGCGCTCAGCGAGGACCTCATCCGAGGCCGTTCCATCGAGGGCGTCGCCACCTCCGCGCTCTACGCCGCCTGTCGGAAGGAGGGCATCCCCCGGTCGCTCGAGGAGATTTCGGAAGTCTCCCGCGTCGAGCGGAAGGAAATCGGCCGGACGTACCGCTACATCTCGCAGGAACTCGGACTCGAGATGAAGCCCGTAGACCCCAAGAAGTACGTCCCCCGGTTCTGCTCGGAACTCGACCTCTCGAAGGAAGTCCAATCGAAGGCAAACGAGATAATCGAGACGACGGCGGAGAAGGGACTGCTCTCGGGGAAGTCCCCGACGGGGTACGCCGCCGCGGCCATCTACGCCGCGTCGCTTCTCTGTAACGAGAAGAAGACCCAACGCGAAGTCGCCGACGTGGCGCAGGTCACGGAAGTGACCATCCGCAACCGCTACCAAGAGCAGATCGAAGCGATGGGCATCCACGGGTAACGCCGCCTCGCGCCCGACCCGACTCCTCTCGGCACCGCCCGACTTCGACTCCTCCGATTCGATTCGGATCGGTTCGACTCGCTTCGACCCGACCCGGTTTCGACTCGGTTCTCGTTTTCGTCCCCGACTGCGATTCCGCAGTCCCCATCTATCGTCGCGCGGTCCGCGCGCGACAGGTTCAAGCGACTGGCCGCGGTATCTCCGGCGAGTAGGATGCGCCTCGACGAGTACATGGACCTCGAAGCGGAGGGCGAACGCGCGAAGCGTCGCCGCCTCGCCCAAGAGAAGTCCTACGACATCCTCGACCACCTCGAACAGTTCCAACACCGGTTCGAGGAGACGGTGCAGGGCGATTCGCTGTTCGGGAGCGTCTCGCCCTCCATCTTCGTCGGCACTTCGAACTACCCGAACGTCTCGACGGGCATCCTCTCGCCCGTCGGCCACGAGGACGACGCCGCCCGGTTCGAGACGTCCGCCGGGTGGTACGACGAGGGCGTCAGCATCGACGACGTGTTTCAGCGACGGACCAGCCTCTTGAACTCGAATCAGACCACGAAGTCCGTCGAGGTGCACGACGCGTGGGACGGGTTCCTCGGCGTCCAACGCGAAGTCGCCATCGCCGATCGGCCGGTGAGCGTCGAAATCGGCCTCGACGGGACGCCGGACATCGACTTCGACGTGACCGAAAACGACATCGCGACGCCGACCGGTCCCCGCGCCAGAGCCCAATCCGCCGACTTGGCGGAGAACCCCCACGTCCCCCGTCCGGTGGAGAAGACGCTCGAAGACGACGACTGGAACGCCGAGGGTGCGATGAACTACCTCTACCGCCGCGGGTTCGACGTCTACGACATCAACACCATCCTCTCGGCGGGCGCACTCGGACAGGGACGGAACCGGAAACTCGTCCCGACGCGGTGGTCCATCACCGCCGTCGACGACACCGTCGGGAAGTTCCTCCGCGGGGGAATCCAGACGAATCCGAGCGTGAACTCCGTGGAAATTCACCGCGAGGAGTTCCTCGGAAACGCCTTCTGGGTGATTCTCGCGCCCGGCGACTGGGAGTACGAACTCGTCGAACTGAAAGCGCCGGGGAGCGTCTGGAACCCCGACCCCGACGCGGGGATGTGGCTGGCGGCGGACCGCGAGGGGTTCGAGGGACGCACCGGGTACGTAGAGGAGACGGCGGGGGCGTACCACGCCTCCCGACTCGGCGTCCTCGAACACCTCGAAGAACGCGGGCGGCAGGCGAAAGCGCTCGTCGTCCGGCACGTCTCCGACGACTACTGGGGACCGGTCGGCGTCTGGCAGGTGCGGGAGTCGATTCGGAACGCCTTCGACGGCGAACACGCGGAGGCGGAGACGTTCGCCGCCGCCGTCCGTCAGGTCGCCGAATACCTCCCCGTCTCGCTCGCCGACCTGCGGCGGAAGTCGACGATGGCCTCGGGTCTCCAGATGAATCTGGCCGACTTCTCCTGAACCGCCCGCGAACTCCGACGTTCGCTCGACTCCCCGACGGACTCACTGACGGACGCGTACTTTCGCCGCGTGGTTCCGACGCAAGGTATAATATTCGTGCGAGGAGATTGTGTATTCAGCGCCATATTCAGCGTCTATTTACAGAACCATGGATGACGACGTACGGAGGCTCAACGCGCTGGCCAACACGCGTCGTCTACTGGTTCTGCTGTCGCTCAAAGAGAACGAGACGCCGATGTCGATAGACGCCTTGGCGACGGACGTGGCGATGAAGGAGACGGACTTTCCGAACGAGGACCTCTCGGACCGCCACATCGACTCCGTTCTCATCTCCCTTCACCACGCTCACCTCCCGAAGCTCGAATCGGAGGGTCTCGTGGCGTTCTCCGACGGCGAGACCCGCGTCGCCTTGGCGGACGATCTCGGCGACGCGGAGAACATCCTCGATGCGGTGTTCGAAGGCAAAGAGACGTGACGCCCGCGGACCGCCGCGCGGTCACTCGGCGGCGTCGAGGTTCGCGTACGCTTCGTCGGCGAGTTCGCCCGTTTTCTCGATTATCTCGGCCATCGCCTCGTCGTCGGGTGCCACCCCGGTGAGCCTGCCGATTCGCATGATGCTCACGTGGTAGACCGTCTGGACGCCCGGTTCCTCCTGCCAGACGACCACGTTACAGGGGAACAGCGCCCCCATCCGGTTGTCGGTGGCGTCGAGGACTTCGTCGGCCATCTGGGGGTTGCACGCCCCGAGGACGTAGTAGGGGTCGCGGTCCGCGTCCACCTTCTCGTTCAGTAGTTCCGAGGGGGAAAACTCCGTCGCCACGCCGAACCCGGCGTCTGTGAACGCCTCGCGGACGTGTTCGACCGCCTCCTCGTGGTCCATGTGGAGCGTCGCGCGCTTCTCGCCGATGTCGTCCGAGTCGAGACTGTCGGGGTCGAACGGTAGTGCCATACGCTTCGGTTCGCGCGGTACCGGCGAAAATCTATGGGAGTGCGTCTAACGTGCACGACTATCCGTCGCAGTAGCGGTGCCGTCGCAGTAGCGGTGCCGTTGCGGTAAGCGATGCGGTACCGTATCGTACCGCGGCGAGCGAGCGATAGCGAGCGAGTCGCGGCTTTTTGGGTCCAACGTTTCTGGCGGGGTTCGAGGCGGCGTCGCCGAACTTCGTTCGGCGGCCCCCCGGACGTAGTCCGGTGACGGCGGAGCCGCCGCCGAGGGCCCCCTGTAAAAAGGTGGTTTACAGCGGCACCTGCAACCACCGGAACCACGCGGCGACCTGTTCGGGCGGCAGCAGGGGGTCGTGCAGGACCAACCAATCGAGGAGTCCGAGGCCCAACCCGTGGGCGACGACCGAGGGGAGAATCGAGTCGCTCTTGTAGTCCACCGCGCCGAACAGCACGTCCGTCGGCCCCGAGAGGAGGAGCTCTATCGGCGGTTTTCCGAGGTGGTGGAACGCGTAGACGACGGGGCTTATGAACACGCTCTTGAAGCCGAGTTCGTCGCCGACGCCGACGCAGAGCAGTCCGCGGTAGTACGTCTCCGCCGCGATAACGACGATCAACTGTTTGAGGGCGTGCGGCAGGAACTCCCCGAGGGCGGCGCTGGTCTCCCACATCGGGTAGTACGCCCGTATCGAGGGGAGCGACGACCCGACGAGGTAGAAGGGGAGGACGAACAGGGCCAACAGGACGGTGTTTCGGAGCACCGTCCGGTCCACGCGCCATCCGAGGTTGCGCCCGTGCGTGATGGCGAGTGCGCCCGGAAAGACGACGAACACGATAACGTCGCGGACCACGCGGTACGTGAGGTCGTCCGGCGGGACGGTCCAGACCCCCCACAGAACCGTCAGGAGAAATCCGAGGAGGAGGGAGCGCTGAACCCACGTGAGGCGGGCGAGCGAGTTCCGAAGCGTCCGATATCCGAACACCGGTGGGTTTCCTACTCCGTCTCGACGGGTCCGGTCCCGACGACCGACCGGACCTCCTCGATGAACGTCTGGCGCTTGTCGAAGTACGTCTCGTCCACCCGGTCGAGCACGTCAGAGAGCGTCTGCGGGCCCGACGGCGTCCGAATCACGGCGTCGCCCTCCTGCCGTTCGACCCAACTGGCCTGTTTGGGCCACGTCAGTCGGGACGCGACGCGCGCGATTGGCTGCCCTTCGACGGGCGTCTCTTCGCCGAGTTCCACGACGGGTCCCTCGTCTTCTTCCTCGTCAGCCATACTCCGAGGTTCACCATCCCCGGCAATAATCCCTTCGACACGACTGCAGGTGGCCGCAGGGCCGCTCTCCCGGGGCTCTCGCGGCGCTTCGGGAGTCGGAGGCGAACGCTCTCCGGCCGGCGATAGTCCGCTCGCGTCGTACGTCCGTCTGACGCACCGTTTTGTGGGATGAGGTTCAACCTCGGCCCATGACCAGTCTCTCGGAGGTGTACCACGGGGAGGGACGTTCGGGGCCGAGCCTCCGGCGACTGACGTTCGGACTGGGGCTGTTCCTCGTCGGCGCACTCCTCGTCATCGCCGGAATCGTCGTCGCATCGACGGACCTTCTCATCGGGGCCGGAACGACGCTCGGCGACGTCCGGGAACTCGGCGGTATCCTCGGCGGCGTCGGCGTCCCCGCGGTGTTCTTGGGCGTCTTCGCCGTCCTTCCGTCGGGTCGGCTGACGAAGGCCGCCGCCGTCGTCGGCGCGGCCATCGCGCTCATGGGCGTCGTCCTGTTCTCGCACGCGTACCCCTGCCAGTGGTCCGGTGCGACCTGCGGGCAGGGACTCACCGAACTGACGCTCCCCACCGTCGCCGTCTACTTCCTCGGAACCATCACCACGTTCTGGTGTCTGTTCGTCGGCGTCGCCAACTTCAAGACGCGAAACGACCCCGGCGGAACCGCCACCGTCGAGGTGACCAAGAAGGGCGAAACCCGCTACGTCGAAGTCGAACGCTCCCGCGGCGGACTCGGCGGCATCGGCTTCTTCGGCGGCCAACCCGACGGCGAGGTGGACACCCAAACCGCCCCGAACTCGGCCGAATCCTCCGGTTCGAGCGCCACCCCCTCCCGAACTAATCCCTCGCCGGCGTCTACGGCGTCGATGTCGGACGGCGGCACCGACGCGCAGTCGCTCTCCTCGCCGATGGACTCCCCCGGGCAGTCCCAATCGACGCCGACAGACACCTACTGCGGCAACTGTGACCACTTCGAGTACGTCCGAACCGACGAGGGCATCCAACCCTACTGCGGGCGACACGACGAACTGATGGACGACATGGACGCCTGCGACGAGTGGACGCCGCGCTGAGTTCCCGAAAATCCGATTCTCCGTCTTCGCTTTCCGTCTCCCCCGTTACTCCGCTAGCCCGTCCAGTCGCTCCGCCACGTCGGTCCAGTGACTCCCCCGCCAGAACACCTGCCCGCAGTCGCGGCAGCGATACCGCTTCGCCTCCTCCGCGTCAGGCGCGTACGCCGGCACGTCCGCCTCGTCGCCGACGGGGACGACGCGCCCGTTACACGACCCACAGCGGACCGGTTCGTCGCTCAGGCTCACGTCGTACCCGGCGTCGCGGAACTCGCGTAACTGCGCTTCGATGTCCTTGGTCCGCAAGAAGACGCTCTCGGGGGCGCGCCGCGCGAGTTGTTCGTCGCGCGTGACGAGCGTTCGGTGCTCCTTCTGCGCGCGTTCGAGGAGTTGCTCGTCGCCCGGGTCCTCGCCCGAATCGAGGACGTAGGCTGCGTCGTACCCGCACATCCGCAGGTACGTCGCCAGTTTACCGAGCATCGAATCGAGGAGGAGGCGGTTCTCGTCGGCGGGGTCCGAGTCGGCCCCCGCAGTCTCCGGGTCTTCGGCCATCAGTGGAGGAACGACCGCAGGTCGGAGAGGTCCCGGGCGTTCAGCACGTCCGCGGGTTCGCACCACCCGCGGCGGGCGGTGTGGACGCCGTACCGCGCGTAGTCGAGCGTCTCCGGTCGGTGGGCGTCGGTATCGACGGCGACGGTCGCGCCCGCCTCGACGGCAGTCTTCACGCGTTCGCCGTGCAGGTCCAGTCGCGCCGGGTCGGCGTTGATTTCGAGCGCTACGTCGTGTTCGGCCGCGGCCTCGGCGACCCGTCGAACGTCGATGTCGAGGCCCGCCCGGTCGTTGATGAGGCGGCCCGTCGGGTGGCCGACGATGTCGACGGACGGGTGTTCGACCGCCCGAATCAACCGTTCGGTCGCCGCCTCGGGGTCTTGGTCGAGGGCGGCGTGCGGGGAGGCGACCACCACGTCCAACTCGGCCAACACCTCGTCGTCGGTGGGGATGCCGCCCTCCGCGTCGATGTTCGCCTCCACGCCGCAGAGGAGTTCGAGGTCGGCGTCCGCCGCCGCCTCGCGCAGGGCGTCCATCTGCTCGCGCAGTTCGTCGTCGTCGAGTCCGACGCCGCCGACCATCCCCGGTCCGGTCGCGTGGTCGGTCACCGCGTAGTAGTCGTACCCGCGTTCCTCCGCGGCGGCGACCATCTCCTCGGGGGAGTTGCGCCCGTCGGACCAGTTCGTGTGGGTGTGCAGGTCGCCGCGCAGGTCGGACCGCTCTATCAGGTCCGGCAGGTCGCCGTCCAACGCGGCCTCCACCTCGCCGGTGTCCTCGCGGAGTTCCGGCGGAATGAGGGGCATGTCGAGGGCGGCGTACATCGACTCCTCCGTCTCGCCGGCGATTCGCTCGCCGACCCGTTGGTCCGCGTCGGGGTCCTCGACGTCCGAAACGTCGAAGACGCCGTACTCGTTCATCTTCAGGTCGCGCCGGATGGCGACGTTCCGCACCTTGAGGTTGTGGTTCTTGCTCCCGGTGAAGTACTGCAGTGCCGCGCCGTACTCCTCGGGGACGACGACGCGGAGGTCGATTCGGACGCCGTCGGCCCGGACGCTCGCCTTCTCCGGGCCGGACTCGATGACCGTCGAGGCGCCGGCCCACCCGGTGAACGTCTCCACGACGGACGCCGCGTCCTCGCTTGCGACCAACACGTCCACGTCGCCGATGGTGTCGCGCCACCGGCGGATGGACCCGGCGACTTCCGCCTGCGACACCGCGTCGTCGCCGCGGAGCAGTTCGAGCACGTCGTCCGCGAGGGGGCGGGCGTCCCCGATGCGCTCCCGTTCTTGGGCTTGCCGTGCGAACGCGACGTTCGAGAGGATGTTCTCCTCCGTCTTCGCGCCGAACCCCGACACCTCCCGTATCTCGCCCGCCTCGGCGGCGGCCTCCAGTTCGTCGAGCGTGGTGATTCCGAGCGCCTCGTACAGCGTCCCGGCCGTCTTCGGGCCGACGCCCTCGACGCTCGTCAGCGCCTGTATGTCGACCGGCATCTCGTCGCGCAACTCCGCCAACTCCTCGATTTCGCCGGTCTCGAAGTACTCGACGACTTTCGAGGAGATGGCGTCGCCGACGCCCTCTATCTCCGCTACGGCCTCCTCGCCCTCGGCGGCGAGTCCCTCGATGGGTCGGTCGTGCGCGCGGATGTTGTCCGCGGCGCGGCGGTAGGCGTTCGGCTTGTACTCGACGCCTTTCGCCGCCAGCCTGTCGGCGAACTCCTCGAACAGGGCGGCCACGTCGGCGTTTCGGCTCACGGGCGGCCTCCGCGCCGCTTACTGCTGGCGTCGTCGCGACCTAACGCCTGCTTCAGGAAGTTCATCCAGCGCTTCTTGTCGGCGGCCTCCTGCATCTTCTCCTCCTGTTCGAGGTCCTTCGGCCGGAGCTGTTCGAGGGCGTTCAACGCCCGGTCGATGCCGATGATGCTCTCGACGAGTTTTTCGCCCTCCTCGAAGCTCACCTCGTTGTCCTCTATCTTCTGGAGGCGTTGGAGGCGCTCCCGCCGGAGGTTTCGCTTCGCCGTCTCGACTCGCTCTTTCTCCCCCTCGGGGACGGTGTCGCGGCGCTTTATCTCGAAGACGAAGTCGCGGAGTTCGACCTCTTCGCCCTGCACGTCGATAACGTCGGGGATGTCCGCGCCTATCGTGGCCGCCTCGCGATTGGCGCGTTCGAGTAACTGCTTTCGCTCGAACTCTTTCACGGTTACTGCCTCGGAGTAGGTCGGCGCGGCACTTCGCTCCTTCGCCCCTCCGTTTCGTCCCTTCGGAGCCGTCTTCGGCCCGCGTTGCCGCCGACGAGTCGGTGTAAACGACTGTCATCCGGATTCAGATTGTCGTAGCCGGCGGCAGGCGTTCGGAAGTAGAAGAACCTTCTTATGCGTAACCACGGTACGGGACTCTATGGGTCTGTTCGACCGACTGCGCGGGAAGGACGAACCGCGCGTCGCCTTCATCGGAATCGACGGTGTCCCGTTTAGTCTCCTCTCCGAGAACCCCGACGAGTTCCCCAACATGGCTCGCCTCGCCGACGAGGGGAGCGCGGGGGAGATTGAGAGTATCGTCCCTCCCGAGTCGTCGGCCTGTTGGCCGGCGCTGACGACCGGCGTCAACCCCGGCGAGACCGGCGTCTACGGGTTCCAAGACCGGGAGAACGGCTCCTACGACACGTACGTTCCGATGGGGCGAGACGTGCAGGCGACGCGCCTCTGGGACCGCGTCACGGAGTCCGGCCGGAAGGCCACCGTGATGAACGTCCCCGTGACGTTCCCGCCGCAGCGGAACGTCCAGCGCATGGTCTCGGGGTTCCTCTCGCCGAGCGTCGAGAAGGCCGCCTACCCCGACGACTTCCGCGACAAGCTCGAAGAACTGAACTACATCATCGACGTGAACGCGAAGCTCGGCCACCAAGACGACAAGAGCGAGTTCGTCGAGAACGCCCACGAGACGCTCGATAGGCGGTTCGACGCGTTCTCCCACTACATCCAACAGGACGACTGGGACCTCTTCTTCGGCGTCTTCATGACCACCGACCGGCTGAACCACTTCCTGTTCAAGGACTACGAACGCGACGGCGAGAACAAGGAGGCGTTCATGGAGTTCTACCGGAAGGTCGACGACTACCTCGGCCAGATTCGGGAGATGCTCCCCGACGACGTGACGATGGTCGTCGCCTCCGACCACGGCTTCACCTCGCTCGACTACGAGGTGCACTGCAACGCCCTGCTCGAAGAGGAGGGGTGGCTCTCCTACGAGGACGACGACCACGAGCAGCTTGCCGATATCTCCGACGACACGCTGGCGTACTCGCTCATCCCCGGCCGATTCTACATCAACCTCGAAGGCCGCGAACCCCGCGGTGCGGTTCCCGAAGAGGAGTACGAGGAACGCCGCGACGAACTGAAGGAGATGCTCGAGAACCTCGAAGGCCCCGACGGCAACAAGGTGGCCGCCCGCGTCGTCGAGAAGGAGGAGGCGTTCCGCGGCGACCACGACGAAATCGCGCCGGACCTCGTCGTCGTCCCGAACAACGGGTTCGACCTCAAATCCGGCTTCAAGGGCCACGACGAGGTGTTCGGACAGGGGCCGCGGAACGGCATGCACAGCTTCGACAACGCGTCGCTCTACATCGATGACCCGGACGCGAGCATCGAGGACGCCAACCTCTACGACATCACGCCGACGATTCTGGACCTGATGGGCGTCGACTACGGCCGCCCCGACTTCGACGGCGCGAGCCTCCTCAACCAGTAACCGACCGCGACTCGGCGGTCGCTCTCCGTTTCGGTCGCTCTCCGTTCTCCGCGGTAGAATCCGAAAAGTAGCCTCACGTGAAGCAGTACCGACGCTCAGAGCAGGTCTTCGAGCTCGTCGTTCCGCCACGCGTCCGCCGGGTCTTCCTGCTTTTCGGCTTCCTCCTCGGCTTCCTTCTGGGCCTCCTTCGCGCGCGCCATGAACTTCTCCAGTCGGTCGGAGCGTTCGACGCCGCCGAGCAGAATCAGCGACGCGATTCGGTCGCTGTCGAGGGGGAAGTCGCCGCCGCGGACCTGCAGGCTGCCCGTCTCCTCTTCGAGCCATCGCCGGGCGCGCTCGACGCCCTTGCGCGGAATCTTGTCGGGGACGCCCGCGACGACGAGAAGCGCCGCGTCGGCTTCGTTCGCCTCCGGCAGGCTCGTCCCCGTCATGAGCGCGCGACGGGTCGTGCTCATCACGGTGTTTATGTTCCCCTCCGCGTTTTCGGCGGACTCGCCAGAGGCGTACCCGAGCGCCGCGATGCCGCCGGAGCGGAGCGTGTTGATGACCTCCGAGGAGTCGACGACGCTCTCGCCGACGCCCTCGACGGCCTCGCCCGAAGCGAACAGCAGGCCGACCCGCTGGGCGATTTCGCGGTTGATTGCGTCGAACCCCTCGCCGAGGCTCTCGCCGGTGGCGCGGAACGCGTCGTTGTCGACGAGGAGCAGCGAGTCGGCTTCGCGCGCGACGGTCTTCAGCGACCGGCCGGCGTTCACCTGATACATCGCGCCCTCGTTTCGGCCGGGGAGGACGCCGAGGGCGTACACGGGCACGTCGTAGATGCGCTTGAGTTCCTTCACGAGGACCGGCGCGCCGCCGCTCCCGGTGCCGCCGCCGAGTCCGGCGACGACGAAGATGGCCTCCGCCTCGGCGGTGATTCGACCTTCGAGGGCGGCGAGCACCTCTTGTTTGTCCGACTGCATCACTTCCGCGCCGAGTTCGTTGTCGCCGCCGACGCCGTGACCCTTCACGCGGTCCTGTCCGATGAGGACCGTCTCGAACGGGAGTTCTTGGAGGTCTGCTTCTGCGGTGTTGACTCCGACGGCACCGAGGACGGCCCCGAAGCCCATTCGAGAGTCGAAGTCGGCCAGTTCCCGGGTGAGCTTGCCACCCGCCTGTCCGACGCCAATCAGGACGGTTTTCATACCCTTCGCTTGGGGCTGGACACCTTCAACCTTCCCCACCCGTAGTTTAAGTTGGATGACGTGACCAGTCGGCCCATGGCTCCGAACTCGACGCGCGGTACCGCCGAGCGACGCTCGACCGACCGACGGACGAACTCCGCCGATTTCGACGCGCTCGCCGCCCGTCTCGACGCCGTCGAACGAGCGGTGACCGGCGACGGCGACGGCGTCGACTCGCCGGCGACTGACACGTCCGCTCCGGCGGACGACGACGGGGAGACGACCGGCGCGCGCGTCGAAGACGCGGACGCCGACACGGCGGGGAGAGACGCCGAAATGGAGGCGCTTCGGGACCGAGTCGAGACGCTCGAAGCCGAACTCGACGCCGTACGCGGCCTCCTCGACGGCGTCCGCGCGGTGGACGAGTCGGTCGAACGCAAGGCCGACGCCGCCCTCGCGGCGATAGAACGGCTCGAATCGCCGGAGGCCGACGGCGACGAACTCGTCGTCGAACGCGTCCCCGTCGACGACCTGTCGGAGGCGGCGGACGAGGGGACGAGGGCTGACCGGACGGGAACGGACGCCTCCGACGCGGAGGAGGAGACTGACTCCCTCGCGGCGCGCCTCCGCGGGGCGCTCTGAGGTGATTCGGCTCCTCCTCGCGGCGACGCTCGCCGCCGCACTCCTCGCGGCGGCGCTTCCGGCCGTCGAGGACGCCCGCGCCGACCGCGCGGCGACGAATCTCGACGCCGACGCAGAGCGCATGGTCCGGGCCGTCGAATCGCTCGCGTACGGCGACGACCCGACGCTCTCGCTCTCGACGGCCCCGCGGCGGACGGTCCGTGTCAGCGTCCCCGCACGTTCGTGGACTGCCGCCGGCGTCTCGTACGTCGCCGTCGGCGGCAAACCGGGGGAGAGGGGGTCCCGGCCGGTTCTGACGTACGCCCTCTCCGGCGGCCGGGAGACGGTGCGGCGACTGTCGCTGCCGGTTCCACTGCGGACGCCCGACGGCCCTGTCGTCCTCCGCGGGTCGGGGTCGCACGCGCTCTCGTTCTCGCTTCTCTCCCGACCCGAGGGACCCGTCGTCGTCGTTCGACGGGCGTGAGAGGCGAGTCGAGTCCCCTCCCGAGGTTTATATACCGGGACGGGGCCAGCGACGCCATGCCGATCGATTTCGACGCCGATCTGAACCTCGTATCCGCCGTCACGGCGGGAGTCGGGGCGGTTCGCTCCGGAACGGACTCGGAAGACGACGCCTGTCGCTGCGACCCGCGATTCGAGACGCCCGCCGGACGGTCCGACCGACGGCGCGCGGAACTCGTCGTGGACGCCGACGACTGTCCCGGCGGCGGTGACCTCGCTTCGAGTCCCGACTGCCGCGCGACGGTCGTCGGCGCGTTGGCGACCCGCGACGCCGACGTCGTCCGAACCGTCGCGGACGGCGTCGGTCGGACGTACGAGGGCGACGCCGCGGGACTGCTCCTCGCGGCGGGCCGGTTCGTCGAACGCGTCGAGTTTCACGACGAATCGCTCGCCGCCCGCGCCCGGCGCGACCCACTCGGCGCGGCGCGTGAGGCGGCGGGACGCGCCGGGGCCGTCGGCCGAATCGTCGCCGAAACCGGTCTCGAAGAGGGGGCCGCGCGAGTGGACGGGTACGACGACGCGATTCGGCCCGCCGTCGGGCCGTCGGTCGCCCGTTCGCGCGTCACGCTTCGCCCGCCCGCCGGGGCGTCGCTCCTCGACCGCCGCGAACTCCCGTCCGGCGCGACCGTTCGCGCGTACGAGACGCCCGACGGAACGCTCTATCACCTCACGCCCGTCGCGCACGCTCTCGACCCCGCCGCGACGGCGACGCTCGAATCGGCGTACGACTGCCTCGCCAGAGGCGGAGTCGAGGGCGGTGACCGCGCACCGGGCCGCGCCGTCCGCCGCGTCGCGGACGACTCGACGCCCGTCGAGACGCTGACGGACGTGCTTCGGCGGTACACCCGCGGAAACGGCGTCCTCGACGACCTGTTCGCCGACCCGCGCGTCACGGACGTGGTGGCGTCGGCGCCGGTCGAGGAGAACCCGGTCCGGGTCACTCTCGACGGCGAACGGGTGCGGACGAACGTCCGACTCACCGCCGACGGCGCGGCCGCCCTCGCCTCGCGGTTCCGCCGCGCCAGCGGACGGGCGTTCTCGCGCGCGACGCCCGCACTCGACGCCTCGGTGACGCGCCCCGACGGGACGAAGGTTCGCGTCGCGGGCGTCACCGCGCCCGCCAGCGACGGTATCGGCTTCGCGTTCCGCGCACACGGCGACGACGCGTGGACGCTCCCGGGACTCGTCGCGGCGGGCACCCTCCCGGCCGACGCGGCGGCCCTCCTCTCTCTCGCCGCCGAACGCGGGGCGGCGGCGCTGGTGGCGGGGACGCGCGGAGCGGGGAAGACGACGCTTTTGGGGTCGCTACTCTGGGAACTCCCGGACGCGACGCGCCTCGTCACCGTCGAGGACACGCCGGAACTACCGGTCGAAGCGCTCCGGGAGGGCGGCCGCGACGTGCAACCGCTCACCGTCGAACTCGACGGCGGCGAGGGGTCGTTCTCGCCCGACGACGCTCTCAAGACGGCGCTCCGACTCGGCGACGGCGCTCTCGTCGTCGGCGAGGTGCGGGGCGAGGAGGCGGGGACGCTGTACGAGGCGATGCGCGTCGGCGCACACGGCAACGCCGTCCTCGGGACGATACACGGCGACTCCGCGGCGGCCGTCCGGGAGCGCGTCGTCTCCGACCTCGGCGTCGCCGAGTCGGCGTTCGGCGCGACGGACCTCGTGGTGACGTGCGCCCGCGACGGCCCCAGGAGGCGCGTCGCCGCCATCGAGGAGGTGCGAACCGGCGAGGAGGGCGTACGGTTCGAGACGCTCTACGAGTCGGACGCGGACGGACTCGACGCGACGGGCCGAATCGAACGCGGCGACAGCGCACTCGCGGCGTCGCTCGCGGAACCGGCCGAGACGTACGCCGACGTTCTCGACGCCCTCGACGAACGCGCGACGCACCTCGGCCGCCTCGCCGAGACGGACAGGACCCGCCCCGAAGACGTCCGGACCGCCTACCGCGAACGGGAGGTGAACTGACGTGGACGCAAGCGGCGACTCGACGGCGACGACGCTCGCACGAGAGCTAGCCCGGGCGTACCCGTGGCCGGTGTCGGTCGGCGACGACCTTCGGCGGTCGGCGGCGTTTCTCGGCGTCGACGTGGACGCCGAAACCGTCGTGCGGGCGGGGTACGTCGCCGCGGTTCCGGCGTCGCTGGTCGTCCTCGTCGCTTCGACGCTCCTCGCGCCGGCGTCTCCGGTCGTCACGCGACTCCTCCTCGCGGTGACGGCGGGTCTCGCGGCGACGCACGCGGTCCATCGACTCCCGGTCGGGATGGCGGCGCTCCGACGGACGCGCGCGCTGGGCGAGACGGCCGACCTCGTGGGGCGTGCCGCCCTCCGGATGCGACTCGAACCGACGCCCGAACGCGCCGCGCTCTTCGCCACGAGAACGGGCGACGGCCCCCTCTCCGAGAGCCTCGAATCCCACGTCCGGCGGGCGCGCGGCGCACCGGAGTCGGCGCTGGAGTCGTTCGCCGAGGAGTGGTCGCCGTGGTTCCCCGCCGTCGACCGTTCGGTCTCGCTTCTCCTCACCAGCGCCGACGCCGCGGAGGGCGAGCGGAGTCGGTCGCTGGACCGAGCGCTGGAGGCGGTTCTCGACGGGACGCACGACGAGATGGCCGACTTCGCGTCGACGGTTCGCGGGCCGACGACGGCGCTGTACGCCTTCGGCGTCCTGTTACCCCTCGCGTTGGTCGGCGTCCTCCCCGCCGCCCGCGCCGCGGGACTGACGCTCCCGACGAGCGCGTTCGTCTTCGCCTACAACGTCTTCCTGCCCCTCGTCGTCGTCGCGGCGAGCGCGTGGTTGCTCGTGCGCCGTCCCGTCGCCCTCCCGCCGCCGCGCGTCGGGAGCGACCACCCGGACGTGACCGCCGGTCCGCACCGCGGAGTACTCGCCGGGCTCGTCGGCGTCGCCGTCGGATGGGTCGGCGGCGGGGTGGTCGCCTCGTGGGCGTCGCCCGTCGCGGCGGCCGGATTCGGTCTCGGCGCGTCGCTGGCGGCCCACTACTATCCGATGGCCCGCGTCCGTCGCCGCGTCCGCGACGTGGAGTCCCGACTGGACGACGCCCTGTACCTCGTCGGCCGGCGCGTGGACGACGGAACGGCGGTCGAGACGGCCGTCGAAGACGCCGCCGATGACATCGACGGCGCGACGGGCGAGATGCTGTCTGACGCCGCCGGGGTTCGACGGCGACTCCGCGTCGGCGTTCGGGAGGCGTTCCTCGGCGAGTACGGCGCGCTCGCGGACGTTCCGAGCCCGCGAACGCGGGGTGCCGCCGCGCTTCTCGCCGTCGCCGCCACCGAAGGCCGACCGGCGGGCGGTGCTATCGTCGCCACCGCCGACCACCTCCGCGAACTCCGGCGCGTCGAACGCGAGGCGCGGCGACAGTTGTCCTCCGTGACCGGGACGCTCGCGAACACGGCGGCGTTCTTCGCGCCCCTCGTCGCGGGCGCGACGGTGGCGATGGCGGCGCGGATGGCCGAGACGGACCTCTCGCTTTCGGGCGAGGCGACGGCGCTCTCGACGGGGACGCTCGGCGTCTCGGTTGGCGCGTACGCGCTCTGTCTCGCCGGTCTGCTGACGATGCTCTCGACCGGACTCGACCGGGGGCTCGACCGAACGCTCGTCGGCTACCGCGTCGGTCTCGCTCTCTTGGCGGCGACGGGGGCGTACCTCGCCGCGTTCGCCGGCGCGTCGCTTCTGTTCTGATCCCTGCGAGACTTTATATACGGGCGGGCGGCCAGCACCCCCATGCTCGACGTTCCCCTCGACTCGTGGTACGCGTGGTTCGGACTGTCGCTTGCGAGTCTCGCACTCGTCGGCGCCGTCGCGGGTCTCCCGACGACGCCGCCGCCGAACGCGACGGACGCCGCGGAGACCGTAGACCGAGTGGCCGCCGCGGAGTACGACGCCACCGCCGAACATCCGCTCGACGCCGCTTCGGTCCGACTCGGCACTCGGCGCATCTCGCTGCGAAACGACGCCGGAACCGCGCACGCGACGTTCGGATTCGGCCCCGTAACGCCCGTCCCGACCGGCGATTCGCCGCTCCGAGCGGTCCTGCACGGCGCTCCGCCGGAGCGCGTCTTCGAGTCGAAGGCGGCGTTTCAGCAGGCTATCGTGGACGCACGCGTGGAGTCGGATACCGCGACGTGGCGCGACGTGGACCGCACGCTCATCGTTCGCCGCACCTCTTGGGAGGGAGTCGATGTCGTTCTCGTGGACGCGTGAGGGTCGCGAACGGGGGCAGGCGTCTCCGCTCGCCGCCCTCGTCGCCCTCTTCGCCGTCTGTACCGGCGTGAGCATCTACGTCGTCGCCCTCGGCGGGACCGCCGCCCTCGGCGACGACCGAACGTACGCGGACCCGACGCTCCACCGCGTCTCCGAGGAACTCGCGGACGGCGGCGTCGCCGACCCGTCTGCGCTCGGAACGGCGCAATCGGCGGCACCGGACGGACGCCGACTGAACGTCACGCTCACCGCGGGCGACCGGCGGTGGACGGCCGGTCCGACGCCGCCGAACGGGACGCCGACCGACGCGGCGAGTCGGACGACGAGCGTCCGCTTCGGTCCCGGGTCCGTCGTCCCCGGACGCCTCCGCGTGGCGGTGTGGCGATGAACGCCGCCGTCGACGCCGCGGTCTGTCTCCTCCTCGTCGGCGCGGCCGTCTTCGGCGTCACCGCCGTCTCCGACCCCGTCGAAACGGGAGATTCGACGCGCACGGACGCCGCCGCGGAGACGCTCGCGACGAGTACCGCGACGGTGGAGTATTCGCTTCGGCCGGGAACCGGCCCGGTGCGGGGCACCCCCGCCGCGTTCCCCCGCGAGAACGGGTCGGAGTTCCGCCGAACGACGCACGGGACGCTCGCGGGCCTCCTCGCGCGCGCCGCCGTCGCCACCGCCGGGTTCGGAAACGACTCGCTGACGGGCGCGCGGGACGACTTCCCGCGGGCCGTTCGCGGGGCGGTCACCGGCGCGTTCGAGGCGTCCTCGCTCCGCGTCGACGCGGTGTGGCGTCCCTACCCAGGTTCGACCGTCGGCGGACGGGTCGGCGTCGGGGCGAAACCGCCGTCGGCGGCGACGGTCCACGCCGCGACGCTGTCGGTACCGAGCGGCGTCGAACCGGTACCCTCGTCGGCGGCGGACGACTTCGGGACGCTCGCGTCGGCCGTCGCCGAGCGAACCGTCGAAGCGCTCGTCCCGCCCGAAGCCGCGTCGCTCGCGCTTCGGGGCGACTACCCCGTCTCGGCGCTGATGTGGCACCGATACGGCCGCCTCGGACACGAACTCGGCGTCCCCGTCGAACGGGACCTCCGCGCGGAGAACACGACGGCGCTGAACCGCCGCCTCGCCGACGCCCTCGCGCCCGCGGTGGAGGCGGACCTGCGCGACCGGTTCGAGTCGCCGGAGGCGGCGGCGGAGGCGGTCGAAGTCCACCGGGTCCGGGTCGTCGTTCGGACGTGGGAGTCCGACGGGAGGGCCGCCTGATGCGCCTCGCGGACGACAACCGCGGGCGCGTCCCGTTCGCCCTCGTCGGCGTCCTCCTCCTCGTGACGAGTTCGACGTACGGCGCGTCGCTCGCGACGGGGGGACCCAGCGCCGCCGACCGGACCGTCGACGAGTCGATGGACCGAATCGACGCCGAGACGACGACGGCGCTCCGAACCGCCGCCCACGACGCCGCACTCGCCGCCGCGCGCGACCCCGTGACCGACAACTCGACCACCGCCGTCGGCGAAGTGCTGGGGGAAAATCGGACGTTCCGTCGGTATCTCCGTCTCCGCATTTCGCTCGCCGCGGCGGAGTCGCTTCGCTCGGTCGAACACGAACGCGGCGACGTGGTTGCGAACGCCTCGTTGCCGACGCCGACGAGCAGCGCTTGTCGGGCCGCCGGACGCTGTCCGGCGACCCCGAAAAACGAGTCGTCGGTCCGCGAGGCGATACGTCGAGTCTCCGTCGCCAAGACGGCCAACGGAACCGCACTTCGCGTCACAGTCAGGAACGTCTCGCTGACGGCCCGACGCGACGGACGGATGGTCGCCGAGGAGTCGGTCACCCGGACGCTCACCGTAGCCGTCCCCGTCCTCGGACTCCACGACCGAACCGTCGATTACCAGCGTCGACTCGACGCAAATCCGCTCGAATCCCCGGGACTCGCCCGCCGGACGACGGCGGGACTCCTCGGCGTCGTGCAGGTGCGAGGGGCCGCCCAGTACGCCGGCGCGCCGATTCAGAACGTCCTCGCGAACCGGCACGTCGAACTCTCGACGAACGCCGGCCTCCTGACCGCCCAACGCGCCGCGTTCGGCCGGAGCGACCCCGACGCCCGCCGCGGCGTTCGGCGGGCGACCGCCCGAACCGGACTCACGGACGTTCTCACGCCCGTCGCGGGGAGCGACGGGGCGGCGTTCATCGCCGACGGCGTGACCGACGCCGCGGCGCCCCCAGAATCGGAGAACGCCACGATACCGACCGCCGCGCCGCCCTCGACGGACGAGACGCTCCGCGTCGACGTGGGCCGCACGGCCGACGAGGCGTTCGTCAAGTTCCTCCGCGGCGACGGGGAACGCGCGGGGTTCGAGACGATTCGCCGCGACGGCTACCGAGTGCGGGTGACGGTCCAGTCGGACGCGACGACGGTCCGAGACGGATCCCGTCCCGCGCCGGACGCCCCCGGAGAGGGGTGGGCGATGACCGGACAGGAGACGTCCCGCGAGACGCGCGTTGAATCGGCCGGTGGGACGGCGACTCGGCCGCGGACCGATTCGGGCGAACGCGTCTTCGACACCGCCGTCCGGCGCGTCGTGGTCGAGCACCGCGTCGAACGGACGTGGCGACACGCGAACCGCTCGTCCCGAAGTACGGATGCGACGTGGACCGACGCCTACCGAGTCGAGATGGCCGTCACCGGCTCGCTCGCATCGGTTCCGGGGCCGGAGCGACCGGTCGACCCGCTCTTCGAACGCGGCGGCGCAGTCGACGGGCCGAACCTTCGACAGGTACCCGACGCCGTCGGCGACGCCTTCGCCGAACGCGGCGGCGCGGACGCCGTCGCCCGCCGGGCGGTCGGCGGCGAGGAACCGGTCGTCACGACCGTCGACGGCCGACGCCCTGACGAACTCCGCGCGTGGGTGTACGACGACGTGGCGTCTCTCCGCGAGCGAGTTCGGAACGTCGCCGTCGAACCGCCCGCGCGGGCGGTCGCGACCGGCCGCGTCAACCCCGCGGCCCGGTTGGCGAGTGTCATCCGAGAGCGCCGCGCGTCGCTGGTGGCCGCCCCCGACTCCTACGATGGGGCGGCGGACCGCGTCCGCGTCGCGGCGCGGGCGGCCTACCTGAACCGACTCCTCGCGGCCCTCGACGAGCGAGCGAATCGGACCGCGGCCCGAAACGAGGGCATCGAGGAGGCCCTCGTCGACCGCGGTGTCGACGCCGAACGGGCGAACCGCATCGCGGCCAACCGCACGGTTCGGACGCCCGCCCGCCACGAGTACGGGAACGACTCGACGCTCGGCGGGTCGGCGGCGTTCGTTCCCGACGGCGACCCGGCGTACCTCTCCGTGAAGCCCGTCTCCGGCGACCGAGTGGACGGCGTCGGCGACGAAACGCGGTACTACCCCCTCGCGGCGCGCAACACCAACGTGTTCACGCTCCCGTACGGGGACGCCTCCGACGCGGTCGTCAACGCCCTCTTCGGGTCCGGCGAGTCGGTGTCGCTCCGGACGGCGGGGAAGGCGCTCACCGCCGCGAACCGGACGCTCGCGACCACCGACGACGAGACGCTGGCGGGTCGCCGCGACACGCTCCGACGGAAGACGGAGGACTCGCTCCGCGCCGTTCGCTCGCGGGCCGTCGAGACGTTGGGCGCGGAGACCGACCTCCCGAAGGACGACCGTCGCAGGGCGGTCAACGCCGCCTTTGATCGGTGGGAGGGGACCGGGCGACGCGCCGTCGCGGCGACGAACGGGTCGTTCGCGGCGGCCGTCGCCGCCGAAGTCGAACCGACTGACGCGACGGCCCGCGACCGGCTGGAGACGGCGCTTCGCGTCGATGTCGCCGCCGCGGCGACGGAGTCCGCCGTTCGCGTGCCGCAACGCGCCACCAACCGGACGGTGTCGCGGACGCGCAAAGTCGGGACGAAACTCCTGACGGATGCGGCGGGGCGCGGGACCGAACGCGCCGCCCAGAAGTACGCCTCCCTCGGCGGCACGCCCGCCGGCCTCCCCCTCTCGCCGACGCTGAACCCGTGGGTTGCGACGACGAACCTCTGGGTCGTGGAGGCCCGCGGCGAGTACGCTCGCTTCGCCGTATCCGCGGACCGCGGCGGCGAGACGCCGGTCACGTACGTCCGAGACGGGAGCGTCGTCGCCCTCGACGTGGACGGCGACGGCGTCAAGGAGACGCTCGGCCGGAGCGAACGCGTCGGGTTCGACGTGCGAACGGTCGTTCCCGTCGTCGTCCCGCCGGGGAGACTCGGCGTCGGCGACAAAGACGGCGACGCGGTCGAGAAATCGCCCGCGTGGGACGGTACGGAACCCGGCCCCGGATGCGAGACGCCGACCGGGCGGTGCCCGCGGGAGTGACGGTCGAAACGCGCGCGGACCCGGTGCAGGCGGACGCCGACAGGACAACGGTTTTGAGTGCGCGGCGGCGATTCGGTGGTATGCTCTACGACGCGGCGGACGACCCGGCGTCGCTCTCGACAGAGGAGTTGCGGGAAGCCTACGAGGCGCAGATACGGCGCGCCGTCGAACGCGTCGGCGTCGAGACGGCGGCAGAACGCACCGGCGTCGACGAGTCCGACGTCGCCGCCGTCGCTGACGGCCCCGCGCCGGAACTTCGCCTCGAAGACGCCGCCGAACTCGCCGCACTCGACGGCGACGCGCCGGACGCCGAGACCATCGTCCTCGAAGTCCGGGACCACCTCCTCTTGGGGATGACGACCGGCGTCCTCGACGTGGACACCATCGCCTCGAACGTTGACCTCGACCTCTCCGGACAGGAGATTCAGCAGGCCATCGAGGGCCGGTCGGCGATGACCCTCCACGAACTGGCGGCCATCCAACGCTACATCGAGGAGCGCAACGACCGATAGATGGCCCGCGTCGTCGTCCTCGGGTGCGGCTACGTCGGACTGGAACTCGGTCGGCAGTTGGCGGCCGACGGCCACGAGGTGACGGGCGTCCGACGCTCGGACTCGGGCCTCTCGGCCGTCGAAGACGCCGGCCTCGACGCCCGCCGCGCCGACGTGACCGACCCCGATAGCCTCCGCGACCTGCCGGACGCCGAGTGGGTGGTCTTCGCGGCGAGTTCGGGCGGGCGCGGCGCGGACGCCGCCCGGCGCGTCTTCGTCGAGGGGTTGGAGAACGCCATCGCCGAGTACGGCTCCCGGGAGTCGCCGCCGGACCGACTCGTCTACACCTCCTCGACCGGCGTCTACGGCGACCACGACGGCGACTGGGTCGACGAGGAGACGCCCGTCGACCCGACGACGGAGAAGACGGCGGTGCTCGCGGAGGCCGAACGCGTCGCCCGCGAGGCGGCGGCCGAGGCCGGCATCGACGGCACCGTCGCCCGGTTCGCCGGACTGTACGGCCCCGACCGCTACCGCCTCGAACGGTACCTGGACGGTCCGGTCACCGAGGGCTACCTCAACATGGTCCACCGCGACGACGCCGCCGGGGCGATAGCGTTCCTGCTCTCGGATGGTCTGGCCCGCGGCGAGGTGGTCCTCGTCGCCGACGACGAACCGGCCGAGAAGTGGGCGTTCGCGGACTGGTTGGCCGACGAGTGCGGCGTCTCCCGCCCGCCGAAGCGGACGAAGGAGGAACGCCTCGCGGAGGGTGACCTCTCGGAGGCGGCGAAACGGCGCATCCGGACGAGCAAGCGGTGTTCGAACGAGAAACTCCGGTCGCTCGGCTACGAGTTCCGGTACCCGACCTACCGGACGGGGTACCGCGAGGCCGTCGACCGCTACCGGACGGAGACCGGTGCGTAACGGTCGCGCGTCCGTCTCGGTGTCCGCCGGGCGAACGTCGTCGAAACGAGGGAATATTCTTCACCGTGGACTCTGAGATAGGACGTATGGGCGTGACGGCGGTGTCAGCACCCATTCAGGAGACGGGGCGGGTGCTCGATGGGATACAATCGGTGTTCGGGTCGCATCCGGGGTTAGTCGCGGCCCTCCTCGTGGGAGCGTTCGCTCTCGTCGGCGGCCTGTACGCCATCCTCTGGTTCAAGCGGCCGATGGGGACGAACTTCTTGGAGAAACTGTCGGGGTTAGACGAGGTGGTCGTCCTCATGCACCCCAACCCCGACCCGGACGCGATGGCGACGGCCATCGGGACCGCCTGCCTCGCAGAACAGGTCGACACCGAGGTGTGCATCCAGTACACCGGGCAGATACGCCACCAGGAGAACCGCGCGTTCGAGACGGTGTTGGACCTCGATTTAGAGCCGATAGACCACGTCACCGACCTCGCCGCCGAGGCGGTGATCCTCGTCGACCACAACCGCCCGCGCGGGTTCGCCGGGGCCGACGGCGTCCTCCCCTTCGCGGTCATCGACCACCACCCCGGCGAGGGGACGGGCGAACACTTCACCGACGTTCGGACCGACTACGGCGCCTGTTCCAGCATCGTCGCGGAGTACTTCCGCGACATCGGGGCGAAACCGGTCCCGCCGGACCGCCACGCGAGCGAAGTCGGCGCCGAGTACACCATCCCCTCGAACGTCGCCACCGGGATGCTGTACGGCATCCTCACCGACACGAAGCGCCTCACCTCGGGGTGTTCTGAGGGGGACTTCGAGGCGGCGGGCTACCTCTACCCCGGCGTCGACGAGGACGCACTCAACCGCATCGCAAACCCCGAAGTCTCCACGGAGGTGTTGGAACTGAAGGCCCGCGCCATCGCCGGACGCGACGTGCGCGGACCGTTCGCCGTCAGCGACATCGGGACGCTCTCGAACGTCGACGCCATCCCGCAGGCGGCGGACGAACTCATCCAACTGGAGGGCGTGACGGCCGTCGTCGTCTGCGGCGAACGCGACGGCACCGTCTACCTCTCCGGTCGGTCCCGCGACGACCGGGTGCACATGGGTCGGATGCTCGAACACGCACTCGACGACGTGCCGGGGTCCTCGGCGGGCGGGCACGCCCGCATGGGCGGCGGCCAGATTCCGCAACGCGGCGGCACCATCCAGACCGACGGCGGGTCCGACCTCGACCGGTCGATGCTGGTCGAGCGACTGTTCGACGCGCTGTCGGGCGACATCTGAGCGCTCCGACGGAGTCGAGTGCGGAGTCGCAGAGCGTTTACCCGCACGTCACGTAGCCGACACCATGGCGACGAAACAGGGGACGTGGGGGTACCGGGACCGGTTCGGCGACGCGTTCGGGCGGACGTACTTCCGTCGCTTCGGCCCGGGCGTCGCCTCCAGCATCGGCGTCGGTACCTACCTCGGCGACCCGACGGACGAGGCGGACGACCGGTACCGCGCGGCGGTGACGGCGGCCCTCGATGCGGGCGTCAACCTCGTCGATACGGCGATAAACTACCGCTGTCAGCGGAGCGAACGCGTCGTCGGCGAGGCCATCCGCGACGCCGACGCCGACAGGGAGGAAGTCGTCGTCGCCACCAAGGGCGGGTTCGTCCCGTTCGACGGCGAGAGGCCGGCCGACCCCGGCGCGTACGTCCGCGACGAGTTCGTCAGCGCCGGTCTGGTGGACGCTTCCGAACTCGCGCGCGGAAGCCACGCCATCGCGCCCGACTTCCTCTCGTCGTGTCTCGACCGGTCGCTCTCGAACCTCGAACTCGACGGCGTGGACCTCTACTACGTCCACAACCCCGAGACGCAGTTGACCGAACGGAGCCGAGCGGACGTGTACGACCAGTTGGAGGCGGCCTTCGAGATGCTCGAACGGCGGCGCGACGACGGCGACGTCGGCGCGTACGGCGTCGCCACGTGGAACGCCTTCCGCGTCCCGCGGGGCCACGACCAGTACCTCTCGCTGCCGGAAGTCGTCTCGCGGGCGGAGTCGGCCGCCGCCTCGGCGGGCGTCGAAGAGTGCGGGTTGGCGGCGATTCAGTTACCGTTCAACGTCACGATGGCCGACGCGTTCACCGTCGAGGCGCACCGCCACCCGACGGAGGACAGAGACGTGAGCGCGCTCTGGTACGCCCACGAGGCCGACCTCGACGTGGTGACGAGTGCGACGCTGGGTCAAGGAGAGTTAGCGGGAGGGATTCCGGCCGCCGTGGACGCGGAACTGGCCGGCGACACGGCGGCCCAACGGGCGGTCAACTTCGCTCGAAGCGCGCCGGGCGTCAAAACCGCCCTCGTCGGCACCGGGTCGGCCGACCACGTGGCCGAGAACGTCGCCGCCGGGACGTTCGACCCGATGGGCGCGCGGGCGTTCGACGCCGTCTTCGAGTGACTACCGCAGTTCTTTCCACTCGCTTCCGCACTCGGGACAGATGCGAACCGAGAACACCTCGTCCGGGTCGTTCTGCTTCTTCAGCGATTCCCCGCACTCACCGCACGTGAGCCGTCCGTACGTGTCTTTATCCAACTCCCCTGCCCGGAGCCCCTTCCGCGTCGATTTCATATCCGTCTCCGCGTTTGTAAGCGGTACATAAAAAGACCGCGGCGTTGCCACTCGTTCCCATACGTCCGGCGATGTACCGATAGCGGCCTCCTACGGGGGGTTTCCGAACACTTGAACTGTCCTGAAGCGAAGAGCGTCCGTGTCACGAGGACGGCTGTTCGGAACGCTCTGTTCTTTGGTGCTGTTGGTCAATCTGGCGCGGGTGGTGTTCGCACCGCTCTTAGAGGAACTCATCGACGTGTTCGCCATCGGCGAGGGCACCGCGGGCCTCATCGTCACCCTCGTGTGGGTGGGAAGCGCCCTCCTGCGCATCCCGACGGGGTGGCTCCTCACGCGGGTCCCCCGCCACAGGGTGGTCCTCGGAACCGGCGTCGTCCTCACCGCGGCGGCGACGTTCACCGCCTTCGCGGACTCCGTACTCACGGTGGCCGTCGGCGCACTGTCGATGGGACTCGCCTCCGGGGCGTACTTCGTCTCGGCGAATCCGCTGGTGAGCGAACTCTACCCCGCGCGCGTCGGGCGCGCGATGGGTATCCACGGCATGTCGAGCCAACTCGCCGCCGTCCTCGCCGCGCCGTTCGTCACGCTGGTCCTCGCCGTCTTCGTGAACTGGCGCGCCACGTTCGTCTGCATCGGCGTCGCCGCGTTCGTCGCCACCCTCGTGTTCTACCGGACCGCAGAGCGGGCGGACCTGCCGGAGGCGGGAGCGCGGGACAGGGACCTGTTCGGCGCGGCCCGGTCGGAGTGGCGCGTCGTCCTCGTCGGGGTGGCCATCATCGGCTGTACGGGGTTCGTCTGGCAGGGGCTGTTCAACTTCTACGAACTGTACATGGTGACGAAGGGGTTGGAGAGTTCGACGGCGAAGAACATGCTCACCGTCGTCTTCGCGGCGGGCGTCCCGGCGTTCTTCGTCTCCGGCCGCCTCGCCGACAGGCTTCCGCGCGTGCCGTACCTCCTCTCTATCCTCGTCGCGTTCGTCGCGGGCGTCCTCATACTCACGCGGACGACGGGGCTGATTCCGCTTGCCCTCGTCACGGCGTTCGTCGGCTACACCATCCACAGCCTGTTCCCGGCGCTCGATACGTACATGCTCGATACTCTCCCGGACGAGAACCGTTCGTCGGCGTACGCGGTGTACTCCGGCTGTATGATGGTCATTCAGGCCGGCGGGTCGTCCGTCGTCGGCGCGCTTCGAGAGGGGGAGGCGGCATACGAGTTCGTCGTCGCCGCGGCGTCGCACGTCCCCTTCCTCCCGGCGCTTCCGGCGGGAGGACTCGCCTACGACGCCATCTTCTCGACGTTCGCGCTCGGCCTCGCGGTGGTCGTCGGAACGCTCCTCGTCCTCCAGCGCGCCGGCAGACTCCCGCAGTAACGCGGGACGACCGGACGACTTGCGTCTCCTCGCCTTTTTTGGTCCGTCACTTCTCACCTCCGCCCGATGGAGTACGTTCAGGAGCGGGTGACGACGCTGCACGACCTCACGGGGCCGGTTCCGGACGCCCCGACGGACCGGACGGCCGTCGTCGTGCCGATGACCGAACGCGAGTACGCCGGACTCGCGGCCGAACGCGTGCTGGCGGAACTCGAACGCGTCGAACCGGCGCGGGTCGTCGTCCCCCTCCGCGCGCCCGCCGAGAAGGTGGGTCGGTTCCGGGACTGGCTGACGGAGTTCGACCTCCCGATAGAGGTGCTGTGGTGCGACGGCCCGCGGGTCGAGGAGGCCCTCGCGGAGCACGGACTCGACGGGTCGCGGGGGAAGGGCCGCGACGTCTGGTTGGCGCTGGGACGCGCCGCCGCCGAGAAGTTCGTCGTCGTCCACGACGCCGACACGAAGACGTACGACCGGTCGTACGTCGCCCGCCTGCTGTTCCCGCTCGCGCAGGGGTACGACTTCTCGAAGGGCTACTACGCCCGCGTCGAAGACGGGCGACTGTACGGTCGGCTCTTCCGACTGTTCTACGTCCCGCTGGTTCGGACGCTGGCGGACGCGCACGCCGCGCCGTTCCTCCGCTACCTCGACTCGTTCCGGTACGCGCTGGCGGGCGAGTTCGCCGCGACGAGCGACGTGGCCCGGCAGATTCGCGCGCCGCGTTCGTGGGGGTTGGAGGTCGGAACGCTCGGCGACGCGTTCGACGCCGCCGGCTTCGACGGCACGGCGCAGGTCGATTTAGGCGCGTACGAACACGACCACCGCGCCGTCGGCGGGCCGACCGGCCTCTCCGATATGAGCCGGTCCGTCGGCGAGACGCTCCTGCGGTGCGTCGCGGAGCGAGGGGTGACGCCCGACTTCGCCACGCTTCCGGCCCGCTACCGCGAGACGGCGCGCAACCTCATCGATCAGTACGCCGCCGACGCGGCGCTCAACGGCCTCCAGTTCGACCGCGACGGCGAACGGGAGCAGGTCGAGGTGTACGCCGACGCCGTCCGCGAACCGGGACCGGCGGACGACCGCCTGCCCGCCTGGGCGGAGACGGAGTTGGACCCCGACGCGGTCGCCGAACGCGCCCGCGCGGACCTCCGGGAGGTGGCGCAGTGACCGAACGCGAGGCGCTCTACGACGACCTCGCGGGCATCGTCGACCTGTTCGGCGCGCTCACCCGCGCGGAACTCGAACGGTCGCTCGACGAACTCGCGTTCAAACAGGGGCGCGACGCCGACGCCGACGCCCTCGCCGAGGCCGTAGACGGCGCGATTCGGGACTACTACCTCGTCGCGTTGGACGGCGAGTCCGCCAACGACGCCGCCGACGCCGCCGACGACGCCGAGTCGGAGGCGGAACTGCTCGCGGCCGGTCCGGTCGCGTTCCCTTCGCTCCCGCCGAACGCGGAGGACCTCCCGCACATCCTCGACGTGCCCGACCGGAACGTCGGCCGGGAGGCGGTCGCCGCCGCGGCGGCGGACCGACTGCGGGCGGAGGCGTCCGAGGCGGTGGCCGACGCCGACGGCGCGCCCGACGAGGCGACCCGCGAGCGACTCCGGACGCTCCTCGACGTGACGTACGACGTGGAGGCGTGGGCGGGCGAGGCGGCGGACGTCGGCGACGTGCGGGCGGACCTCGACGCCGCGTTGGACGGGTGAGCGGAGGAGCGCAGGGCGAATCGAGCGCGGCGGTCCCGGAGGGCTAAGGCTATAGGGTCTCGCCCGTTGGAACCGACATGGACCTCTCGCGGGTGTCGTCGCACGTTCCGGACGAGGTGACCGACGCGGGGCGGCAGGCGGCCGTCGTCGCGCCGGTCCTCGTTCGCGACGACGAGGACCACGTGCTGTTCACGAAGCGCGCAGACCACCTCGGCGAGCATCCCGGACAGATGAGTTTCCCCGGCGGCGGCCGCGAACCGAGCGACGACTGCCTCCGGGCGACTGCGCTCCGCGAGGCCGACGAGGAGATCGGCCTCCGCGACTCGGAGGTAGACTTCTTCGGCCGTCTCGACGACATCCGGACCGTCACCGACTACTCCGTGACGCCGTTCGTCGCGCGCGTCCCCGACAGGGAGTACGAACCGGACGAACGCGAAGTCGCCGAAATCGTCGCCTTGGCGGAGTCTGACCTCACCGACTACGCGAACTACGAGTCCGAGCACCGCGACCACCCCCACTACGGCCCCATCCGCCTGCACTTCTTCCGCGTGGACGGCTACACCGTCTGGGGCGCGACGGGCCGGATGCTCGTCCAACTGCTGGAACTCACCACGGACTGGAAGATGCCGCCGGAACCGGACCGCGTCGTCGACCCCGACGCCGACTACCCGGTGTGAGTCGGACGCCGCAATACGTGCCGCCGAGCGACAGGATTATCCCCGACCGAGAGGTACGAAGGCGTACATGGTCGCACAGACGATGGATCGCGTTCCGCGACGACGATAACCCCATTCTCGTGAGTAGTGATAGCAGATGTTAACCGGAGAGCGTAGCGTCTCGCAGACGGGCCTCGACGCGGTGGCCCTGAAGCCGAAAGAGTGCGACGTACTGGCGGGCCTCGACGTGCCCGTCGGAACCGTCGCGGTGGACTACGAGGGCAGAGACCACGTCCCCGACGCCGACGTTCTGCGGGAACTGGCCGACGAGAAGGAGGTCAGGCTGACGATACCCGTCCGCGCCGACGGGTTCGACCCCCTCGGCGACGACGCTCTCTGGGACGAGGTGCCCGACTCGGTGCGCCGCGTCCTCGTGGCGGGGCACTCGGCGTACCTCACCGAGGAGGAGTCCCGCCGCGCCGTCGCGCCGCGACTCGGCGCGGGCGTCGAACGCGCCCCCGAGGCGTGGGTCGGCACCGAGGGAATCGAGCGAATCGCCCTCGCCGTCGGCGGCACCCAGTACGAACTGCTCTCCCGAACGACCGGCCGTGACCTGCGCGCACTCCGCGCGGCGGGGTACGACGGCGAGGTGGCCGTCTACGCGCCGACCGTCCTCACCGACGACGAAGACGAGATACTCGACGCGGTGGGCGCGTACGCCGCCCGCAGACGCCCCGTCGCCGCCGCGTTGCCCGACGACGCGGCCACCGACGCCGCGGCGACGGGCCGGGCCCGCGACGTCCTCTCGAAGGCCGTCCGCGACTACGGCCTCGTCGGGTCCGTCGAGACGGTCCGCGAGCAGATATCGGAACTCAAAGACGCGGGCGCGGACGTCGTCGTCGGCTACCCCGCCCGCGGCGTCGAGGCGTTCACCGAGTAGCGACCGACTCGCCCCTCTGCGCTCCCTCTCTACCTCCCTTCTTTCTCTCCTTCCGCCCGCCGAGTCGCCGGACGCTAAGTGCCGCCGCGACGAGCGGTCGGTATGACCGATTCCGAGACCGGTTCCGACGCGCCGGACGGCGACCCGATGGCTCGACCGTTCGAGGTTCCCGACGGGACGGGGACGCGCGTCGCCGTCGTCGGCGCGGGTGCCGTCGGCCTCACCGCCGCCTCCGACCTCGCCCGCGCGGGCGCGTCGGTGACTGTGTTCGAACGCGGCGCGGAACCCGGTTCCGGGTCGTCCGGGCGCGCCGCGGGCATCCTCTACGACGCCTACGCCGAGGACGTGGACGTGCGGATGGCGGCGAGAGCGATGGCCCGGTTCCGCGCGTTCGCCTCCGCGGGCGGCGAGTTCGACGTCGAACCGTGCCCGTACGTCGCGTTGGCGCGCAAGGACGACGAATCGACCGGCGAGGCGATAGCGGAGGCGGCCGAACGGATGCGCGTCCACGGGCGCGACGTGACGACGACGGACGGGGCGGGCCTCCGAGACCGGTTCGGGGGTTCGCTCGCGACGGACGACGTGGGCACCGCCGTCGTCGCCGAGGACGCCGCGTGGGCGGACCCCTCGGCGTACGTCCGCGACGCGGCCGAACGGGCGCGCGACGCCGGCGTCGAGGTTCGAACGGGCGTCGAAGTCGGCGTCCGCGCCGACCCGCCGCGAGTCGTCGGAGGCGGGGCGTCCGAGGCGTTCGACGCCGTCCTCGTCGCCGCCGGGGCGCGGACGAACGCCGTCCTCGCCGAGGCGGGAATCGAGATAGCGATGAAGCCGTACCGCGTGCAGGCCCTCGTGAGTCGGCGTCCCTACGACGGCCCGATATGCTACGACGCCACCGCCCGGGCGTACTTCCGGCCGCACCCCTCGGGCTTGCTGGCGGGCGACGGCACGGAACTCGCGGAGGCAGACCCGGAGTCGTGGTCCCGCGAGGGCGACGAGACGTTCGTCTCGGAGGTGAGCGAGGTGCTCCGGTCCCGCGCGGACCACGACCCGCGGGTGGACCGCGCGTGGGCGGGCCTCTGCACCGCGACGCCGGACCGAAAACCGCTGCTCGGGGAGATTCGCGAGGGCGTCTTCGTCGCGACGGGGTGGCACGGCCACGGGTTCATGTGGGCGCCGGCCTCCGGCGAGGCGGTGGCGGCGGCGATGCTCGGCGCGCCCGCGGCGTCGATAGAACCGTACGACCCCCGCCGCTTCCGAGGCGACGAGGCGTTCGAGGTCGTAGAAGGGATGGCCGTCGAGTGACGGGCTACTCGTCTCGGTAGTCGGATTCGAGGGCGTCGCCGTCGCCGACCGTCTCGCCCTCGCTCTGGGAGACGGTCTCTTCGACGTCCGACATCTCGACGTCCGAGTCCCCGTCCGAGCCGAGTTCGTCCGTCTCCTCGCCCTCCTCGGTCACTTCCACGTCTCGGGCCTCGTCGTCCTTCGGGATGCGGACGCGGAGCGTCCCGTTGGACGCCAGCGTCGCCGTCGCGTCCGTCGCGTCTACGGACGCGCCGTCGGGCAGTTCCGCGGACCCGTCGAGCGACAGCCCGCGACCCGGGAAGCGCATGTCGAACCCCTCGTGGAAGTCGCGGAAGCGGTCGATTCGCACCTCGACTTCGCCGTCGAGGAACCGAACCTGCACGTCGCTCCGTTGTGCGCCGGGAGCGTCGAAGACGACGAGGTAGGCGTCGTCGGATTCGAGCACGTCGTACGGGAGGGGTTTGCGCTCCTGCACGCGCCCGACGCCGCGCCCGATGCGTTCGAGGACGCTCTTTGCGGCCGACTCGCCGAACTCCTTGAGTCCGCTCATAGTTGGATCTCTTCTAACGGTCGACTCTCCTGACAGTACGGACAGACGAAGTCCTCGACGCCCACGTCGTCAGGCATGTCGTACGTGTAGTGAAGTTCGAACATATCCATCTCGCAGTCCCCGTTCGTGCACTTCACTTCGAGGGTCGCAGGCATGGTCGAACGTTGTTCCGCCACGCTGATAAACACGCGGGCTTCGGCTCTCCGCGTCGGTTCCGGCGGTCGGTTCGGGCGGCCGGTTTCGGTCGCCCCGCCGGTCAGAACTCGTCGGACACCGACTCGACTTCCGAGAGGGGACGCGGCGGGTCGGGGTCCGCCGGCGGGTCGCGCAGTTCGAGTCGGTACCACCCCACGTCGCGCCACGCGCCCAGTTTGTAGCCCGCCGCGGGGAAGTCCGCGAGGTGTTCGAAGCCGTACGCCTCGTGGAACGCCTCGCTCTCGGGGTTCGGCAGGCCCAGAACCGCGAACGCAGAGACGTACCCCTGCCGCCGCAGGGCGTCGAACAGGCGGTCGTACAGTCGCCGCCCGACGCCGCCGCGGTGGTTCTCGGGGTCCACGTAGATGGACGTCTCGACGCTCCACTGGTAGGCCGGCCTGTCCCGCACCGCACTCGCGTACGCGTACCCGACGACCGACCCGTCGGACTCGAATACGTACCACGGGTACTCGTCGGCCTCGCGAGTCTTCCGGATCTTCTCGCGCAACTCCGCGGCGGACGGCGGTTCGAGGGTGAACGTCGCGGGCGTCTCCCGGACGAACGGCGCGTAGATGTCCCGAATCGCCTCGGCGTCGCCGGGTCGGACGGGTCGGATGCGCGTCGCGTCCGAATCCGACTCCTCGCTCATACGCGGGAAAGCGACGGCGCGGGCTAAACGTCTCCCGGTTCCGGCGCGTCGGAGGCGCGGGCGAAGGTAGTCACGGTTTTACGCGTTCGCCGCCTCTGCCCGGACATGACCGACCCGGCCGACATCTCCGTGACACTCGTCGACGGGTACGTGGACGAACCCGCGCACTTCGGCGTCCCCCCGTACATCTCGACGTACCCGCGCTTCACCGCGGGCGCTCTCGTGGACGCCGGCGTGCCCGAGGAGAGCGTCACCTACCACACCATCGACGAACTCCGCGAGGACCGCTCGAAGTGGGCCGACGTGGCCGACGCGGACCTGTTCGTCTACATCGGCGGCATGACCGTCCCCGGCAAGTACGTCGGCGGGACGCCCGCCGAACCCGACGAGGTCCGGAAACTCGCGTGGACGGCGGACGGAACGACGCTCATGGGCGGCCCCATCCGCTTCGGCGTCGGCGAGGAGAACGCCGGCGCACAGGAGATGGAACGGCAGAACCTCGACTACGACTTCCTCGCGATGGCCGACGTGGAGGCGGCGGCGTACGACTTGGTGGACAACGGCCTCGAAGGGTTCGACAACCGCTACCGCGACAACGAGGAACTGGACCGCTGGGCCGCGAAAGGCGCGTTCGTCGTCGAACAGCACCCGAACCACCCCGACTACCTCATCTGCGAGATGGAGACGTCCCGGGGCTGTGCCTACCGGTGTTCGTTCTGCACGGAACCGATGTACGGCAACCCGGCGTTCCGGTCGGCGGAGTCCGTCGTCAGGGAGGTAGAGAACCTCTCGAACCGCGGCGCGAAGCACTTCCGACTCGGGCGGCAGGCGGACATCCTCGCGTTCGGCGGCGACGGCGAAGCGCCGAACCCCGACGCCCTCCGCCGCCTCTACGGCGGCATCCGCGAGGTGGCCCCGAATCTGGAGACGCTCCACCTCGACAACATGAACCCCATCACGGTGGTGAAGTGGCCCGAGAAGTCCCGCGAGTGCATCCGCATCATCGCCGAACACAACACGCCGGGCGACACCGCCGCGTTCGGCCTCGAATCCGCAGACCCCGTCGTGCAGGAGGCGAACACGCTCAACGTCACCGCCGACCAGTGCTTCGAGGCGGTCAAGATAGTCAACGAGGAGGCCGGATGGCGTCCCGGCGAGTCGCCCGACGACGCGCCGACGCACGGCCCCGACGCGACGAACCGCCTGCCGAAACTCCTGCCCGGAATCAACCTGCTTCACGGCCTGAAGGCCGAACGCGAGGAGACGTTCGAGCACAACAAGCGGTTCCTCCACCGCGTCTACGACGCCGGGCTGATGGTCCGCCGCATCAACATCCGACAGGTGATGGCGTTCGAGGGCACCGAGATGGCCGAGGAGGGCGCGAACATCGCGAAGGAACACAAGAAACTGTTCAAGCAGTACAAAACGGAGGTCCGCGAGGAGATAGACCGGCCGATGCTCGAACGCCTCGCCCCCGCGGGGACGGTGCTCCCGAACGTCCACTTGGAGTACCACCAGGACGGCAAGACGTTCGGCCGCCAACTCGGCACCTACCCCCTCCTCGTCGGCATCCCGGGCGAACGAGAACTCGGACGGACCATCGACGTCTCCGTCGTGGACCACGGCTACCGGTCGGTGACGGGCGTGCCGCACCCCCTCGACCCGAACGAGGCGTCGATGGACGAACTGACTGCCATCCCCGGCATCGGCAAGCGAACGGCCGGCGACATACTCATCGACCGGCCGTACGCCTCGGCGGACGAGGTGAACGTCTCGGAGGTGGACTTCTCGAAGTTCACGGACGGGTATCCGGTCGAACGGCGCGCGGACTGAACGCCACCGACTCGTCCGGTCGCGAGGACTACCGGCGGGCAGACTCGACTTCGCCCCGGCGCGGCGTCCGGCCGACGCTATCGTCATCGCCGCGGCTTCCCGGTCCGACTTCGTCCGTTTCGACGAGCGTCCCGAGTCGTCTCTCGAACTCCTCGTCGCCTATCTCGCCGGCGGCGTACCGACTCTTCAGTATCTCTACGGCGTCACCAACTCCCGTCCGGTCGCTCGATGGACTCCGTTCGGTGACGTTCGACCCGCGGGTCGGTTCGGGCCGCGTCGTCCCGGAGTCGGGGGCGAGGAGGGACGCCGCGGCGACCGCCGGAAGCGTCAACGCGAGTATCCCGAACACGGCGATGAGGGTGTTGTACGCCGGACCGGACTTCACGCCCGAGATGATGGCAAGCCCCGCGTAGGCCGCGAGGGGTGCGGCGGCGGCGGCGAGGGCTGCGATTCGCCGCCGCCACCGGCGGCTATCGGGCGTGTATCTGGCGAGTGCGGTCGGCGACCTGACCGTGCGCGGAGGGCTCATACTCCGACGTTATGTCGGCAGTTCCACAAAACAGTTTCCGGTCGTTCGACCGGAGAGAGTCCGCAGATAGTCGAAGACGGTGCTGGCGTCCGCCAGTGGCCGTACCGCGCCGAGCGAAGTGATCGAGGCGCGGCTTTTTGGTCCAGATTTTTGCGCCGAGTAGGTCGCTACGCGACCTCGAGGCGGAAAAAGGTGGGTTCTAGAAGTCCTCCTCGATGACTTCGCCGACGGCGAAGTTGGACTTGACTTCCGTGACCTCGATCTTGACTCGGTCCCCGACCTGTGCGCCGGGGACGATGATGACGTAGCCCCGTTCGACGCGGGCGATGCCGTCGCCCTGCTTGCCGATATCCTCTATCTCGACGTACCGGAGTTCGCCCACCTCGACGGGCGGTTGCGGTTCGCTCGAGGTTCCGCTGGGTTCGGTCGTCTCCTCCTCTTCCGTCACTTCGCGAGAGATGAGAGCGACGCGGTACGTCTCGCCGGGTTCGACGGTGCCGGCCTCGACTTCGCGCTTCGGAACTTCGACGACGTAGCGGTCGTCCTCTGCGCGCACGTCGGTGTTGAACAGACACAGGAGTTTATCTGAGATTTCCACCGTTAGACCTCCATACTGTCGTCTCTTCGGAACGTTAAATGTGTACCGCCGCTAACACGCGGTCACTCCTCGACCGGCGACCCGTCGGGCCGTTTCGCGCCCTCCGAGTCGTGGACGACCACCTCGCCCGGCCCGGTTTCGACCGGGGAGAACTCGTCTCTGACGCCGATGGCCTCCTCTAGCTCCCGCACCGCCCGCGTCTTCAGCGCCGCGGCCAGTTCCTCGGCGTCCTCGCGGGAGATATCGCGGCCGAGGCCCTCGCACTCGTGGGCGCGGACGATTCCTTCCTCGTCCACCGCTTCGCCCATCGGTTGACTCGTCCCGCCGAGGGCGACGCTGAACGGGTACGTCCGGCAGATGAGCGGCCGGTCCTCGTGGACGCTACACGCGCCCGTCCCCGAGTCGTCCTCCTCGTAGAACGCGCAGTCGCCGCAGGCGTCCGTCTGTAGCGCCCACTCGAACGTCTCGCCTTCGAGGCCCTCCTCGCCCTCGACCAACCCGAACGGCATCGGGCGGGCCACGTCGCGGAAGTCGTACTCCGTCGCGTCGGTCAGGTCGCGAACCTCGTCGGGGAAGACGGTCGCCGTGTGGGCTTCCCTCTCGTCGCCCTCGCCGTGGCCCTTACAGCACGCGCCGCACCGGGTGCACTCGAAGCCGATGGACTCGATGGCGTCCGCGAGGGTCGAGACGTCGAGTTCCCTGGCGCGTTCGAGTTCCGCCTCCAACGTCGGTTCGCCGTCGTTCACGTCCGGTTGTCGGCGGCCCGGCGGGAAAACGGCCTCGGTTGGGCGGTTGGGTCGGTTGGGGCGGTTCGGGCAGTTGGGGCGATTCGGTCGGTTCCTTCACGCGGGGTCGACCCGTCCCGTCTCGCGGTCGTAGCGAACCCGGCGTTCGGCGGCCAACTTCTCGACGTGCGCCTCGACGGTCGCCCGCGCCAAGTCGCGCACACCCGCCAGGTCCTTCTCGTAGGCGGCGTCGAGGACGGCGTCTACGTCCGACGCGCCCGCCCGAATCGCGTCGAGGACGCGACGCTCCCGGTCGAGGCGGTGTCGAATCAGGCGTTCGCACGTCGCCCGCGGATCGTCGACGACGGGGCCGTGTCCCGGAAAGAGGGCGTCGGGGTTCCGAGCGTACAGGCGGCGCAAAGCGACGAGGTACGCGCGCACGTCGCCTTCGGGTGCGCCGACGACGACGCTGCCCTCCGCGACGACGATATCGCCGGCGACGATGCCGGCGTCCGTCTCGAAGGCGACGTGGTCCGGCGCGTGGCCGGGCACGTCGAGAACGGTCGCGGCGTCACCTCCGAGGGGGATTCGGTCCCCCTCGGCGAACGTCCGGTCCGGTTCGACGCCGGTCGCCGCGGCGAACCGGTCTTCGCGGCCGCGCCGCGCCCACACCGTCGCGCCCGTCTCCGCGGCGTAGTCGGCGACGGCACCCACGTGGTCGGGGTGGGTGTGCGTGACCGCGACGTGTTCGACCGTCGCCTCCCGAACCGCCTCGTCGAGGGCCGCGGTTCGACCCGCGGGGTCGACGAGCATGGAGCGTTCGTCGCCGAGGAGGTAGGCGTTGGTCGCGCCCGTCGGCGCGCGCGTCTCGACGGGGACGGAGAAGCGCCGGATGGAAGTCACGACTCCCCGTTCGACGCGTCGCGCGAAAATCGTGGCGGTGCGGCCGTCGGATGGTGGCTTGGTCGTTCCCGACGCGGCGGCCGCGACCGGTCGGGCGGAGGGTACAGTGAGGTGGTCTGCGAGAGCACCTCGGTGCGAGGACGGTGCGAGCGTCTACGTGTTGAGGAAGTAGACTTGCTTGCGCGCGTCCTTGAAACTGTAGCGAGAGCCGACGAGGTCGGCGTCTTCGAGACGATTCAGTGCGTAGCGGACGGTGCGGTCAGGGAGGAGAGACTCTTCGGCGAGCTGTCCCTGCGAGAGGGGCGCGTCGCTCTCGAGCACTTTGGCGACGAGCTTCGCGCTAGGGGGCAGTTCGCGGAGGCGTTCGCGGAATTCCGACTCCGAAAGGGGGTCCTCGCGAGTGGTCTCTGCGGTACTGGTGCTCATACCTATCTGAAAAGCGGACTCCTTGGTAAAGGTTGGCTACAAGTGTGACAAAACAATGCAGACACCTTATACACATTCTGCTATGTATAAGGACATCTGCCCAACTCCCTTTGGTGGCGGCGTTCGAACTCCTCGCCCGTGATTCCCGAATCCCACCGCGACATCTTCGAGAAGAAATCGTTCGCTCACTTCGCCACGGTGATGCCCGACGGGACGCCGCACGTCACGCCCGTGTGGGTGGACCACGAGGACGGCGAGTACGTTCTGATAAACAGCGCTCGGGGCCGTCAGAAGGTGAGAAACGTGGAGTCGAACCCGAAAGTCGGCGTCTCGGTCGTCGATCCCGACGACCCCTACCAGTACGTCTCGGTCCGCGGCGAGGCGACGTTGGACGAGGACGGGGCGGACGAACACATCGACGAACTCGCCCGGCGGTACATGGACGTCGACGAGTACCCGTACCGCGACGGCGACGAGGGGGCCCGCGTCATCATCCGAATCCCGACGGACACGGTCGTCACCGGCCAATAACCGGGACCGTCCGCGGCCGACGCGCCGGTTCTCGGCCGCGACGGCGACGATTCCGTTCGGCCACGCGCCGAACGCGGCCGACGGCGCCGGGGTGCATCGAATCGGGACCGACCGCATCCAGTACGGTTTTAGTCCGCGGGTGTGGACAACAGGGTAGTGTGAAAGGAAAGGAGTGGTACCAGGCCGACGACGTCGCCCAAGAGTACGACTCGAAGCGGTTCTCCCGCGGCGGGCGACTCATCGACCACCGGGAGAAGAGAGCGGTCCTCGACGCCCTCGGTCCCGTCGAGGACAAAGACGTCCTCGAAATCGCCTGCGGAACCGGCCGGTTCACCGTGATGTTGGCCGAACGGGGCGCGAACATCGTGGGACTCGACATCTCCCGCGCGATGATGACGCAGGGCCGCGAGAAAGCGCGCCGCGCGGGCGTCGAAGACCACATCGAGTTCCTCAGAGGCGACGCCGCGCGACTTCCCTTCCCCGACGACCACTTCGACGCAGTCTTCGCCATGCGCTTTTTCCACCTCGCGGACACCCCGGCGAAGTTCCTCGCGGAGATGGCGCGCGTCTCGAAGGAGGTGGTGTTCTTCGACACGTTCAACGACACGAGTGCGCGCGTGGCGTACAATTGGCTCCTGCCGATGGGGTCGCGCCTCTACGGCGACGAGGAGGTCCACGAACTGCTCGACGCCGCGGGACTCTCCCTCGCAGACGTGCGAAACGACTTCGTCCTCCCGTACGGCTTCTACCGGAAGATTCCGAACGGCGTCGCCGGCGCGTTCCGCGAGGCCGACACCTCGTTCGGCGAGACGAGTCTCGGAGAACGACTCGCCTCCGTCTCTTACTGGCGGGCCACCGTCGGCGACCGGTCGGACTGACCGACCGTCCGCGTTCGCCGGCAGTCAGGAAACTGAACGTCCGTCCGGTTCGTCTCCGCGTCGCCGCGTTCGAGCGGAGAAATTTAAGTTCCCGCGTCGCAACCGACGGGTATGGACCTCTCGGTAGTGGTCCCGACGCTCAACGGTCGGGACCGCCTCGCAACCAGCCTCGACGCGCTGGCCGAGCACGCACCCGACGCCGAGGTAATCGTGGTCAACGGTCCGTCCGCCGACGGGACCACGGGGATGGTGCGTGACCGAGACGACGTGGACGTTCTCGTCGAAATCTCGGACCGGACGCTGAACGTCGCGCGCAACGCGGGCATCCGCGCGGCGTCGGGCGACGCCGTCGCTCTCCTCCGGTACGACCTCGCCGTCGAGGAGCCGTGGTGTTCGGCCGTCGAGGAGGGGTTAGAAGACGCCGACGCCGTCACCGGACCGACGCACCAGACGCTCCGGGCCGGGATGACGACGGAGTCCTCGGAACGGGGGACGGTCTGCGGTCGCGAGGTGACGTACTTCAACGGCGGCAACGTCGCCTTCCGCGCGGACGTCCTCGACGAACTCGACGGGTTCGACGAGTATCTGGAGACCGGCGGCGCGCGCGACGCCGCGCACCGACTCGCCGGACTCGACTACGAGGTGGAGTGGCGGCCGGAGATGTGCGTCAGAACCGAGTACGAGTCAGACGGCGGCGTGGCGGAACGGGACTGGGGCTGGAAGTACCGAGCGCTCTCGTACCGCCTCGTGAAGAACTACGGCGTCCGGCCGTCCGTCGCGGCGCGGACGCTGTCGCACGCCGGACGGGACGCCCTCGCGTCGGCCAGAGACGTGGTTCGCGGCGACGCCTCGCCGACGGGGTGGGTCGGCACCGGACGGGACGTCCTCGTCGGCATGGCGACGGGGTCCTCGGACGGGCTAGTCGCCCGGCGGCGCGACCGGTCGGCGGCGCGCAACCCCCACGGCTGTTCGAAGCGGGCCGACCGGGCCGTCGCGAAGTACGACCGCCGGTAGCGCCGTCAGTCCTCGCCCGGGGCGAGTCCGGGGATGACGCGCGCCGGGTTCTTCGAGAACGCGCGACGCATCGCGTCTTCGGAGACGTCGAGCGTCAGCACCTCCATGACGCCGACGTTCGGGTGCGTCTCGGGGACGCCGCTTCCGAACAGCACGCGGTCCGGATGTTCGAGGAGGGCGCGTTCCAACACGTCGCGGTAGCGGACGAAACTCGTGTCGAGGTAGAGTTCGTCGTGAGCGTCGAGCATCTCGATGGCCTCCTTCATCAGGTCCCGGTCCAGCGGAAAGCCGCCGAACCCCGCGAAGATGACCGGAAACTCCCGTCGGAGCAACGTCTCCGCGGCGACGGCGGGCGGAAACTCCGCGCCGGCGTGCACGAGGAGGGGGAGTCCGACGTCCTCGAGTCGGTCCAACGTCTCCTCGTCGGGCAGGCCGTCCACGGCGGGCGCGAGCGTGAACCCGTAGAATCGGTCGTCGTAGGCGTACTTCTCGACGTCCTCGGGATCGACGTGCGTCTCCGCCCGCGAGGCGGTGAGGTTGCGCAGGCGCGCCGAGGTTCGGTTGCTCGGGTCGCGCGGCCCGTCGATGCGCGCGAACGCCAGAAACGGCCGGTCGACGCTCAAGCGAGCGACGGCGTTGTTCGCGCGGAGGTACCCCATCCCCTCCGGGCGACGCCCCGGCGAGACGACGGCTTTCACCACGCCCGCCTGATGCAGTTCCCGTTCTAAGCGCTCCGGCCCCACCTCTCGACCCCGGGTCGATACCGACTCCCCGTCGGGGTCGAGTCGGGCGTGGACGTCCACGACCCGAAACCCGTGTTCCAACTCCAACATGCTCTCTCGGAACCCCCACTAGTTCAAATATCTTGTAGATTGCACCACCTCGCGTCGCGGCCGCCGTTCCCCGGCGAGAGTACTTAAACGGGTTGCCGAGTCAACTGTCATCGTAACGATCGGTGGCTCCGTAGTTCTATTTATGTCAGAGTCAGAGGAACGAATCTCTCGAACCGATACGGCGGTCCGTGGAAGCGACACCGCCGTCGACGCCGCCGAGTACGACACGGTGGCGATGGCCGTCGTCGGCGCCGTCGCCGCCGCGGAGGGCGTCTCGGAAATCGCACTCCCTCCGCTCTACGACGCGGGTATCGACCCCGACGCGCTGAACGAACTGTTCGAGGGGTCGCGGACGCACGTCGAGGGCTTCTTCTCGTTCGTCTACTTCGGGTACGTCGTCACCGTCACGAGCGACGGCGGCGTGACCGTGGAGACGCACCGAACAGCCTGAGAGATCTGTTCTCCGAGCTCGACGCGAGATAACACGCCACCCGCCGCCGTCGTGCGATTACGCCGCTTCAACTGCCGAAACGCATTTATAGAACCGCAAACGTCTGGAGGGGTGAGGTTTCATAACTATGGCGACACGTATGCAGCAACCACTGTACATTCTGGCGAGCGGAAGCGACCGGACCGGCGGTCAGGCCGCGCAGGACTCCAACATCCGCGCCGGGAAGGCCGTCGCGGGCGCCGTCCGGACGACGCTCGGCCCCCGCGGGATGGACAAGATGCTCGTCGACTCCTCCGGTGACGTCGTCATCACCAACGACGGTGCGACCATCCTCGAACAGATGGACATCGAACACCCGGCGGCGCAGATGATCGTCGAAGTCGCCCGGACGCAGGAGAAGGAAGTCGGCGACGGCACCACCACCGCCGCCGTCCTCACGGGCGAACTCCTCGTCCACGCCGAGGACCTCCTCGAAGGGGACCTCCACCCCACCGTCGTCGTCGAAGGCTACACCGAGGCCGCCCGCCTCGCCCAAGCGGCCATCGACGAACAACTGCTGGCGGTCACCCTCGACGACGAACTGCTCGAACGGGTCGCCGAATCGTCGATGACCGGCAAGGGGACCGGCGACGTCACCGCCGACGTCCTCGCCGAACACGTCGTCCGGGCGGTGCGGATGGTCCACGACGACAACGAGGCGTTCGACCGCGACGACGTCCGCGTCACGACGCGCACCGGGTCGTCCTCCTCGGCGACCGAACTGGTAGAGGGCGTCGTCGTCGACAAGGAACGCGTCCACGACGACATGCCCAAGCGCGTCGAAGACGCCACCGTGGCCGTCCTCGACGTGAAACTCGACGTGCGGACGGGCGAGTTCGACACGGAGTACAGCATCACCTCCGTCGACCAACTCGACGCCGCCATCAGAGCCGAGGACGACGAACTCCGCGGCTACGCGAAGACGCTCGCCGACGCGGGCGTCGACGTCGTGTTCTGCACGAAGTCCATCTCGGACCGCGTGGCGAACCACCTCGCCGACGCCGGCATCCTCGCGTTCAAGAGCGTGAAGAAGTCCGACGCCCGAGCCATCGCCCGCGCGACGGGCGCAAAGCGCCTCGGGTCGGTGACCGACCTCGAATCGAGCGACTTCGGCCGCGCCGACGCCGTCTCGACTCGGACGTTCGGCGGCGACGAACTCACCTTCGTGGAGGGCGGCGCGGCGGCGAAGTCCGTGACGCTGTTCCTCCGCGGCGGCACCGACCACGTCGTCGACGAACTCGAACGCGCCGTCAACGACGCCGTCGACGTCGTCGTCGCCGCCGTGGACAAAGGCGGCGTCGTCCCCGGCGCGGGCGCGACCGAAATCGCCATCGCCGACCACCTCCGTTCGGAGGCGGCGGGCATCGAGGGCCGCAAGCAACTGGCCGTCGAGGCGTACGCCGACGCCGTCGAAGCCCTCCCGCGCACCCTCGCGGAGAACACCGGCATGGACCCCATCGACGCCCTCGTGGACCTCCGCGCGCGCTACGAGAGCGACGGCGTCGCCGGCATCATCTCGACCGGTCGCACCGGCGAAATCGGCGACCCCGTCGAACGCGGCGTCATCGACCCCGCCGCCGTCAAGCGCGAAGCGGTCGAGTCCGCGACGGAAGCCGCGACGATGATTCTCCGCATCGACGACGTCATCGCCGCGAAGTAAGCCGTAGACGTCGTCTCGCCTCACCTCCCTCGATTCTCTTTCGTCGCTTTCGCTTCTCTCTCGTCGCTCTCGATTCCCCTCACCGCTCCGTTCTTCCGACCGTTTCGACCGTCCGTCTCCGCTCCGACCGCCTCGACCTCTTATCACCGAGCCTTTACTTCGGAGTGCGACGAACGTCTCTCTATGATCGAGGTGACCGTCCGCGAGGCGACCGCCGACGACGTGCCCGCCGTCCGACGCATCGCCCGGCGCGGGTGGAACGCCGCATACGGCGACCTCCTCTCGCAGGAGACTATCGACGCCGCGATGGCGACGTGGTACGCGCCCGACGCGACGCGGGCGACAGTCGAAGGCGGCGACGCGGCGTACTTCGTCGCCGAACCGACGGGCGACGCCTCCGAACCCACCTCCGGAGACCGAGGGACGCCGTCGGACGTGGTCGGGTTCGCCGCGGGCGGACCGAGCGAGACGGCCGGCGTCGCGACGCTCAGCGCGATATACGTCGACCCCGACCACTGGGGCGGGGGCGTCGGCACCGCCCTGTTGGAACGAGTCGAGGAGTTCTGCCGGGAGGAGGGCTGTGAAACCCTCGAAATACGAGTTCTCTCGGAGAACCGAGTCGGGCGCTCGTTCTACCGGTCGAAGGGGTACGAGGCCGTCGAAAAGCGGGACACGAAACTGTTCGGCGAGGCGGTCCGCGAGTTCGTCTTTCGGGGCCGTCTCCGGTGAGGCGGTCGGAGTCTAAAACCGCAGGCGAACGTCGTCGCCCGGTTCGAGGCCGAACGCCTCGTCGCCGCGCCCCCGGTTTACGTCGCACTCGACGTAGCCGTGACTCCCGACGGTGACGAGTCTCTCGCCCGGGTCCACCGCGGCGTACGCCGTCTCGACGGGGGCGTCCGTCCCGTTCGCAGAGAGGGTCTCGCCGGCCCGTCCGTCGAGGAACGACCCGGGGACGTTCGTGATGGCGTTGCCGAAGTCGTCCACGACGAGGACCTCGCCGCGGGCCGAATCACCCTCGACCGTCGCCGTCGGGAACCGCAGGTCCACCGCGTCGTCCGCCGGGGTTATCGCGGGGAGCGATTCGAAGTTCTCGACGCCGGCTTCGTGGACGGCGGCGGCGGCGGGGGCGAACACGTCTCGGCCGTGGAACGTCGTCGAAGCCGGGTCCTCGTACTCGTAGACGAACCACTCGGGGTCCGCGCCCGTCTCGGCGGCGAGTCGCCGCGCGACGGGGCGGACGACGCCGTTGTCCGGGGCGACGAAGGCGTGGTCTCCGACGCGCCCGACGAGTGCGTCGCGGTCGGTGCCGACGCCGGGATCGACGACGACGAGGTGGACCGCCGGGGGGAAGTACGGAAGCGTCTCGCGCGTCCAGAACGCCGCGGCGCGGACGTCCTGTCTCGGCAGTTCGTGCGTCACGTCCACGAGGCGGGCGTCGCTCTCCCGCAGGATGACGCCCTTCATCGCCGCGGGGTACGGCGACCCGAAGTCGGATGCGAGCGTTATCATCGTCGGTTACGCGGGGTCCGGCCCCTCGTCGGTGTCGTACCCGCCGGAGTCGGTGTCGCTCACGCGTTGGATGCGCTCGATGCCGCCGATCTCGTCGATGACGCCGGCCACCGGTTCGGGGACGAGACTCCGCCAGTCCTCGCCGGATATCATCCGGTCGCGGAGTTCGGTCCCCTGCAGGACGCCCCGGTTGAACATCGGGGACTGCCGAACCTCGACGCCCGCCTCCTTGAACAACTGGATGACGAGCGGGTTGTTCGAGTACGCCACGTCGAACGCCGGAGACATGCTCTGGACGTGGCTGACCCACACGGAGTTGCGCTCTAAGTCCTCGATGGGGACGGCGTAGGTTGTGATGTCGAAGTCCACGACGGACTTCGTGACCATCATGATTCGCTCGCCCGCGGTGAACGGGTTCCGCGTCGAGTGGGAGTCGCCTGCGCTCCCGATTCCGAGGACGAGTTCGTCCACCTCGGTGGCTATCTCTTTCACCATCTGATGGTGGCCGTTGTGGTAGGGCTGAAAGCGGCCGATGTAGAACCCCCGCATGGTCCCGTGTTCCCGCGCATCGTTTATAAAGTGTACGAGTCGTAAGAAATCACCTAATCCGTTGTTAAATGGCCTGAAACGTCCGTATTGTTGGGGAGTACGCCGCTCGGACGCGGGGAGAAAGTATATCAGTTGAGCGACCCACGATTACAGTAGCGACACAGTTCTATGAGTAGCAGGCACTCGACCGGCAGAACGACTGGACGAGAGCGCCGCTCTCAGGAACTGGAAAGCGTGTTAGACTACTATGAGTAACGACACCGACACCGACGACAACCATCCGGAGGAAGGGGAGAACGTCTCCGACGGGACCCCCGACTCGTCGTCCGACGACGAGGTGTTTCCGGAGGCCGGACCTGACGACGGGGCCGACGCCGACGAGCGGAACTCGTCGAGCGGTCAGTCTTCGCCCGGCGACGCCGCGGACCGACCCCCCGCGGGCCGTCAGACGGAGTCTGACGACGCTAACAGAGGGACCATCGACGACCTCGGTAGCGACGTCGAGGTCACGGCGGACGTCGCCGACGACATCGACGAAGACGATCTTCTTGGCGGTCTGCGGATCGATTCTACCGAGGAGATTCAGGTCCCGGACAGGCTCGTCGATCAGGTTATCGGTCAGGAACACGCCCGCGACGTCGTGATAAAGGCGGCAAAGCAGCGCCGCCACGTCATGATGATCGGCTCGCCCGGTACGGGCAAGTCGATGCTCGCGAAGGCGATGGCCGAACTCCTCCCCAAAGAGGAGCTTCAGGACGTCCTCGTCTACCACAACCCCGACGACGGAAACAACCCGAAGGTACGCACCGTCCCCGCCGGCAAGGGCGAGCAGATAGTCGAGGCCCACAAGGAGGAAGCCCGCAAGCGCAACCAGATGCGGTCGTTCCTCATGTGGATAATCATCGCCATCGTCCTCGGCTACTCGCTCATCATCGCCGGGCAGATTCTGCTCGGCATCCTCGCTGCGGGTATCATCTACCTCGCGTTCCGCTACGGCTCTCGCGGCAGCGACGCGATGATTCCGAACCTCATCGTGAACAACGCCGACGAGACGGCCGCGCCCTTCGAGGACGCGACCGGCGCCCACGCGGGTGCGCTCCTCGGCGACGTCCGCCACGACCCGTTCCAGTCCGGCGGCATGGAGACGCCGAGTCACGACCGGGTCGAACCCGGCGCCATCCACAAGGCGAACAAGGGCGTGCTGTTCATCGACGAGATAAACACGCTCGACATCCGCAGCCAGCAGCACCTCATGACGGCGATTCAGGAGGGCGAGTTCTCCATCACGGGCCAGTCCGAGCGCTCCTCGGGCGCGATGGTCCAGACGGAGCCCGTCCCGACCGACTTCATCATGATCGCCGCGGGTAACCTCGACGCGATGGAGAACATGCACCCCGCGCTCCGCTCCCGCATCAAGGGGTACGGGTACGAGGTGTACATGGACGACACCATCGAGGACACCCCGGAGATGCGCCGCAAGTACGTCCGCTTCGTGGCCCAAGAGGTCGAGAAGGACGGTCGCCTGCCCGACTTCTCCGCGGAGGCCATCGAGGAGGTCATCCTCGAAGCCCGCCGCCGCGCCGGTCGGAAGGGGCACCTGACGCTCGAACTCCGCAACCTCGGCGGTCTCGTCCGCGTCTCGGGCGACATCGCCCGCGGACAGGACGCCGAGATGGTGACGCGCGACCACGTCCTGCAGGCGAAGGGTCGCAGTCGCTCCATCGAGCAACAGCTCGCGGACGACTACATCGAACGCCGCAAGGACTACGAACTGCAGGTCGCGGAGGGCTACCAAGTCGGCCGCGTCAACGGTCTCGCGGTCATGGGCGAGGACTCCGGCATCATGCTTCCCGTGATGGCGGAGGTCACGCCCTCGCAGGGGCCCGGCGAGGTCATCGCCACCGGACAGCTGAAGGAGATGGCACAGGAGGCAGTCGACAACGTCTCGGCCATCATCAAGAAGTTCTCCGACGAGAACATCTCCGAGAAGGACATCCACATCCAGTTCGTCCAAGCCGGACAGGGCGGCGTCGACGGCGACTCCGCCTCCATCACCGTCGCGACGGCGGTCATCTCGGCGCTCGAAGGCGTCGGCGTGGACCAGTCGCTCGCGATGACCGGCAGTCTGTCGGTCCGCGGCGACGTGCTCCCCGTCGGCGGCGTCACGCACAAGATAGAGGCCGCGGCGAAGACCGGGTGTGACAAGGTCATCATCCCGGCCGCGAACATGCAGGACGTGATGATCGAAGACGAGTACCGAGAGATGGTGGAGATAATCCCCGTCTCCCACATCAGCGAGGTGCTCGACATCGCTCTCGAAGGCGAACCCGAGAAGGACTCTCTCGTGGCCCGTCTCAAGAGCATCACCGGGTCGGCGCTCTCGCAGGAGAACAAGGTCTCCGGGCCGTCCAGCCCGAGTCCGCAGTAACCTAACCGGCGGATGCCCGACTGGGCGACGTTCGCGGCGTTCGCGGGCCTCGTCACGTCGGCGCTACTCTTACTCTCTCACGCCTCTCGCGGCGTTGTTTCCGACGGCGACCACGACGACCGGCGGCCGCCGTCGAACGCGCCCGGCGCGGCCCACCGGTCGGCGGAGTTGCGCGCGGACGTACGAACTAACCCCAGAGACACCGGTCCGAACGGCGAGTACGACCGTCGGTCCGACGCCGCGTACCCCTCGCCCGAACCGTCCGTCGAGGGCGGGTCGGAGGCCGACACCGAAGCAGATACCTGCGCCACCGAGGGTGCCGAGACGCCGTCCGAGGAGTTCGTCGCCGCGGACCCGCGGCGGAACCGCCCCCATCCGTCGGACGCGGACGCGACTGCGGACGCTTCTCCCTCGACGGCGCTCCTCTTGGTGAACGTGGCGGTGTCGCAGGGTTTGTTCGCTCTCCTGCTTCTCGGCGGCGCGTGGTTCTGGAACGTTCCCGCGCGGGCGTTCGGCGCGGGCGTTGAGACGCTCACGCCGTGGCACGCCCTCGTCGGCGTCGGATTCGGCGTCGTTCTCTACGCGGCGAACGAACTCGGTTCTGCGGTGGGCGAACGGTTCGGACTCGGCGACGGCGAGGAACTCCGCGAGGCACTCGCGCCGGAGACGCCCTTCGGGTGGGCCGTGCTTCTCCTCGGCGTCCTCCCGATTATCGCGGGCTTCGAGGAGTTGCTCTTTCGCGGCGCACTCGTCGGCGTCATCTCGGCGGGGTTCGACGTCTCGCCGTGGGCGATGGCCGTCGTCTCCTCCGTCGGCTTCGCCCTCGGCCACGGCGCGCAGGGGCGCATCGGCGTCGTCGTCACCGGCGTCCTCGGATTCGTCCTCGCGGCGGGGTTCGTCCTCACCGGGAGTTTGCTGGTCGTCTTCGTGGCGCACTACCTCGTGAACGCGTTGGAGTTCGTCGTCCACGAAGGGTTCGCCGAGCGAACGACGTGAGCGAGGCGAACCTCGCTGGACTCACTTCGTTCGTCCAGCGGTGGTCCCGTGAGGGAGCGAACGGGAGCAGAGAACGACGTGAGCGAGGCGGCCAACGGGGACGCCTCGGGGCAAGCGTTTATACAGCATTGGTGACACGTTTGCCTATGGGGACATCTAGCCCGGAACCGGGGGTCACGTCGGAGGAGGTTCGGCGTCTCTTCGGGGAGTTAGCGGAGCCGTCTACGCCGGTCGCCGCCGCTACCGTCGCCGAGGAGTTGGACGCGTCGCGAGGGGCCGCGCGGGACGCTCTCGAACGACTCGCCGACCGCGGCGACCTCCGCTCGACGGAGATAGCGGGCGGAATGCGCGTCTGGTGGCGGCCCGAGACCGACGAGTCCCCCGACGACTCTCGCTGCGAGGAGCGCGAGCGACGGCTGTCGAAGTACGAGGCCATCGTGGAGACGGTCGACGACGGTATCTACGTGAAGGACGACGACGGCGTTTTCACGATGGTCAACGACGCGTACGCGGACCTCACCGGGTACGACCGGGGGGAACTCGTCGGCGCGCACGCGTCGCTCGTCGTCGACGAGGACACGATAGACCGAGCGAAAGCCAGAAAGGAGGCGGCGGCGGACGAGGACGAAGCAGACCTCACGATGGAAGCGACGATTCTGACGGCGGACGGCGACCGCATCCCGGCGGAGGCGACGTTCGCGACGATAGAGACGGACGGCCGGACGGAGCAGATCGGCGTCGTTCGGGACGTCTCCGACCGAAAGGAGTACCGACGACAGCTCGAGGAGTCGAACGAGCGTTTAGAGCAGTTCGCCTACGCCGCCTCCCACGACCTGCAGGAACCCCTGCGGATGGTGTCGAGTTTCCTCCGACTGATCGAGCGCCGGTACGCCGACGAACTCGACGAGGACGGCCGGGAGTACATCGAGTTCGCCGTCGACGGCGCGGACCGCATGCGCGACATGATAGACGGCCTCCTCGAATACTCCAGAGTCGAGACGCGGGGAGACCCCTTCGAACCGGTCGCGTTGGAGGCTGTGCTCTCGGACGTCTGCGAGGACCTGCGGGTTCGAATCGAGGAGACCGACGCCGAGATCACCGCCGAGGAGTTACCCCGCGTCGGGGGCGACCCGAACCAACTCCGGCAGGTGTTCCAGAACCTGCTGGACAACGCAATCGAGTACTCGGGAGACGAACCGCCGCGGGTCGAAGTCGCCGCCGAACGCGACGGCGGGGAGTGGACGATATCGGTCCGCGACGAGGGCATCGGCATCGACCCCGCGAACGCCGACACCGTCTTCGAGGTGTTCCAGCGACTCCACGACCGGGAGAAACACCCCGGAACGGGCATCGGCTTGGCGCTCTGCGAGCGAATCGTCGAACGCCACGGCGGCGACATCTGGGTCGAGTCGGAACTCGGCGAGGGGGCGACGTTCTCCGTTACTCTCCCCGCGATAGACGGGGCCGACGGGTGAGAGAGTAACGGGTGGGGGAGTATCACATCGGCTGACGTACACGACGACGAACCTTTTACTGTCCGGACCTCCCCAGTTCCGGCATGGCAGACACTCGGCAGACGGCGATACGAGCGATTCTGGTCGGCTACCTCGCCCTCCTCATCGTGGCAATCGTCACCGGAAACCCCCTCGCGAACGTCGCCGTCAACGTCGGATTCGGCGTCGTGGCGCTCTACTTCGGCTACACCGTCTACGAGGAGCAGAGTCGCGGAATCGACCCGCGCGTCCGCCTGGCCACCGCCGGGGCGTTCGTCCTCGCGGGCCTCGCGCAGTTCGTCGCCGTCGCGACGCGGGCCCCGGAGGCGGACATCGCCTCCTCGGCGCTCTTCGTCCTCGGCTTCATCGGCTACCTCGTCATCCAACGCGTCTGAGTCGGCCTCAGGCGGACTCTATCTTCCGCAGACGGCGGGCCACGTCGGACGGTGCGCCGCCCGGCGCGTCGCGGACGCGGTGGTCCGGGATGAAAAGCGGGACCGGATTTTCGGAAAGGGCCGTTCGCACCGTCCGGCGGTCCTCCTCGTCCTCGTGGTCGAGTCCGGCGAGTTTCGCCACCCGTTCGAGCGACACCGTCTCGCCGTACGGGAGTTTTCGGACCGCGTCGAGGACGCGCCGTTGCTCCGTCGGCACGGTGAGAGCGACCGTCACGTCGTCGAAGTGGTCCGACTCGCCGCCGAGGTAGTCGAACACTCGGTCCAACAGGGGATGCTCCGTCTCGGCGTCGTCCGGCGGCGTCTCGGGGAACGAGACGTTGATGACTCGACCGCTGGCGACGCCGATCTGCACGGTTCGCCCGAGTCTCTCCGACTCGCGGGCGAAGACGCCTGCGTCCATACCCGTCGGTTCTCCGCCGTCGGCCTTGAACCTTGACGACGACGCGCAAGCCTTATGTGCAAATGAGTCCGTTGATGTACAACGATGGACGCTAGTGAGGACGAACTTGCGCCGGAGGTGCGGTCCATCCTCGCGGCCGCACGCGACCGGTCGGGCGGGAAGTCGCGCGTCAGCGTCGACGCGCGGTCGTTCCCCGACGCGGTGGACGCCGCCGAGGCCGACGGGCGAGTGCCCGTCGTCGCGGAGGTGAAGCCGACGAGTCCGACCACCGAAGGGACGAGAGGCGACGACCCGGTCGAACTCGCCCGCAAGATGGTCGGGGGCGGGGCGACGGCCCTGTCGGTGTTAACCGAACCGGACCACTTCGGCGGTTCGACCGAGAACCTCCGGCGGGTCCGGGAGGCCGTGGACGTGCCCGTCCTGCGGAAGGATTTCGTCGTCAGCGAGGCGCAACTCGACGCCGTGGAGGCCGACCTCGTCCTCCTCATCGCGCGGTTCGTCGGCGACGACCTGCCGGACCTCCTGTCGGCGGCGCGCGAACGCGGCTTTCAGGTGCTCGTGGAGGTCCACGACCGGGCGGAACTGGACCGCGCGGTCGAGGCGGGTGCCGACATCATCGGCGTGAACAACCGCGACTTGGCGAAGTTGGAGGTGGACCTCGAAACGTTCGAGAGGGTCGCGCCCCACGTCCCAGACGACGCGACGCTCCTGGCCGAGAGCGGGGTTTCCAGCGTCGAAGACGCTCGCCGTATGCGCGCGGCGGGCGCGGACGCCCTCCTCGTCGGCACGGCCATCATGGACGGCGACGTGCGAGCGAACACGGAACGATTCACGACAGCGGAGACATCCGAATGACGGAGACACAGACAGACGGCAAGTTCGGCGAGTACGGTGGTCAGTACGTCCCCGAGGCGCTCATGCCCGCGATAACGGAGTTGACGGACGCCTACGAGCGGTACGTGCTGGAGAACGAAGACGGCTTCATGGACGAGTTCCGGCGCCGCCTGCGCGACTTCGGCGGGCGACCGACGCCCACGCAGTACGCGGAGCGACTGTCGGAACGGTACGACTGCGACGTCTACCTGAAGCGCGAGGACTTGGTCCACGGGGGCGCGCACAAACTCAACAACGCCCTCGGGCAGGTCCTCTTGGCGAAGTACATGGGCAAAGAGCGCATCGTCGCGGAGACGGGCGCGGGCCAACACGGCACCGCGACGGCGATGGCGGCGGCGCACCTCGACATGCCCTGCGAGGTGTACATGGGCAAGCGCGACATCAACCGCCAGCGACCCAACGTCTTCCGCATGCGACTCAACGGGTCGAAGGTGACGCCCGTGACGGCGGGCCGCGGCACCCTGAAGGAGGCGATAAGCGAGACGATGCGCGACTGGGCGACGAACGTCGAGGACACCCACTACGTCATCGGGTCCGTCGTCGGCCCGCACCCGTTCCCGGCGATGGTGCGGGACTTCCAGTCGGTCATCTCCGAGGAGGCCCGCGAGCAGATGCGCGAGAAGGCGGGCGAACTCCCCGACTCGGTCCTCGCCTGCGCCGGCGGCGGGTCGAACACGATGGGCGCGTTCGCCGAGTTCGTAGACGACGAGGACGTCGCCCTCTACGCCGTCGAGGCGGGCGGGAGTTCCCTCTCCGTGGACGAGGAGGCGGGCGTCGCGCCCAACTCCGCGTCGCTCTCGACGGGGCGGGAGGGCGTCCTCCACGGCGCGCGCACGAAGATTCTGCAGGACGGCGACGGCCAGATTATGGAGTCGCACTCGGTCTCGTCGGGCCTCGACTACGCGGGCGTCGGCCCGGAACTGGCCCACCTCGCGGACGAAGGCCGCGTGACCGCGGTGAACGTCGACGACGACGCGGCGTTGACGGCGTTCCACCGCCTCTCGCAGTTGGAGGGTATCATCCCGGCGTTGGAGTCCGCCCACGCGTTCGCCTACCTCGAAGAGCACCACGGCGAGTTGGGCGACTCCGTGCTGGTGAACCTCTCCGGCCGCGGCGACAAGGATCTCGAATCGGTCATCGAGGAGACGGAGAAGCGCGACATCGACATCGCGCCCGACATGACCGAGTTCGCGGGGGGGTTCTAGATGGCGAACGACGCCCTCGAAGCGGCGTTCGCGGACGGCCCGGCGTTCGTTCCGTACCTCGCGGCGGGCGACCCGGACTACGAGTCGTCGCTGAAGTACGTCGAAGCCCTCGAACGCGGCGGCGCGGACGTCATCGAACTCGGCCTCCCCTTCTCGGAACCCGTCGCCGAGGGTTCGACCATCCAAGGGGCGGTCGTTCGCTCCTTAGAGGCCGGGATGACGCCCGACCGCTTCTTCGAGTTCGTGGAGGACCTCGACGTGGACGTGCCCCTCGTCTGCATGACGTACTACAACCTCATCTACCAATTTGGAGACGAATCCGGGCCGCGCCCGTTCGTCGAGAAGGCCGCGGAGGTGGGCCTCTCGGGGTTCGTCGTTCCGGACCTGCCCGCCGAGGAGGCGGACCCCCTGCGGGAGGCCTGCGACGAGTTCGGGTTGGACCTCGTGTTCATCGTCGCGCCGACGACGCGCGGGGAGCGACTCGAACGCATCATGGAGCAAGTGTCGGGCTACGTCTACGTCCAGGCCCGACTCGGCGTCACCGGCGCGCGCGACGACGTGTCCGGACAGACCGAGGAGAGCCTCGAACGCCTCGCCGACTACGACGTGCCGAAGGCGGTCGGATTCGGCATCAAGACGGGCGACCACGCCGAGCGAATCGTCGCCGGCGGCGCCGACGGCATCATCGTCGGGAGCGCTCTCGTGGATATCGTCGCGCAAGGTCACGAGAACGGCGAGGACGCGGAAGCGGTCGCGGACCGACTCGAATCGCTGGCTCGCGAACTGAAGGACGGATCCGAACGCGGATTCGCGCAACGTGAGCCACAAGCGGAACGCACATAACCCGAGGTTGCTACAGTCTCACACAATACAATGCACGTAGGACTCGACGCACGACTCGAACGCATCTCGACAGGGGGACGGTACGTCGTCGTCCCGATGGACCACGGAATCACGCTCGGCCCGGTCAAGGGTCTCGTAGAGTTGGAATCGACGGTAGACGCCATCACGCGCGGCGGCGCGGACGCGGTTCTCACGCAGAAGGGCGTCGCCCGGCGCGTCCACCCGAACAAGAACGGCAAGGGCTACATCGTCCACCTGAACGGATCGACGGTCATCGGTCCCGACGAGAACGACAAACGCATCACCGGATCGGTCGAGGAGGCCCTTCGCTCCGGCGCCGACGCCGTCTCGTTCCACATGAACGTCGGGTCGGAGCACGAACCCGACCAGATGACCCAACTCGGCGAACTGACCGAGACGGCGCACCGCTACGGCGTGCCCGTCCTCGCGATGAACTACGCGCGCGGCCCCGGAGTCGACGAACACGACGCCGAGAGCCTCGCCCACGCGGTTCGCCTCGCCGAGGAACTGGGCGCGGACGTCGTGAAGACGGCGTACTCCGGCGACGGCGACTCCTTCGAACGCGTCTGTAACGCGACGCGCCTGCCGGTCATCATCGCCGGCGGGAGTCGCGGCACGGACAGAGAAACCGTCGAGATGGTTCGCGGCGCGATGGACGGCGGCGCGGCGGGCATCTCGATGGGTCGCTCCATCTTCCAACACGACGACCCCGAGGCCATCACGCGCGCAGTGAGCGCAGTCGTCCACGACGACGCCGACACCGAGAGCGCACTCCGCAAAGCCGGACTCGGCATCGAAGCGTAACGCCGCCGTTCTACTCTTCTCTCGACGCGCCGCGCGCCTCGTCTGTGCGTCCCGTCTTCGCGCCCCGTCTCCACGTACCACGCCGGCAACCGATTAAATACGGAGAGGGAGAAACGACCCGTCCGATGGAGACACTCGCCGACGCCGATACCGAGACGGTCCTCGCGGGGAGGAGCGATTGGTTCGACTCGGAGGTGGCGGAGACGCTCGCGCACCACCCGCTGGAGTCGCTCGAAACGGAGTTCCCGCACCACGTTCGGTCCGTCGACTCCCCCTCCGGCGGTCCGCGGCCGAAGGAGCGGCATCCGGTGTTCTTCGGTTGTTACGACTGGCACTCCGCGGTGCACAGTCACTGGGCGCTCGTCCGCCAACTCCGACTGTTCGAAGAGCACCCCGAGCGGTCCCGAATCGTCGAGAGCATCGACGGGCGGTTCACACCCGAGAACGTCGAACGCGAAGTCGAGCAGTTCGAGCGGAACCCCTCGTTCGAGAAGCCGTACGGCTGGGCGTGGCTCCTCCACCTCGCGTCGGAACTGCACCGCTGGGACGACGACTACGCCGACGAGTGGCGCTCGGTGCTCGAACCGCTAGAGCGGACGGTGCGCTCCCTCGTTCGCTCGGAGTTTCTGACGCAGGAGCGACCGTTCCGCGTCGGCACCCACCAGAACTCCGCGTTCGCCCTCCACTGCGCCCTCGATTACGCGCGGACGGTGTCCGACGAGGAACTCGAAGCCGACGTCTCGGAGACGGCGACGGCGTTCTTCGCCGGGGACCGGGACTACCCGGTCGAGTACGAACCGCTCGGGTGGGACTTCCTCTCGCCGTCGCTGACGGAGGCGGACCTCATGCGTCGCGTCTACGACCGCGAGGAGTTCACGACGTGGGTCGAGGGGTTCTTCCCAGACCTGACCCGCCCCCCGTACGATTCCGTCCTCGAACCCGTCCGCGCCGATTCGGACCCCGAGGAGGGGGTCGCGCTCCACCTCGTCGGGCTGAACGTCTCGAAAGCGTGGTGCGCGGCGGGCCTCGCGTCCGCCCTCGACGGGCACCGGTACGCCGAGGCGTTCCGCCGGAGCGCGGAGAAACACGCCGAGTACGGGTTAGAACGCGCGTTCACCGACAACTACGCCGGGTCCCACTGGCTCTCCTCGTTCGTCCTCTACCTCCTCACGAGAAACGAGGGCGGCATCGCACCCGAGTAGTTCCCCGGTAACAGGCTCTCTTCCTCTCGATTCTCTGGTTTTCGCTCGAAGGCGCTCGGAGCGACGCGCCTCCTCCGTCGAGGCTCCGATTTCACCGAACAGCCCTATTTGGTATCGCTGTATTCGGTTTATAACTCTGCTGTAGCCCTCGACTCGCGCTCTCGTCGAGTGCCGCGTTGCCCTCCGACGGCGCTTCTACGGCCGGTTTCGTCAGCGGGCACCGTCTCGGCGCTGGACCGTCGCCGTAATTCGAGATATCCCGGGATTCTCGGGTGATACCGGCCGGTGGCGGACTGGATGTCGGTCGAACACGTTTCGACTCGCGCGCAGTGACGAACCTCCCGACGAGTCGGCGTTCGGCGGTGAGTGACCTCGGGTGGACGATGGAACTCGATTGCAGCATCTCGACGGTCCTCCTCGATACCACCCCGGTTCTGCACCTCTCCGACTCCTTTCGTTACGTGTTACCATATCACTGCTCAGCCCCGGGTGCAGGCAGTCATCGCGGACGGAACTCCGGAGGTGTAACCGGGCGAGTCGGCCGTGCGTTCTCGGGCCGGGAACTCACCTCGGAACGCACGTCCCGTCGAACGCCGCGTCGGGTCGCGCGTCGATATCTTCGGGCGGGACGCTGACGCCGCCGTGAGCGCCGTGGATGTTTTCGAGGGAGAGAACCTCGTTATCGGCCGGTGAAGGCCCTTTTCGACGTGTCCGGGAAACTCGCTCGCCGAGTGAACGACGACGCCGAAGACCCCCTCTCACCGGCGAATAAACTCCCGAATGCTATATCGAATTGAGGGTGCCGGGTGCGATCCCCGTTTCGGAGGATACCGGTCTGCGCCTAGTACGGTCACGGAGGAATAGTGGGAATTGGTCAGTACAGCACGCACACCGGTCGCCGGCACCATCTCAATCTAAGTCCGCAGAATAGTTTCAAACAGATGAGAGACGTACTCCGGAGTATGCCCGGACCGGTGTTCCTCGAAAGTGACAGATTGTCACTCCGAACTGTCGAATCAGAAGATAGAGAATTCATTCGGAGCCACTGGAATTCACCTGAACTCCGTCACTGGTTTGCTAAGACCGATCCGATAGATAGCGAGCGACTCTCCGATTTCCTTGAGACTAATGACACCGAGGTTCACTTCTTGCCGTGTCGAGATAGTGTTCCGGTTGGATTCCTGTGGCTGTTCAGAATCGACGACGTCGCGGGCCGTGGGGAAATCGGATACTGGGTTTCTCCCGAAGAACAAGGAAATGGGTATGCGACTGAGGCTGCCGAACTCGGCCTGAGATACGCATTCAACGAGAGAGGCTTGCATAAGGTCATGGCGCGTGTTTTTGAAGGCAATAAGACTTCTCAACGGATTCTTGAGAAATTAGGGTTTGAAGAAGAAGGCTACCTACGAGAGCATTACTTCGTTGACGGTGAATACGTGGATACCCGCTTTTTTGGGCTATTAGCCGATGACAAATAAGCAGCCATACCGAGCGACTGATTCTTCCTCAACGCCGATGCACAGAAGTCACGCATCAAACATCCTCCGATGTCGGGTGCGAATCACCACGACTTCGATGGTGTGACCGACGCCGGTCGGACGAACGGCCGAGGTCACGTGTTATGTCCGGGCGGCCCCAAGTCGCGGTATGCGCGAACTCGTCTTCGCCCTCGAGTACGAACCCGGATGCAACAGGGTGGCCGACACCCTCGCGGACCACCCCGACGCCCGCGTTCGGTCGCTGTCGCTGCACGCCACCGACGAACGCCTCTGGCGGGTCGACCACGCCGTCGGGAGCCCGGACGCCCTCGACGACGTCGAGGACGCCTTTCTCAACAGCGACTACTACGCCGATTGCCTCGCGACCGACGACTGCGGCGCGACCCAGACAACCCGCGTCCTCGACCACACCGACGACACGCTCGTTCTCTACTCCGACTGGGAGCGCACGCCCGCCTGCGCGTCCGTCCCCCACATCGCCCGCGACCACCTCGGCGACGGCGTGTTGTTCGAGACGCGCCACGAGGGTCGTCACTACACGTGGCGCATCATCCACCCCGGCGAGGGCGACGTGGCGGCGTTCTTCGACGCCCTCGGCGCGGCGGTCGGCGACTGCGCCCGGATGGAGATGCTCCGGACGGCGGACACGTCGGCGTCGGCCGGCGGGACGGACGGCGGCGCGGGCGGTCTCTCCCCGGAACAGGAGGCCGCACTCAGGGCCGCCGTCGAACACGGCTACTACGAGTCCCCGCGCGAGGTCGACGTCGGCAACCTCGCCGACCACCTCGACGTGCCGCGGTCGACGCTCACCTACCGCCTCCGCCGGGCCGAAGAGCAGTTGGCCAAGCGGTACGTCGCCGGCGAGAGACTGACGGACGGAGCGTCCGCACCGCTCTGATGGTTTTGGAATATTCCAACTAACCCTTATCGAACTGCCGCCCCTACCTCGAAGCGATGACCGACAGATCGAACGCCGCGGGGCGGACGAACGAGGCGGGACGGCCGCGGGAACTGACCGCTCGCCTCACCGTCCCCGAGATGGACTGCCCGTCCTGCGCGCAGAAGGTCGAAAAGAGCCTCCGGCGCGTCGACGGCGTCGTCGAGACGACGCTCCAACCGACGACCGGAACGGCCGCCGTCACGTACGACCCCGACCGCGCCAGCGAGGCCGACGTGGTCGAGGCGATAGCGGCCGCGGGGTACGAGGTAGTCGGCGGCCCGGACGCCGACGAAACGGACGGTTCGGCCGACGGCGTCGACATCGCGCCGCCGTCCGACGTCTGGACGAGTCCGCGCGCGAAGAAGACGTGGGTCGGCGCGGCGTTCGTCGTCGTCGGCCTCCTCTTCGAGTTCCTCCTGACGACGCAGAACGTCGTCGTGGCGAGCGTCCTCGACTACCCGCTCTCACTTGCAGACGTGCTGTTCCTCGGGGCCGTCGCCGCGAGCGGTATCCCCGTCGTCCGAAGCGGCTACTACTCAGCGAAGAACCGGAGCCTCGACATCGACCTGCTGATGGGGACGGCCATCGTCGCCGCGACGGGCATCGGCTACTTCGTCGAGGCGGCGACGCTCGCCGTCCTGTTCAGCATCGCCGAACTCCTCGAAGACTACGCGATGGACCGGGCTCGGGACTCCCTGCGGGAACTGATGGAACTGTCGCCCGACGAGGCTACCGTCCGGCGCGACACCGGGTCGTCGGAGACGCCCCGAGGAGACGGCGAAGCCGTCACCGACGAGGAGGTGACCGTCTCCGCCGAAGACGTGGCCGTCGGCGAGACGGTCGTCGTCCGTCCGGGCGAGAAGATTCCGCTCGACGGGACGGTTCTGGAGGGGGAGTCTGCCGTGGACGAGTCGCCCATCACCGGCGAGAGCGTTCCCGTCGATAAGACCGCCGGCGACGAGGTGTACGCCGGCGCAATCAACGAGGAGGGGTACCTCGAAGTGGAGGTCACCTCGACGGCGGGCGACTCGACGCTCTCGCGCATCATCGAGATGGTGCAGGGCGCGCAGGCGAAGAAGACCGAAACCGAGCGGTTCGTCGACCGGTTCTCGGGGTACTACACCCCGGCCGTGGTCGCCTTGGCGATTCTGACCGCCGCCGTCCCGCCGTTCGTCGTCGGCGAGCCGATTTCGGTCGGCGCGGCGGGGTACGCGTTCACCTTCGCCGGCGATTGGCAGACGTGGTTCGTCCGCGGCCTCACGCTGTTGGTCATCGCCTGTCCCTGTGCGTTCGTCATCTCGACGCCCGTCTCCGTCGTCTCGGGCGTCACCAGCGCCGCGAAGAACGGCGTCCTCATCAAGGGGGGCAACTACCTCGAGGCGATGGGCGACGTCGACGCCGTCGCCGTGGACAAGACGGGGACGCTCACCGAGGGCGAACTCGCGGTCACCGACGTCGTCGCCCTCGGGCGGACCGACGAGTCGACGCTCCTCCGGCACGCCGCCGGACTGGAACGGCGCAGCGAGCACCCCATCGCCGCGGCGGTCCTCGCCCGCGCCGACGAGGCGGGCGCGGGCGACCCGCCCGAACCGACGGCGTTCGAGAGTCTGACCGGCAAGGGAATCCGCGGAGATATCGACGGCGAGACGTACTACGCCGGAAAGCCCGCGCTCTTCGAGGAGTTGGGATTCGACCTCTCGCGGACGCGCGCGGCGACCGACGGCGGTGTCGTCCCCGAGGACGCGGCCGGACCCGGCGGCGGCGCGTTCGCCGAGGATACCCTCGCCGCGTTGGAACGGGAGGGTAAGACGGTCGTTCTCGTGGGGACGGAGACCGAGCTTCTGGGCGCTATCGCCGTCGCCGACGAGGTGCGTCCGGCGTCGAAGCGGGCCGTCGAGCGTCTGCGGGAACTCGGCGTGGAGCGCGTCGTGATGCTGACGGGCGACAACGAGGGGACGGCGCGGGCCATCGCCGAACGGGTCGGCGTCGACGAGTACCGCGCCGAACTCCTCCCCGAGGAGAAGGTTGAGGCCGTCGAAACGCTGCAGGCCGAGTACGGCGACGTGGCGATGGTCGGCGACGGCGTCAACGACGCGCCCGCGCTGGCGACGGCGGAGGTCGGCGTCGCCATGGGCGCGGCGGGGACGGACGCGGCCCTCGAAACCGCCGACATCGCGCTGATGGGCGACGACGTCGGGAAGCTTCCCTACCTGTACGCCCTGTCGCAGACGGCCAACGGCGTCATCCGACAGAACATCTGGGCGAGCCTCGGCGTGAAACTCCTGCTCGCGCTCGGCGTTCCGCTCGGACTTGTGAGCGTCGCACTCGCGGTCGTCGTCGGCGACATGGGGATGAGCCTCGGAGTCACCGGGAACGCCATGCGGTTGGCGCGAATCGACCCCGAGCGGTTCGAGTGACCGCCCGCCTCCGCACTCGAACCCGTCGCCCGGCAATTCTGTTGAGAGTCGCCACGTTCAAGCCCTACTGACGTGTCGGTTCGCACAATGACTCGGAGCGTCTGGCTCAAGGCCGACGACGCAGTCGGCGACTGGGAGACGAGGAAGCGACGAATCACCGCGGGTCTCGAAGCGGGCGTCGATTGGGTACTCGTAGACGAGGAGGACGTCGAACGCGTCCGTTCGCTCGGCGACGTGAACGTGGCCGCCTTCAGGAACGGCGGGGACGTTCGCCTCGTCGACGACGTCGAGGAGGCCGAGAACGAATCGCCGGACGCGAACGCCGACGCCTACTTCGTCGGCAAGGACGGCGAGGGCGACGGCACCGTCGACCTCCCCTCCGACTTCTCCGGGTCCGCGGACCTCACGACGCTCCGCCGCGACGACGAGAGAGCCAACGGCGCGTACGTCCGCATCCTCTCGAAGGACTACGAGTCGTTCGCCGAGGAGGCGGCCTTGGACGCGGACCACACCATCGTCATCGGGGACGACTGGACGATCATCCCCCTGGAGAACCTCATCGCACGCATCGGCGAGGAGACGGAACTCGTCGCGGGCGTCACCTCCGCCGAGGAGGCGAAGACGGCGTTCGAGACGCTCGAATCCGGCTCCGACGGCGTCCTCTTGGACAGCGACGACCCCGACGAGATTCGCCGGACCGTCGAGATACGCGACGAGGCCGAACGCGAGTCGCTGGAACTCCGGTGGGCCGAGGTGACGGCCGTCGAACGGACCGGCATGGCCGACCGGGTCTGCGTCGATACGGGCAACCTGATGGAACACGACGAGGGGATGCTCGTCGGCAGCATGGGTCGGGGTCTCTTCTTCGTCCACGCGGAGACGGCCGAGTCGCCGTACGTCGCCTCCCGACCGTTCCGCGTCAACGCCGGCGCGGTCCACGCGTACGTCCGGACGCCCGACGGCGGGACGAAGTACCTCTCGGAACTGAAAAGCGGCGACGAGGTGCAGGTGGTGGACGAAAGCGGCCGGACGCGGGAGGCCATCGTCGGGCGCGTGAAGATAGAGAAGCGGCCGATGTTCCGCGTCGAGGCCGACGTGGACGGCGACAGGGTGGAGACGCTCCTGCAGAACGCAGAGACCATCAAAGTCCACACGCGCGAGGGCCGCACGTCGGTCACGGACCTCGAAGCCGGCGACGAAATCCTCCTCTACTACGAGCAGACCGCCCGCCACTTCGGCGAGGCGGTCGAAGAGAGCATCATCGAGAAGTAGTCCGCCGGCCGCCCGTCGCCGCGTCCCTCTACTTTACCTCGTCGCCGCGTTCCTCGACGTCGACGTTCTCGACGCCGTCGGGCCGACCCTTCAGTTCCGTCGCGCACCACGGACAGAACGTCATCTGCGCGTCGAGTTCGCCGCCGCAGTTCGGACACCGCGGGCCGGACTCCCCCCGGTGGCCGCGCGCGGCGACGTAGTAGGCGTCCACCGTGCTGAGAAACAGGAGCGCGAACACCGGACCGGTCACCTCCGTGGGGAGGGCCGAGGGGTCCGACACGGACACCGTCGTCGGGTCGGCGAACGCGAACACGAGTGCCACGCCGACGGCGACGACGAACGTGAACCACGCGAGTGCTCTCCGCCATCGCCGCAGGTAGACGTGCCCAGCGCCGGCGATGCCGACGCTCGCACCGAGTACGCCCACGAGGGCGGCGACCATCGCTCGCCGACGCGTATCAGCCATGTCGTGGCCCGAAGCGGTCCCGCCGCTTAAGTGTCCGGATTTCTTTCGAGGTCGCCGACGAGTCGAGAAAGCGTCTCCAAGTCGTACTGGCCGGGCGCGGTGGCCTCCGCCGGTCGGACGGGGGCGTATCCGATCTTCGACCCGTAGACGGGCGCGACGGCGCGCGTGTGTCTTCCCGCCTCGCCCATCGCCATCGTCGCGACGGTGTCGCCCCACGTCGTCGCGGCGTTCGTCGCTTCGAGGAGTCGGAGGGCGTCGTGGTCGTCCGTCGCCGTCACCGCGACTTTCCCCACGTCGCCGACCGTCGCCGCCTCGTGGAGCGTCTCGCGGAGTTCGGAGGCGGCGGGCGTCCCCTCGAAGTCGTGGAACGAGGCGACGACGGACGCGCCCGCCTCCCGAACTCGGTCGGCCGCCGTCGCGCCCCGGGGGGTGAGGAGGCTGTCGAGTTCGATATCGACGGCCGCCACCGCGTCCCGTTCGGCCGCCCGTTCGAGCGTCGCCAACCGGTCCTCGTCGTCGTCGTCGCAGTCGCCGCCCTCCCACGAGGCGCGGTTCGTCGCGACGAGGGGAACGTCGCCGTCGTAGGCGCCGAGGGCCGACTCGGGGTCCGAATCCGCCAGATCCATCCGGAACTCCACGGCGTCTGCGTGTTCGCCGACGCGGGGGTCCGCGGCGTCCGAGAGGTCGGCCGTCGCCGCGGCCAGCACGAACGAGTCGAACGAGAGGTCCATACTCGAAGGCGGAAGGCCGGCGACTAAACGCTTACCCGGCGCGCGAAATCGGCCGGAACTCCGGAGGTGACACGCCGTCTCCGCGGCGGACGCGGCGCGGCGCCGTCGCTCCCGGGCAGAGATAAACCGAAACACCGCTGAGAAGCGTCGTCGGTCAGGCGAGGCCGATGCTGTCCTCGGCTTCGAGGAGTTCGTGGTAGCGGTTGCGGATGGTGACCTCGGAGATGTCCGCAACGTCGCTGACGGCGGCCTGCGTCGTCTTCTCGTTCGTGAGGAGGGCGGCGGCGTAGACGGCGGCGGCCGCGAGGCCGACCGGCGACTTGCCCGAGTGGACGCCCTTCTCCTTTGCGTTCTTCAGCAGTTGGCGCGCGCGCATCTTCGACTCGTCGGAGAGTCCCAGCTCCGAAGCGAAGCGCGGGACGTACTGCTCGGGGTCGGCGGGCTTGACTTCGAGCGACAGTTCGCGGGCGATGTATCGGTACGTTCGGGCGACTTCGCTCTTCTCGACGCGGGAGACGTCCGTAATCTCGTCGAGGGAACGCGGGACGCCGGCCATCCGCGCGGCGGCGTACGTACAGGACGTGGCGACGCCCTCGATGGAGCGTCCCGGCAGCAGGTCGTCGTCCAGCGCGCGGCGGTAGATGACCGACGCCGTCTCGCGGACGTTCTCGGGCAGGCCCAACGCGGAGGCCATCCGGTCGATCTCGCCGAGCGCCTGCTTCAGGTTGCGCTCCTTGGAGTCGCGGGTGCGGAATCGCTCGTTCCACTTGCGGAGACGCTGCATCTTCTGGCGCTGGTTCGACGACAGCGAGTTGCCGTACGCGTCCTTGTCGCGCCAGTCGATGTTGGTCGACAGCCCCTTGTCGTGCATCGTGTTCGTCGTCGGCGCGCCGACGCGGGACTTGCTGTCCTTCTCTTGGGCGTCGAAGGCGCGCCACTCGGGGCCGCGGTCCACGGAGTCCTCGGTGATGACGAGGCCGCAGTCGTCACAGACGGTCTCTCCGTGTTCGTCGTCGGTGATGACGTTGCCGCCGCACTCCGGACACGTTAGCTCCTCGTCGGTCGTCTCCGACTCCGTCTCGGATTCGTCCGCCGGTCGCCCCCACTTCTCTCCCGCGGAGTCGGCGCTTCGTTCCTCGCCGGTCCGCTCTTGCGGTTCCTCTCTCGTTCTCGCAGTTCTGCGAGTGAAGGTGCTCTTCTCGCTCATTGGTACAGCGACGAATGCCTCGGTGCGGAAACACGGCCGAGAAAGCCCGAGGCGGTCCGTATTCCAAAGAGCGAGCAAGACCACATAAGCCGTTCGGAATCCCCTTCAGATTCGCCCGGTATCGCCCGATACCCGGCGTTTGTGAACGTGTATCGTTCACGTTTATATACTATTGGCTTCGCGTAACTCCTTTGCGCTCACACGTTCGAGAGGGGGTATGGAGGGCGACCCGGAGAGAGCACGCGAGGCCGAGGGGGGACCGCGCGTCGTATCGCTCGCGCCGAGTTCGACGGCGACGCTCGCGGCGATGGGCGCCGAGGACGCAGTCGTCGGCGTCACGGCGCACTGCGAGTTGGACAGGCCGGTCGTCGGCGGGTGGTTGAACCCGGACTACGACCGCATCGCCGAACTGGACCCCGACCTCGTCTGCACGAGCGACGGCCTGCAGGCGGACGTCCGCGACGAACTCCTCGACCGCGGGTTCGAGGTCTGCCACGTCGAACCCGACGGGTTGGCGGCCGTCGTCGACTCCTTCGAGACGCTGGGTCGCGCCGTCGGGCGACCGGAGGCGGGGGCCGAACTCGCCGCGGAGGCGCGGGACCGACTCGCCGCCGTCCGCGACACCGTCGCCGCCGAACTCGGGGGCCGTCCGCGCCCGGTGGTCTACTGCGAGGAGTGGTCCGACCCGCCGATGGCCGCGGGCAACTGGGTCCCCGAGGCGGTGGAGGCGGCGGGCGGGCGGTACCCGTTCGTCTCGCCCGGCGAACGCTCCCGAGAGGTGTCTCGCTCCGCGGTCGAAGTCGAGGGCCCGGACCACGTCGTGTTGCACGTCTGCGGCCACGGCGACAGGGTGGACCCCGAGTCGTTCCGCGCCCGCGGGTGGGACGTCGACGCCGACGTTCACGTCGTCGACGACGACCTGTTGAACCAACCGAGTCCCCGCCTCGTCGAGGGCGTCGAGACGCTCTCGACGCTCCTTCACGACGACGAGTGAGTCGCCGAAAGCGACACGCACATCCCCGCCGACGCGGAACCGACGGGTATGCGAGTCGCAGTCGGGAGCGGAAACCCGGTGAAACGTGACGCGACGGAACGCGCCTTCGAGGCGGCGACTGTTGAGTCCGAATCCGTACCCTCGGGCGTCTCGGAGCAACCGACGGGGCACGCGGAGACGCGAACCGGCGCGGGGAACCGCGCCGTCGCCGCCCTCGACGCGGGCGCGTACGACTTCGGCGTCGGCATCGAGGGCGGGGTGGCCTCCTTCGAGGGGTCCGAGGACCTCTTTTTGGTGATGTGGGCGGCCGTCACCGACGGCGAGACGACGGGGTACGGCGCGGGGCCGAGCCTCCGCCTCCCCGACCGAATCGCAGACAGGGTGCGAGACGGCGAGGAACTCGGCCCGGTGATGGACGACGTTCTCGGGACCGAAGACGTGGCGAAAAAGCAGGGCGCGGCCGGCGCGTTCACCGGCGGTCGGATGTCCCGGACGGACGCCCTCCAGTCGGCCGTGACGGCGGCCCTCGGGCCGTTCGTGAGCGAGTTGTATCGGTAGTTAGCTGTAAGAGCGTCCGCGTGCCGGAGGCGCGCGGTTCACCGACGAAGCCGTCTTCGACGGCTGAGTCGGCCTTTTTGGTCCAGATTTTTGCGGTGAGGGTGTGCGGAGCGCACCCGAACCGGAAAAAGGTGGGTTTTAGTCGTCGTCGAGTTTCGCCGCGGCCTCCGGGGAGTCTTTCACGTCGCGCGTCTCCTCCACTGCGGTCGTCAGCGAGACGTTCAGACCGATCATCGAGGCGTACCCGCCGATGATGGTGACGACGTTCTTCACGGCGTGGTCGAGAACCGCCGCGCCGATGGCGATGGGGTAGCCCACCGGGGTGAGGCCGATGACGAGGAGGGTGAACGCGCCCTCGTAGAGGCCGACGCCGCCCGGCGAGAGGGGAAGCACTTTCGCGAGGTTGCCGACGCTGACGGCGAAGAAGCCGACCGCGAGGAGTTCGACGAGGCCGAGTCCCGGGTCGAACGCCGCCAGGATGATGACCGCCGTGATGACGTCGAGCGTCCAGATGACGACGCTCGACGCGCCGACGCGGGCGAACCCGCGGCGCGTCCCCGCGACGGTCTGGAGGTCGCCCGCGAACCGTTCGACGACGCCCGCGACGTACTCCGCGTAGGAGTCGGAACTCGCCCGGCGGACGAGGGTCCCCGCGAAGTTGTTGTCCGACCGCGCGGTGAGGGCGATGACGGCGACGGCGGCGACGGCGGCCAGACCGACGAGCGTCGCGACGACGACGGCGACGCGCCCCGCGCCCTCCGCGCCGACGAGCGTCTCAGCCAGTTCGGCGGTCTGTCCGGTCGCGGTGTAGCCGACGAGGACGACTCCCGCCATCCCCGCGATGGTGAGGAGGTCGAAGACGCGTTCGGCCGCGAGGGAGGCGAACCCCGTCGGGTAGGGGATGCCCCGCCGCGCTTTCACCACGTACGCGCGGATGAGGTCGCCCGCCCGCGCGGGGAACACGAGGTTCCCGGTCTGACTGATGAACACCGCGCCGGTGAGGAACCCCGCCTTCTCCCGGTAGCCCAACTCTTCGAGGATGTCGCGGTAGCGGACGCCGCGGACCGGCCACGAGAGGAGGTAGACGACGGTGGCGACGGCGACGAACGCCACGTCGGCCTGCCTGACCTCCGAGAGGACGGCCCCGAAGTCGATGTACTGCGTCATGAGGAGCATCGCGGCGACGGTCAACACCGCACCGGCGACCAACGCGACTCTGCGGGTGATGCGCGGGCGAACGGACAGTTGCCACCACGCGCGGAGTATCTGGCTCCCCATGCCGAACACGTCGCGGACGAGGTCGACTTTCGTGTCGCCCTTCGGCGTCCAATCGACGGCGAACTCCTCGACTTCGAACCCCTCGCGTTGGGCGCGGACGAGCATCTCCGTGTCCCAGAACCAGTGTGCGTCCTCCACGTCGTCGCGAAGCGTCTCGAACACCTCCCGCGAGAACGCCTTGAAGCCGCACTGGTGGTCTCGGAGGTCGGAGCGGAGGAAGAGGCGCACGAGGCCGTTGTACGCGCGACTCGGCACGCCGCGCTTGGCGGGCCGGTCGGCGACGTTCTCCGGCATCCACCGCGACCCGGTGGCGACGTCGCAGTCGCCCGAGCGCACGCGTTCGACCAGTTCTTCGAGGTGGCGCATGTCCGTCGCGAGGTCGGTGTCGAAGTAGACGAGAACGTCGCCGTCGGCCGCCTCGAAGGCGTGTTCGAGTGCGCCGCCGCGGCCCAACCGTTCGTCGCTGTGGAAGTGGCGGACGCGTCGGTCGGCGGCGGCCATCTCCTCGGCCAGTTCGGGCGTTCGGTCCGAACAGCCGTCTTCGGCGACGATGACCTCGAAGGCGTCGTCGGGGAGGAACGAAGAGAGCGCCGAGAGTGTCGTCTCGACGGTCCGTTCGATCGTGCTCTCTTCGTTGTAGGCGGGCAGGACGACGCTCACTTCGACGGCGCGTGAAGCGTCGACCGCGTCGCCTGCGGTCGGACGACCCATTGTATACCCCGTGGACGGCCCGCAGGTATGAATTTTCTGTCTTCGTATTTGGCCGTCAAACGCACCCTGAGCGCCTGACAGTCTCGATTATGGTACTGTTAGACGACTGTACCTGCAACGGACCGTCGCCCCACCGGGCGGGGGGGTCGGGGGCGGAAAATCGCTCGACGGCGGCGTGTTAAGCACTCGTACCAAACCCCTCATACCCCATTGTCGCCTTTCCCGTAGTATGAGCACCACCGCCTCTGCCGCGACGACCGACCTCAGCGAGAAACAGCGTCGTATCCTTCGGTACCTCGAATCGAACGCGCCCGAACAGATGTACTTCAAGTCCCGCCTCATCGCGGAGGACCTCGGCCTCTCCGCGAAGGAAGTCGGCGCGAACATGCGAGCGCTCCTGTCGGACGAGTTCGACATCACCGTCGAGAAGTGGGGGTACTCCTCCGGCACGACGTGGAAAGTGACCGTCTAAGCCCACGTTAACTGACCGTACCACCGCGACAGGACGACGAGACGAAACGGCTCCCGACCGTTCGGGGCGCCGTCGCTCTCACGCGTGCTCGTTTTTCGAGAAAGTACCGCCCGAGAGCGACGCCTACGGGTCGAAGCGGATGAACCGCGAGGCGTCGTCGGCGAAGGCGGCGGCGTCGGAACCGAACGAGTCCGCGTAGCGGATCAACAGCGTGATGACCGTCTCCGGGCGGCGCACGGCGTACCCGTCCTCGCGGGAGAGCAGTCCCGCCTCGTCGAGTTCGCGCGCGTAGGTGCTCACCGTCGCGCGCGAGACGTCGAGTCGGTCCGCGAGGTCGGACCCGGTGGCGTCCGGGTCCCGGAGCAGTTCGACGAGCATCCCGCGCGGCGTCGAACGGCGCAGGTAGCCCAACGACACCTGCTCGAACTCCTCGAACCGGCCCGTCGGGAAGAACCGCTTGTAGTCCCCGTCGCGGCGCGACTCGACGACGCCCTCTTCGAGGAGGTGTCGCAGGTGGTACTGCGTCTCTCCCGTCCCTAGCTTCAGGTCGTCGCGTACCTTCGAGAAGTGCGCTCCCGGCGTCGCGGCCACGTACCCCACGATCGCGTCGCGCGCGTCGCTTCCGGACTCCCCCGATTCGCTCTCGCTCTCGTCGTCGCCGAACCCCACGAGCGGCGTTGCGGCCCCGAGTGCGGCGAACCGCCGCAGCGTGGCCCGTTTTTCTTCGTCTACCCCGTTTTCTTCCATCAGTACTACCTCAAATACGGGAGGTCGAGTGCAAAAGCGCTTCGCTCCATCTTGTAGTGAGGCGTTAATACGTATGAATCCGTGACTTTCAGGCCTATTCGAGCTCTCGTTCGACCTCCGCGTCCTCGTCGGGCGCGGTCCCGCCCGCCGACGTTCCGGCGGCCGCGTCACCCGAACCGTCGTCTACGACCTCCTCGGAGTCGCGGATGTCCGCTTTGTCCTCCGCGTCGGCCTCCGTGATTATCTCGTCTGCGCTCTTGATGTCGGGGTCTGCGCCCTCCTTGATGGCCTGCGCCTCCTGTTCGAGTTCCTCGACGTCCATCTCGGCGGCTTCGTCTATCTGGCCGAGAATCTCCTCGATGTCGTCTAAGCCGATGAGCTCCCGCGTCTCGGCGTCGAAGTCGAGGCTGTCGAGGCCGGCCTGTTCCTGCACGTCGCTGTTGGAGAGTTGGCGGCCGTAGCGGCCGAGGAGCGAGGTGAGCTCCTGCGGGAGGACGAACGTCGTGGACTCGCCCTGCCCGATGGTTTCGAGCGTCTCCATGCCCTTCTCGATGATGGCGCGTTCGCCCATCGACTCGGCGGACTTCGCGCGGAGGACCGTCGAGATGGCGTCACCCTGCGCTTCGAGGATCTGGCTCTGCTTTTCACCCTGCGCGCGGATGATGTTCGACTGCTTCTCACCCTCGGCCGTCTCGACGGCGGAGCGACGCTCACCCTGCGCTTCGAGAATCATCGCGCGGCGGCGGCGTTCCGCGGAGGTCTGTTGCTCCATCGCCTGCTGGACGTCTTGGGAGGGGTTGACCTCGCGGACCTCGACGCTCTCGACGCGGACGCCCCACTCGTCGGTGGGTTCGTCGAGTTCCTTCCGGATGCGCGCGTTGATCTCCTGGCGCTTGTTCAGCGTGTCGTCGAGTTCCATGTCACCCAGCACGGCGCGGAGCGTCGTCTGCGCGAGGTTCGACACGGCCTTCTTGTAGTCGTCGACTTCGAGGAACGCCTTCTTCGCGTCCATCACCTTGATGTAGACGACGGCGTCGGCGGTGACCGGTGAGTTGTCGCGCGTGATGGCCTCCTGCCGGGGCACGTCGAGCGTCTGCGTCCGCATGTCGAAGGCGTACGTCCGCGAGACGAACGGCGGGATGAAGTTGATCCCCGGTTCGAGCAGTTTTCGGTACTCGCCGAACACGGTCAGCGCCTTCTTCTCGTAGGCGTCGACGATCTCCACCATCTGGTAGACGGTGACGACCGCGAGAAGGAGGACTAACAGTCCGACGGCGAACGATCCGAAACCGAGACCGAGTTGGAGTGTTACGGGGTCCAATACCATACCGAGGGGTTAGTGAGTTGTGCGGATAAGTGTTAGCCCGAGACAATAACGAACGACCCTCGGACGGGACCGGCTCCGCCGGTCGTCGCGTGGTTCGGGTGCGGTCGGCCGCCGTCAGGTGCGTTCGGTTTCCGACTCGACGCCCGCGTCGCGTTCGGTGCGGGCGCGCCCCCGCGCGAGTTCGCGGTCTATCTCGTCTTGCGGCGCTTCGAGCGATTCGACCGTGACGACGTTGCCCCCGCCGGGGTCTACGATGATGACCTCAGTGCCCTCGTCCATCTCTCCGCTCACCGAGCGCGCGGCGTAGTACGGGTTGAACCCGCCGCCTTCGAGCAGTTTTATCTCGCCGCCGGTCGGCGTCACGCGTTCGGTCACGCGGCCAGTCTTCCCGCGGAGCGACGTCGAGTCCGACGTCTGGCCGGTTCCCTTCCCGCCGTAGATGTCCAGTTCGCGGTAGCCGTACAGCGACAACGCTCCGAAGACGAGGACGAGGACGCCGAGGACGACGGGGCCCGCGAGGGGTCCGAGGACGAGTCCGACGAGGCCGGCCGCCAGGAGGGCGATGCCGAGGACGATGAAGTGCGCGCCCGGCGCGAACGCCTCGGCGAGGGTGAGACCCAATCCGGCCGTGACGAGGAGAAGCGGCAACGCCTCCGGCCCGATGGAGAACTGCAACAGCGAGAGCGACGACCAGAGCATAGCGGACCTATGGAACGCTCCCGATTAAGGATTGTCACGCCCGCGCCGAATCGTCCGCCGCGGCCCGCCGGAGGGAGAGAACGGTCCTCGGGCCGTCACAGTTCGGTCGCTTCGGCGGAGACGGAGGTGTCTCTCGTGAACCGCACGCCCGGGACGTCCTCGCCCGACCGGACGAGGAGGGTTCCGCTCTCGGCGTCGGCGGGGACGGCGAACACCGTCCACACCTCCCGCGTCTCGCCCGGCGCGAACAGGCCCCCCGCAGGGAAGCCGGTGGTGTTCCGGAGCGGTTGGTGGCCGTACCGGTCGCCCGCCACCTCGAGCGCCAACTGCTTTTGGGACAGTTGTTCGGGCGAGTCGGAGAGGCTCGTCACGTTCATCCGGACGACGACGAACGTCTGGTTCTCCGGCGCGTCGTACGCCGTCCCGTTCACGGTGATGCTGTCCGTCGTCTTCGCGTTCCAGCGGATATCGAGGGCCGCGTTCGCACCGGCAGTCGAGACGGCCGAAACCGCCGTGTCCGAACCGCTACCGCCGCCGCCTATCCCGGGGACGGTGAGCGCTCCCATGGCCGACCCGGCGACGACCAGAAGCACCGCCGCGACGACGACGGGGAGGAGCGTCCGCGGCGACACCGGAAGCGCGTCCAGTCGCCCGCCGCCGTCCCCCTCGTCGTCCGGGGGCGGCCCGTCGGCGTCCGAGTCGTCGGATCCGTCGCTGTAGCCGCCCAGTTTGCTCCGAACCCGCGCCTGCATCTTCGCCGGGTCGAACGGCAACTCGACGGGAAGCGTCTCGGGCACGGGCAGTCCGAGCGCCCTGAGTTTCGCCAGAATCGGGTCCAACGGGCCGCCACCGGTGTACTCCCGGAGGACGTCGTGGAAGCCGCCCTCCTCGACGGTGCCTTCGAGGGTGGACCGATCGAGGAGGTGGATGCCCTTCGCGTCGGCTATCTTTCGCGCCTCGTCGGCGTACGCGCCTTGCGTGGCGACGACGGCCACGTCGACGCCCTTCTTCCCGCAGAGCGTCACGAACCGGCGGAGGTGCTGGCCGGAGACGTGCGATTCGGTCGTCGGGAAGACGAAGAGGACGCCCCGCCTGCCGTCGCCGCGTTCGCCGATGATGAAGTACGTCCCGTTCGCTCGCTCCTGCACCGTCGTGTCCCACCCGCGTTCGCCCCAGAGGTCGCCGAGGAACGACACGAAGTCCTCCGGTTCCAGTTCGGGAATCACCGCCCGTCACCTCCGCGTCGCGGCGGGGCGTGCGATGTCGTCTCGGCGGGGTCGGTTCGACGCGTCGGGGTGGTAGGTACTGGCTGAAACACGGTCATCAGGTCTCCCTCCGTCGGGCGAGGAGGAGTGCCGCCGCGAGGAGTGCGGTCAGAGTGACGGGTATCGGAAGCGGGATGCTCGACTTCGACGCCTCCGAGGGGTCCAACGGCGTCTGCGTCAGAATCGGGTACTGCGTCGTCGTCGGTTCCGGCGTCGGCGTCGCAGTCGGTTCCGGCGTCGGCGTCGCGGTTTCGGTCGGTGCCGCGGGGAACTCGACGTACGCGGTGTCGTTCACGACGGAGTCGTTTCGGCGGTACGCGGTGTCGTTTTCGGCGTCGTACGCGCCGTCGCCGTTCCGGTCGGCGACGAGTTCGGCGCGTATCGTCTGAGAGTCGTACAGAGGCATCGAAAGCGACGCCGAGACGTTCTCGTGGCGGCCCGGTTCGAGGTAGTTCGACCGCCCGACGGCGGCGCCGTCCTCGTCGACGAGTTTGACGAACCCGCCGTCGGGCACTTCGACGCGCGCGACGGTCAGTTCGGGGTCGTCGCCGGGGCTTTGGTCGTGTATGGTGACGCTCGGGTCGGGGGCGACTATCGCCACCTCCTGCATCGTCTGCAGGTAGTGGTCGCGCACCCACATCGTCGCGTTCGCGCCCCGGGAGACGTCGCCGAGGTTGAACGCCGCCCCGAACCGTCCGTTTTCGTCGACCGTCGCCGGCTGAATCTGGAGGAAGGCGTTCGGGTCGGGCGACCGCATCCGCACTTCGAGCGTCGTGCCCGGCGCGAGGTTCGTTCGCCCGGAGACGGCGTACGACCCGTTCTCCCACGGGAGGTGGACGTGGTCCGTCTCGGGGGCGAGACTCATCGTCGGGCGGACCAACTGGACGGGCGTCGTCGCCACCACCGTCTCCTCCTCTACCAGCGTGTTCCGCTTCGTCAGCGTGAGTCGGGCCTCGTATCGGTTGCGCTCGGACTGCCGCGAGAGCGAGACGTTCGAGGTGTCCCACAGGACGTACACCTGGTCGCTCTCGAACGCCGGGTAGACGGTCACGTTCGCCTCCTTCGCTCCGCCGCCCGTTCCGTGCGCGAGGTACGACGTGGGGTCGCGGTTCGGACCGGGGGCCGTCTGCGTGAAGTTCAGCTTCACGCCGTTGGCCGCCTCACCGCCGCTCAGGTCGCTGGCGTTGAGCGCCGTCTCCAATCCGCTCTCTTCGATTTTCACCACTACGTAGTCGCCCTTCGCGACTGTTTCTCTCGCCGAGGCGATGTCGGTGAGGGGACCGACGTTCGCGTTCCCCTCCTCGCTCGTGTCGACGGACGTGGTGTCGAACTCGCCGGGGGCGACGAGCGTCTGTGCGCTCATCCCCGTGCGCGGTTCGACTGTCAGCGTCGCGATGTCGCGTTCGACGCCGTCCACGTTGACGCGCATGAGGTAGTTGCCGGGTTCGAGCGGTTCGTCGAGACCGTTCGCCGGCTCTACCAACGTGGCGTCGCCGCCCGTGACGTACGTGTCGGGGTCACCGCTCGTCGTCGCGTACGTGTCGATGGTAATCTCGTCGGTGCCGGAGCCACCGAGTCGGACGCGGAGGTGATAGCCGTAGTCGGGACCGCCGATGGTCACGTTCGCGGGGGCCGAGTGACTGACGCTGAACGTCACTCTGTCGCCGCGAGTGACCGTCACGTTGCCGTCCGGGAACGAACCGGAGGCGTCGGCGGCGGCGTAGACGGTGGCGTCGTTCGAACCGGAGGCTGTCGTGAGGGCGTCTGCTGGGACGGGAACCGCGGCGACGACGAGTATCGCCGCCACCACCGTCGCGAGTATATGTGTGCGTCTCATCGGAATACGCGGCGCGGGACGTTACGCACCTCTACCCGGCATCACCCATAAAAGACTACGGTCGGGTACTCAGAATTGATAATTCGGCGGGGCGAACTCCCTCGTTTCGGCGGTTTCGGACTCCGTGCCGGCAGTTCTCCGGCTCAGAGCGGCGAGACGGCGGTCAGGACGAGGGCGACGGTGCCGAGTGCGCCGAGGACGACGAAGAGGACGTTCTCGGGCGACGGTCGCCCGGGTTCGAGCGGTTCGAGTTCGGGCGGTTCCCCCTCGTCTTCGGCGGTCCAGAACAGACCGGCGGTGCCCTCGGTGGGCGTCGAACCCTCCTCGCTCGTCCGCGCCTCCTCGTCCTCGGAGTCGGACTGCGCCCGAGTCGAGGGCTCTCGTCCCTCGCGGGCGGATTCTGCGTCGTCGGGTCGGTCCATCGTCGGACCGTAGGAGGTGGGTCGGGAAATGCCTACCGACCCCGGGAGGGCACTCGGTCGGCGGCGTCCGCGTCCGTCAGCGCTGTCCCTTCGCGCCGTGTTCGATGACGTTCCCCTCGTAGACGACGCCGCGTTCGGCGTGAAGCGTCACCTCGGTGCCCGCGGCGACGCTCTCGGGGATGGGCGCGCCCGATATCATCGGGATGTCGATTTCGCGGGCGACGAGTGCGGGGTAGCCCGTCATTCCCGGCCGCGCGTCGATGATTCCGGCGAGTTTCGTCGTATCGCCCTCGAACTCGTCGTCGAAGTCGGCGGGGAGTGCGAGAATCGCGCCCCTCGGCACGTCCGTCAGGTCGCCGTCCGGGGCGTACGCGAGGTGGCCGGCGACGCGCCCGCCGACCACCTTCCGCCCGGTGGCGACCGCTTCCGCGGCGACGTGGACCTTCAGCATGTTCGTCGTGTTCGTCCCCTCCAGTTCGGTCATCATCCCCGAGAGGACGACGATTGTGTCGCCCGAGGAGGCGACCTCCGTGTCGAGGGCGGCGTCCACGGCGTCGTCCATCATCTCTTCGATGCCGTCGCGGTAGGCCGAGTACGTCGGGATGATGCCCCACGAGAGCGCGAGTTGACGGCGCACGCGGTCGTTCGGCGTCGTGGCGACGACGGGGACGGCGGGCCGGAACTTCGCCGTCTTCCGCGCGGTGTACCCGGACTCGGAGGCGGCGACGATGGCGCTGGCGTCGACGTCGCGGGCGAGGTAGCGCGCCGCCCGGGCGAGCGCTTCCGTCCGCGAACTGTCCTCGGCGGTCGGGATGTGCCCCTCCGTCGTCTCGTCGTACTCGGGACTCGCCTCGACCTGCCGCACGATGCTGTCCATCGTCTCGACGACGCGGACGGGGTCGTCGCCGATGGCCGTCTCCCCCGAGAGCATCACCGCGTCCGTCCCGTCGAGGACGGCGTTGGCCACGTCCGAGGCCTCCGCGCGGGTGGGTCGCCGCGCGTGGACCATCGAGTCGAGCATCTCCGTCGCCGTGATGACGGGCGTCCCCGTCGCGTGGCACTTGCGGATGATGCGCTTCTGGATGATGGGCACGTCCTCCAACGGCATCTCGACGCCGAGGTCGCCGCGGGCGACCATCACGCCGTACGACGCCTCGATTATCTCGTCTAAGTTCTCGACGGCCCCCGCGCGCTCTATCTTGGCGACGACGGGGATGTCCGCGCCGAGGTTCTCCAGTTCGTCGCTGATGGTGTAGACGTCGTTTGCGGTGCGGACGAACGACGCGGCGACGAAGTCGGCCTCCTTCTCGGCGGCGACTTCCAGTTCGCGGCGGTCGCCCTCGGTGATGAGGTCGATGTCGAGGCTCACGCCGGGGACGTTCACGCCCTTGCGCCCGCTGAGTTCGCCGCCGGAGTCGATGCGGGCGACGACGGCGTCGCCGTCGACCCGTTCGACCGTCGCCTCGATGCGGCCGTCGTCGAGCAGAATCGTGTCGCCCGCCTCCGCGGCGGCGATGGAGTACGACAGACCGACCTCCTCGGGCGTCGCGTCGTCGCCCTCGACGAACCGCACCTCGGACCCGGTTTCGAGTTGGATGGACTCGTCGAGGGGGGCGGTCCGAACCTCCGGCCCCTGTAAGTCCACCATCGCCGCCAACGGCGCGTCGGTCGAGTCGTCCACGTCGCGGATGCGGTCGATGACCTCCGCTCGGTGTTCGGGCGTTCCGTGACTGGCGTTCAAGCGTCCGACGCTCATCCCGGCGTCGGCGAGTGACCGAATCGTCTCTCGGTCGTCGGACGCTGGTCCCAGCGTACAGACGATCTTCGCGTTTCTCATGCGTCGAGTTACTCCCGATTGGATAAAAAAGCCCGACGATGACGCTCGTCCGTGCCGAAAAACAACGCACGTTCTGACCGACTCGCCCGCACTCGGACGAACGAGAGGTCGGCGTCGCGGCCTACTCCCCCTCCGGGATACTGTCGGGCACCCAGTCGGGACGCTCGTCCCTGAACCGGACCTTCCACTGGCCGTACCGGTCGCCCTCCGCGAGTGACGCGCAGATCTCTTCGAGAACCGTGCGCTCTACCACGTACGCGCCGTCGGTGTGCCCGGTGAAGCGCACGTCGTAGGTATCGTCGCCTTGGTCGTGTACGGTGACGTGTTCGATTCCCTCTCGTACGCCTCGGCTACTGTCCGCGACGAAGTAGAAGTGAGCGACCGCCAATCGCTCTGAGAGACGAACGGGCGGCCCCCGTTCAACTTTGACGTCCTCGCTCGTGAGACCGAAGAACATGGCCGGTCTCTCGCCTAGGGTGAGAAAACCGTTTCGTGTCCGTCCGATTCGTGTGAACTACCTGAACTGAACGGCCGACTGACGGGTGTGCCACCAGCCTTTCGGTTCTCTCGCCCCTCGGGTCGGGTATGCAGCAAGTGACCGAACGACTCGTCGGAAAGACCGTGATCGGCCCGAACGACGAACCCATCGGCCGAATCACCGGCGTCGAGGAGAACGAGGCGATAATGAAGACGGACGCCCCCTCGGTCGCCGACCGGGAGGAAGCGGTCTCCGAGGGGTCCGGCGAACTCGCGTTGACGGCCGAACAGATAGTCGCGGTCACCGACGACGAAGTGCAGGTGTCGATGGAGGAGTAGACGCGGCGCGCGGCGCGCCGCGGGGAAGACTCGTTATCTGACCTTCGTTCCGGGGACGGCGTCGCCGTGGGTCGTCAATAGGTCGGCCTGTTCGCCCGCGGCCAGCACCATCCCGTTGGACTCGACGCCGAACAGTTCCGCCTTCTCTAAGTTCGCGACGACGACGACTTTCGTGCCGGGCAGTTCCTCCAAGTCGTGGAGTTGCTTGATGCCGGCGACTATCTGACGCTCCTCGACGCCGATGTCGACGGTCAGCTTGGCGAGTTTGTCCGCGTCCTCGATGCCCTCGGCGTCGAGAATCTCGCCGACGCGGAGGTCGAGTTCTTGGAACTCCTCGAAGTCGATTCGCTCGTCCAGTACGGGTTCGAATTCGTCGCTCACGGTGGATTCACTCTCGTCGTCTCCGTCGTCAGTTTCGGTTTCCTCGTCGCTCTCTTCGACGCGGGACTGGAGCTTCTCGTTGAGTTCCTCGACGCGTTCCTCGGGAATCTTCTCGAACAGTTCCGAGGGTTCGCCGAAGGACTCGGCGGGGGCGTCGAGTGCGGCGTCGGTCTCTACTTCGTGGACGTCGCCCTCCTCGTTCAGGTCCGCCCACAGGGCCTCCGCCTTGCCCGGCGCGACGGGTTCGAAGAGGACGGCGACGGCCTTCGCCACCTGCACGCAGTCGCGGATGACCTGCGCCTTCTGCGGGTCGTCGTCGTCGAGTTTCCACGGTTCGTTGCGCTGGATGTACTCGTTGCCGAACTGCGCGAGTCGGACGGCGGCGTTGCCCGCCTCGCGGACGGAGTAGTCGTTGACTCCGGCCTCGAACTCCTCTATCGCCCGTTCGATGCGGTCGCGCACCTCCTCGGAGAGGTCGGCGTCCGGCGCGCCCTCGAACTCGCGGTAGGCGAAGAGCAAAGACCGGTAGGCGAAGTTGCCGACGGTACCGACGAGTTCGTTGTTCACGCGTTCGCGGAAGCGGTCCCACGAGAAGTCGACGTCCTGTTGGAACCCGCCGTTCGTCGCGAGGTAGTAGCGCAGGAGGTCCGGGTGAAAGCCCTCGTCTACGTACTCGTCGGCCCAGACGGCGCGGTTCCGCGACGTGGAGAAGCCCTTGCCGTTGAGCGTGATGAAGCCCGACGCCATGACGGCGCGCGGTTCGACGAACCCGGCGGCGCGCAGCATCGCGGGCCAGAACACCGTGTGGTGCTGGATGATGTCGCGTCCGATGATGTGGGTCACCTCGCCGTCGTCGCGCCACGCCCGTTCCCAGTCGAACTCGTCGCTTCCGACGCGCTCTGAGTACTGCTTCGTCGAGGAGATGTACTCGATGGGGGCGTCGACCCAGACGTACAGGACCAAATCTTGGGGGTTATCCCCGGGGTAGTCGATACCCCAGTCCATGTCGCGGGTGATACACCAGTCCTGCAGTTCACCCTCTATCCACTCTCGAGGTTGGTTCTGCGCGTTCGGCGTCCCCTCCAGTCGGTCGATGAACTCTTGGAGGTACTCCTGCAGTTCCGACACCTCGAAGAACTTGTGGGTGCGCTCGCGGTACTCGGCGGGGTTGCCCGTCAGCGCCGAGGTGGGCTCCTCTATCTCGCCGGGTTCGAGGTGGCGGCCGCACCCCTCGTCGCACTCGTCGCCGCGGGCGTGTTCGCCGCAGTACGGGCAGGTGCCCTCGACGAACCGGTCGGGAAGCCACTGGTCGGCGTCGGGGTCGTAGGCGACCTGAATCTCCTTCTCGTAGACGTACCCCTCGTCTTCGAGCGTTTCGACGACGTCCGTCGTCAGTTCGGTGTTCGTCTCGTCGTGGGTGTGGCCGTAGTTGTCGAACTCGATGCCGAACTCGGGGAACGTCTCCTCGTACTTCTCGTGGTGGCGGAGGGCGAACTCCTCGGGCGTGACGCCCTCCTTCTCGGCGTTGACGGCGACGGGCGTGCCGTGCATGTCCGACCCGCTGACGAAGGCCGTCTCCTGTCCGAGTTTGCGGAGGGCGCGGCTGAAGATGTCGCCGCCGACGTACGTTCGTAAGTGACCGATGTGCAGGTCGCCGTTCGCGTAGGGCAACCCGCACGTCACCACCGCTGGCGTCTCCGTGGGGAAATCCTCGTGGCTCATGTATCGTGTGTGGTTCGGGGGCGGGACCAAAATCCCGCTGGTTTCGGAAGCGTCGCCCGGGTGCGAAACCGCGCGCCCGAGGTTCGCCGGGCCCGACCGCCGGCCGCGTTACCGACCGCCGACCGCGCCTCGGGTCCACCCGGCGCTAAAAGGAGGTTCGCACGCGCATACGGCGGTCCGGACGGACGAGCGTCACGACTCCCCGTACTCGCGCGCCGAAGAAAAGTGAACCGGGTCCGTCCGCGCGCCGCGCCGACTCAGGCGTTCGCCAACCGCGAGGAGGACGGAATCTCCTCGTCGTAGTCGCGGCATATCTGGGCCGCCCGTTCTTCGACGGCGTTCTTCGACGGGAGCGACTCCTCGCCGCGAACCTCGCCCGATATCCACCTGACGACGTCTTCGACGGCGCCGCCGCCGGCGATGCTCTCGACTTCCTTCAGCACCTGTCGGTACTCCGACTCCGTCCCCTCGTCGTAGTTCTGCGCGCCGACGTTGTTCCGAACCGCTTCGTCGACCTGCCGCATGCCGGTCTCTACGTCCATGTGCGGTGACACGACTCGAAACGGGATAAATCCGCTCGCCGTTCGGCGCTTCGTCCGAACCGGAATCGACGATCATCCTCGAAACGTTACATTCCCGATTCGGGTTCGCTTGCGAGGGAGACGCGTCCGTCACCGCCGGGGCGAAGGATGCGGAAAAAATCGTCGGGGCCGAGGCTCAGTCGTACTTGCAGTGTCCGACTCGCTGTCCTGGCTTTTCGGGGTTTTTCTCGTCTTTGTCGTGGGCGTCGCCGCCCGGGTCGCCCTCGTCCTTGTCGTGACCCACTGCCTGTCCGTTCTCGTTCCCCGGTTGTTCCTCGCGGTTGCCGAACTTGTTACAGTCGTGGGTCTTACACCCCGCGAGAGCGGTTCCGCTCGCTCCCGCGACGGCACCGGTTGCGATGGCGGTTCGGATGAACGCTCGTCTGCTTCGTTCCATGGTAGCGCATAGCATCGTCGGTCGGTTACCACATAGTTATTTCTGACGACGTTTTGAACGTATTCGGCGCGGACCGGTCGTGAGACGGCACTTACTGGGTGTATTGGAACTCCTCGTGAGAGGGACTGCCTCGATAGTCGTCGCGTCGCGCGCCTCGGTTCCGGCTACACCCATCCGACCGCTAGGACTGCCTCGACGCCGACGAGCGTTATGACGAGGCGGCCGACGCTGCCGACGAACGTCGCCACCGCGAACTTCAGGTAGTCCTCTTCGAGGACCGAGAACGCGTAGATGGAGAGCGTGTCGGGGAACCCCGGCACGCAGAGCGCCGCCGCCAACCCGGCGTACCCCCACTTCTGTGCGAGTTCGACCGTCCGCTTCTCCGACCACTCCACCACGTCGAACCGCGACCGGCGGAGGGCGCGGACGATGGGTCCGGCCTCCTTGGCCTCCTGCCCGATGTGGAAGGCGAAGACGCTCCCCGCGGCCTTCCCGACTCCGCTGACGAAGATGATGACGGCCATCCGTTGCCAGTAGGTCAAGCCGAGTTCTATCGGCGCGAGGAGGACGACTTCGCTCACGCCGGGGAGGGCGAAGGCGATGAGAAACGAGTAGACGAAGACGACGAGGAGGCCGAACAGGCCGGTTGCGTGCCGGACCATATCGGAGAAGCCGAACTCCGGCCAGACACTCGCGCCGACCGCCGCGGGGTCGACTGCGTGGCCGACGTGGACCGCTCCCTGAGCGAACATCTCGATGACGGCGGCGAGGGACACCTTGCTCATTCCTCCCAAACGAGAGGTTGTAAGTCTTGAGATTCCCGTCCCGGTGACGGGGGGCGCACCGCCCGACGACGCCGTCGTCCTCGCGGGACTCGGGTCAAGGGGGAGACGGCCGACGCTCGTCGATATCCGCGAGGAAGGCGACGAGCATCTCGCGGGTGACGTGCGGCATGCAGACCACCCGGAGTTCCCCCGACTCGGTGCGCGAGATGCGCCATCCCGCCTCGCGGAGACGCTCGAAGAGCGACTCGGGCACCGAGGCGGCGACGATAGGGAGTTCGACGTCGGCCACCGCGAACCCGCGTTCGCGGAGTTCCGACGCGAACCACGACGCCAGTTCCGCGGCCCGTTCGTACTCGCGGCGGTAGCCGTCGGGCCAGAGGGCGTCCATCGCGGCGGCGGCGGCGGCGACGCCCGCACCGCTTCGGGTGCCCGTCAGCGTCGCCTGCGACGTGGATTCGAGATACGGCGTATCGACCGCCAAGGCGTCGAGTCCGGCGCGTTCGCGGAACAGGAGTCCGCCCGCCGGGACGGCGGCTTGCCCGCACTTGTGGGGGTCGATGGTCATCGAGTCCACGGGCGCGTCGGCGAACCCCCACTCGTGGTCGGTGAATGGGAGGTAGAACCCGCCCCACGCGGCGTCGACGTGGAGGAACGCGCCCGCCTCGTGGGCGACGTCGGCGAGTTCGGGGACGGGGTCGACGCGTCCGAACTCCGTGCTCCCGGCGACGCCGACGACGAGGACGGTGTCGTCGTCCGCGGCGGCGCGGACGGCCGACACGTCCGCGCGGTGGTCCTCGTCCGTGGGCACGCGGCGGAGTTCGACGCCGAGGACGTCTGCGGCCTTGGTGAAGGAGAAGTGCGCGCTCTCGGGGACGACGACGTTCGGGTCCTCGACGCGGCGGCGGTTGCGCGCCGACCGGACGGCTTGGATGTTCGCCTCCGTGCCGCCGCTTGTCACGTACCCGTGCGGCTCCGAGAGGCCCGCAATCTCGCCGAGCGTCTCGACCGCCCGCTCTTCGAGTCGCGCGACCGTCCGGTACGTCGCCGGGTCGCCCGGATTCGTCGCGAGAAACCGCTCGGCGGCGTCCCGCGCCGCCGGGTGCGGTTCCGTGCACATGGACGACAGAACGCGAGTGAACTCCTGCGGGGCGGCCCGCTGCATGGACGCTCTTACCCCGCGGCGGCGTTTATCAATTCCGTTGTCTGTTCGGACGGCTTCGGTGTCGGCGCGGCGTCCGACGCGGGCCCCACCCGGACGCATATGGGCGCTCCGCCCCGTCGAAGGACCATGGAACGCGTCTCTCTAGACGACGCTGAATCGGACTCTCTCGGCGACGGGAGCGAACGGCACCGCCTCTCGGCGGCGTTGGGGACGACCGGATTCGCCCTCAACCGCTACCGACTCGCGCCGGGAGACGGCTTCCCCGGCGGACTGCACGCCCACGCCGACCAAGAGGAGGTGTTCGTCGTCGTTCGAGGCACCGCGACGTTCGAGACGATGGACGGCGAAATCGCCGTCGACGCCGGCGAGGCGGTGCGCTTCGCCCCCGGCGAGTTCCAGTCGGGGCGAAACGACTCCGACGGCGTTCTCGTGGCGTTCGCGATGGGCGCACCCCGACAGACGGACGACGTTCGAGTCCCGGTCGAGTGTCCCGACTGCGGCCGCGACGACGTGCGCGTCGAGGCGGGCGGGGACGGACCGACGTTCGTCTGTCCCGACTGCGGTTCCGAACGCACCCCGCGGCCGTGCCCCGACTGCGGCAGTCCGGAACTGGAGGTGACGCTCGGGGACGAGAGGCGGACGGTGACCGCCTGTCGGAACTGCGGCGCGGAGTTCGACAGTCCGCCGAGTCGGGAGTGAGGCACCCGTGATTCGGGGAGAGGCTTCTGATTCGGGGGTGGCTCCCCGCGAATCGGGGAACTGAAGGTCCCACGAACCGGTCGAGTTCCGCGTCGCCGGTCAGACGACGCCGACGACGGAGAGGTAGGAGACGACGGCCAAGGTGGCGTTGTACGCGCCGTGGACGGCCACGGGGACGGCGAGGTTGTCGGTCGTCTCGTAGACGCCGCCGAGGACGAGCGAAACGACGAAGATGGCCCCCAACGGCACGATGACTCCGACCGGCCGGTCGAAGGAGACGAAGTTGAACACGTGGACGCCCGCAAAGAGGACGCTGGCGACGCCGACGCTGGCGGCCGGCCCGAACGCCCGTCGGAGGCGGCCCTGAAGGACGCCGCGGAAGAACGCCTCCTCGGCGGGCGCGACGACGAGTATCGAGAGGGGAGCCAAGAGGAGAAGCGCCGACGGGTCGGCCTCCGTCGCCGGGTCGAACGCGCTGGAGACGGGGCTGACGCCGGCGGCGTTTCCGACGGCGAAGATGGCCGTCGCGGCGACGACGGTGACGACGGAGCCCGCGAGAACGAGGGCGGCGTCGCGCCGCGTCGGGACCCGAACCGGGACGGGGAGTTCTCTGATGTGTGCGTACGCGACGGAGACGGCGAGGTACACCGCCTCCGTCGGAATCACCGCCGCGAGGAGGACGAGAGCGATCGACCGTTCGCCCGGGGGTTCGGCCGCGACGACCGAGAGGACGACCACCGCCCCGGCCGCCGCCGCGACGACGAGCGTCACGGCGAGGAGGACCGAGACGACGACTACGGCGACGACTGCGGGCCACACTCCGCGGCGGGGCGACGAGGAGGGCGTGGAGGGCATGAGGTGTGCGGTCGTACGGCCGAGTGAGAGATAAAACCGGGTGAGGGGGTGTTACGCGACGCTCAGCGCACCGAGTCGAGGATGAGACGCTGTTCGACGCGCTTGACCTCGTGTTGCACGTCGCGAACGGCGTCGATGTTCGCCGAGATAGAGGAGACGCCCTTCTCGGCGAGGAACTGGACCATCTTCGGCTTCGACCCGGCCTGCCCGCAGATGCTCGTCTTCACGCCGAGTTCGCGGCACGTCTCGATGGTGTCGCCGATGAGTTTCAGCACCGAGGGGTGGAGTTCGTCGAAGCGGTCGGCGACGTTCTCGTTGTTGCGGTCCACCGCGAGGGTGTACTGCGTGAGGTCGTTCGTCCCGAAGGAGACGAAGTCGATGCCCGCCCCGGCCATCTCCTCGACGCCGAGTGCGGAGGCGGGCGTCTCTATCATCACGCCCCAACTGCGCTTGTCGGGGTCGATGCCGGCCTCGCGCATCAAGTTCTTCGCGCGGTAGACGTCCTCGGCGTCGTTGACGAGGGGGAACATTATCTCGACGTTGTCGTACCCCATCTCGAACATGCGGCGGAACGCCTCCAGTTCGTGCTTGAACACCTCGGGGTTGTCGAGCGAACGCCGGATGCCGCGGTAGCCCAGCATCGGGTTGTGCTCCTTCGGTTCGTCGTCGCCGCCGTCGAGTTGGCGGAACTCGTCGGTCGGCGCGTCGAGCGTTCGGATGCGGACCGGCCGGGGGTAGAACTCCTCCGCGGCGGTTCGCATCCCCTCGACGAGTTGGTCGACGTAGGCGCGTTCGCCGTTGTCGGAGATGTACTTCGCGGGGGTCTTCCCCGTCGAGAGAATCATGTGCTCCATCCGGAGGAGTCCGACGCCGTCCGCGCCCGTCGCGGCGGCGCGTTCGGCCGCCTCGGGGATGGAGACGTTCACCTTCACCTCCGTCGCGGTCATCGGTTTGACCGGCGTCTTCGGGCGCGCCTCCTCGATGGGTTCGCGTTGGACGTCCTCGGACTCGACGACGCCCTCGCGGACGGTGCCCTTGTCGCCGTCGATGGTGATGGGTTGGTCGTCGTCGAGTTCGCGGGTGCCCGACCCGGTGCCGACGACGGCGGGGACGCCGAGTTCCCGGGAGACGATGGCGGCGTGGGAGGTCATGCCGCCCTCGTCGGTGACGATGCCCGCCGCGCGCTTCATCGCGGGCACCATGTCCGGCATCGTCATCTCGGTGACGATGATGTCGCCGTCGCCCACCTGGTCGAGGTGGTCGAGTTTCGTGACGATGCGCGCCTCGCCGGAGGCGATGCCCGGACTCGCGCCGAGTCCCTGCACCAGTACGTCGCCGTCGCCCGACGCGCCGTTCGCGCCGTCGCCCGACGCGCCGTTACCGGCACTCGCCACCTCGGCCCCGCCGTCGCCGGCGGCCTCCACCGTCTCGGATTCGGGGTTCGTCCCCGACTCGGAGATGGTGGTGATGGGCCGCGACTGGAGCATGTAGATGTCGCCCTCGTAGACGGCCCACTCCACGTCCTGCGGTTCGCCGTAGTGTTCCTCGACGCGTTCGCCGAGTTCGACCAACTCCGAAATCTCCTCGTCGGAGAGGACGCGGGCGTTCCGTCGGTCCTCCTCGACCTCTCGTTCGACGGTCTCGCCCGTCTCCTCGTCTTTCTCCATCATCACCTTCTTGTCGGCGACGGTCGCCGTCTCGACCGCCTTCGTCCCGCGGTCTACGACGTAGTTGTCGGGGGAGACGGTGCCGGAGACCACCGCTTCGCCGAGGCCCCACGCCGCCTCGATGATGATGCGCGGTTCGCCCGTCGAGGGGTGCGACGTGAACATCACGCCCGACTTCTCGGCGGCGACCATCTCCTGGACGACCACCGCGATGTCCACCTCCTCGTGGGGGAAGTCCTTCCGATTCCGATAGTATATCGCGCGCTGAGAGAACAGCGACGCCCAACACTCCTTGACGCGTTCGACCAAGTCGTCGGCTTGGACGTTGAGGTACGTCTCCTGTTGTCCCGCGAAGGAGGCGTCCGGAAGGTCCTCCGCCGTCGCGGAGGACCGCACGGCCACGAAGGCGTCCTCGCCTATCTCCTCGTAGGCGGCGAGAATCTCCTCGCGTACCTCCTCGGGGACGGGCGTCTCCACGATGAGTTCGTGCGCGCGTTCGTGCGCTTCCTTCAACGCGGCGGAGTCCTCGTGGTCTACGTCGACGGCCTCGAACAGTTCCTCGTCGATACCGGCGTCCTCGATGAATGCCCGGTACGTCTCTGCGGTTACGACGAACCCCGGCGGAACGGGAAGCCCTGCCGCCGTGAGTTCGCCGAGCGAAGCCGCCTTGCCGCCGACCGTACCTAAATCGGCGGCGCGTACGTCGTCCAGCCAAACTACAGCCATTAGCGTTTGGTACTCATCACAGTTCGTAATAAGTACTTTCCAAACAACCCACTGATGAATAAAATACTACTCGGCCGCGAGTACGTTAGGTTCGGAGAATGCGACTACTCCTCCCGTCGGGCCGAACCGTGGGTTTCACAGAGTATCTCGCCGGTTTCAGGGTCGAGATAAAACGGTTTGCCGGCGCTTACTTCCTCGCCGCAGACGGCGCACCCGTCGTCGTGGCGGAGGAAGTACTTCCCCTCCGCGCGACCGGTCTCCAACCGGCCCGCGGCGACGGCGGGTCGGGTCAACCCTTCGCCTATCTGCGTCCGTTCCGCCGAGTCGGCCTCCTCGAATCGTATCGGTCGCACGGGACCGGGTAGGCACCGCAGACAGTAACGTCCGTCGCGCGGCGAGGGCGGCGTCCTGGGCCGACGCGAGGCGGCCAAACACCCGATTGCGCCGGGGAACGCACCCCTCGTCCCGAGAGTTTCTTTATCCTCGATGACCTCTGTTCGGTCGTGCAATCGGACTTGGTGTCGCTCACCCCGCCGTGGCTTCTCCTCGGCGTCGTTGGGGGTATCGTCGCCTCTCTCGTCGTCGCCGGGGTGTTCCTCGTCGGGGGGCGACTGTTCCCGGACGACGCGGTACCCCGCGGTCCGAACGTCGACGGGGCGGGTCGCCGCCGGACCGAAATCCGCGACTACCTCCGGACGATAGGCGAACCGTTCGTCGAGGACCACGCCCTCCACGGCGAGACGGTGGCGTTCTACCTCCCGCAACGCGACGTCGCCCTCACCTTCGACGCGCAGGCGTACTTCCGACTCGAACGGGCGGGGACGTACACCGTCCTCTGCGAACACGAGATGCCCGCGCACGGACTCGGGCGTCGTCTTCCGTTCGAGGTGCCGGAGTTCGAACCCGCGACGCCGACGCGCGAGAGTCCGGTGACCGCGGCGTTCGACTACCTCGGCGTGCCGACGACGGCCGACCCCGCGGAGGTGAAACGCGCCTACCGCGACCGGGTGAAGGACGTCCACCCCGACCACGGGGGATCCCAATCGGAGTTCAAGGAGTTACAGGAGGCGTACGCGACGGCGAGAGAACACGCCGAAGGCGCGGCCGCCTAGAGGGACGTCACCGGCTCCGCCGCCCGTTTCTCACCGCCCACCAGGACCGTCCCCGCGTCCGCGCGCCGTAGAGCGAGAGTGCGTACAGGACGAACGCGGCGTCGCTCACCCTCCTCGTCACCGCGGCGAACAGTCCGGTGAGAAGAACCAGTCCCGTCCAGAGAAACGCCTCCGCGTTCGGAAGGCGGTCTCGCGCGTCGTCGCACACCCACGACGCCGAGAGCACGACGGCGAACGCCATCGCGTACCACGCGGCGTCCGCGAGCGAAATCGGCCCGATCGGTCTAACCGACCCAATCACGCTTCCTCCTCTGACTCCACCTGCGCCGCCTCGGTGACTTCGTAGAGGGCGTCGCCGTCGCGGAGGGCGTCCGTCACTCGACCGACGAGGTCGGCGGTCGCGACCACCGTCGCGTCCAACCCCCGTTCCGCGGCGGCGGCGGCCACCTCGCCCGCCGCGAACGCCGTCTCCGATTCGACGTTCGCCTTCCGGAGGGCGACGACCGCTTCGACGCCCGCGGCGACGACCACGTCCGCGCCGTCGCAGGCGGTTTCCAGCGCCGACGGTTCGACCGCGGCGCTCCCGCCGGACCGCGCGGGCGGTATCTGGACGACCGTCACCCGGCCGGGGGCGATTTCGATGACGCCCTCGAACCCCGTGACGCTCACGTCGTCGCCCGCCTCGGCGTCCGTCGTCGCCACGCCCGTCGCCGGGCCGGACGACCCGGGGACGGCGTGGAGGAGGCCTTCCCGGACCGACAGCGTCACCGTCTCGCCGGCGGAGACGTCCTCGGCGGCGATTGCGGCGTCCTCTTGGACGCTCTCCAGTACGTCGTCGGCCACGTGGTCGGCGAAGCGCCGGAGGTCTTTCACCTCCTGAAACAGCCAGTCGACCCCCTCCTTCGTGACCCGGTATCGGGACCGCCCTTCCTTCTCGACGTACCCGTCCTCGACCAGTTCCCGAATGTACTCGCTGACGGCCTGACTCGTCACGCCCACCGCGTCCGCTATCTCGCCTTGGCTCACCGCCGGTTGTCTGTCGGCTATCTCGACGAGGATGCGGAGTCGGGTGGCCGTCCGCTTATCTTCGAGGGCCCCGCTCATGCTCCGTCGCACGGACCGAGCGGTGAAAAATCCAGTCGCCCCCGCGGGCCGTCTCCGTCCCGTTCGTCGGCCCCGCCGCCGCCGAACGGTACCGCTTTGGGCGTCGCGGCCCTCCCTCGCACCGTGTTCGAGGTCGTCTACCGCGACAGGGCGGCGTACCTCCCCGGCGCGGACGCTCTCGTCGTCGCGGACGTGCACGTGGGGCGAGACGAGGCGTCGTCCGTCGAGTTCCCCCTCGGTGAGCGTCGCGACCTGCGGGAACGCCTCGCCGACCACCTCGCGGCCCGGTCGCCCGAGACGGTCGTCTTCGCGGGCGATATCCTCCACGAGTTCGGGTCCGCGACGGCGCGGGCGCGCGAGGGCGTCGCCGACCTGACCGCCGCGTGCCGCGAGGCCGGCGCGCGTCCCGTCTTCGTCCGCGGGAACCACGACGCCGCCCTCGACTACGTCTTCGACGGCACCGTCCACGACGAGTACGTCCTCGGCGAGGCGACGGACGCGCCCGTCGTCGTCTGCCACGGCCACGCCGTCCCCGACCGGGAGGGGTCGCTGTACGTCGTCGGGCACGACCACCCCGCGATAACCATCGAGGGGACGCGCCGGCCCTGCTTTCTCTACGGCGAGGGGGCGTTCCGCGACGCGGACGTGCTGATGCTCCCGGCGTTCAACCGCCTCGCGGCGGGCGTGGTGGTGAACCGACTCCGAACGCGGGACGTGCAGTCGCCCCTCGTGACCGACATCGACGCGTTCCGCCCGATACTGTACGACGAGAGCGCCGACGAGGCGCTGACGTTCCCGCCGTTGGGCGAGTTCCGCCGGATGCTGTGAGTCAGAGTCTGAGGTCGTACGCCACCGCCTCGGCGGCCTTCCGACCGCTTCGCATCGCGCCCTGTATCGACGACCACTCGGTGAAATCGCCCGCGAGGTACGTCCACCCGCCCGGGTCGCGGTGGTTCGGCAGTCGGTCGTGGACCCCCGGCGGTTGGTCGAACTGCGCGAACTCGATGCGGTCGGTGTGGATGGACTGGACCTTCTCTATCGACCCGTCGGGGTACCACGAGTTGAGTTTCCGCCTCGTCTTTGCGGCCAACTCCATCGCGCTCTGTTCTGCCGCCTCCTTGCCGAGGAACGTCGCGGCGATCAGTTCGTAGTCGCCGGGCGCGTACTCCGGCGCGATTTTCGACATCGGCGCGATAGTGTTCGGCGCGTCGCTACCGGCGTTCAACAGGAGTTTGCGCCCGGTTTCCAAGTCGGTCCCCGCCGGAAGCCGGTAGTACTGGGTCGTGGACGTCCGCGCGATCGTCGGTATCTCGTCGACGCCGGAGAGTCGGAGCGACTCCTTCGGGTCGGCGGCGACGACTGCGGCGTCGGCTTCCACCGTCTCCGCCGTCGTCCGCACGGTCACGCCGTCGTCGTAGTTCTCGACGGACTCGACGTCCGTCTCGAGGCGAATCTCCGCACCCGCCCGTCGGGCCTTCTCGGCGAGCTGCCTCGGAATCTCCTGCATCCCCTCGGCGGGGACGACGATGCGGCCGTTCGAGAGCGCTTTGAACGTCGCCTCGAAGACGCGCTTGGAGGTGGTGAGCGACCGGTCCAGCGTGATGCCGCCGTAGAACGGCGCGACGAAGTTCTCGATGTACTTCTCGGAGAACCCCCACTCGCGGAGGTACTCTCGGATGCTCGTGTCCGGTCCCTCGAACAGGTGACGCTCCGAGGTGCCGCGGACGTGTTGGCGAAGCGCCATCGTCCGAACCTTGTCCGTGAGGGTCACCTCGTCGTTCCGCAGGGTCGAGAGGAGCGATTTCGGGTCGCGCAGGGGGTCCGACAGCGTCGAACGCTCGCCGGGACGGGCGATGACGGCCCCCGGGGAGAACTCCCGAACGTCGAGTTCGTCCACGTCGAGTTCTCGCTGTACCGCCGGATAGCCGGTGAAGAGCACCTGAAATCCCCGGTCGAAGGTGAACCCGTCTCGTTTCTGCGTCCGGACCCGACCGCCGACTTCGTGGCGCCGTTCGTACACTGTCACGTCGGCACCCTCGTCGGCGAGGTGACGCGCCGCGACGAGGCCCGCGAGGCCCGCGCCGACGACGACCACGGTTTCGTCCATGCCCGGTCCATCTCGCGCACCGCACTAATGTACTGTGCGCGACAGTCAGTCGGTGCAGGTCGGCCGCGCGCGGCGAAGCGTCGGAAAGACCGAATGGCTAGGGATTTGTCGCTCGCGCCGCAACGCCCGATATGGAGACTAGCGAGGCGTTTCTCGGGTTGCGCTGCGCCGAGAGCGACGAGGAGTACGAGGCGACGACGACCGGCGAGAGCGACGCGGGCGCGCATCTCGACCCGGCCTACGACCTCGACGCCGTCGAGTGGGGCGACGGCGGGTTGGCTGACGCGCCGACCGACACGATGTGGCGGTACGCCGACCTCCTGCCGTTCTCGAACCCGTTGACCGCAGACGAGGGGGCGACGCCGTTGGTGGAGACGCCGGCTCTCGCGGACGAACTCGGCGTCGGGGCGCTTCGAATCAAAGACGAGGGGCGGAACCCGACCGGCACCGTCTTGGACCGCGGCCTCTCGCCGGCGGTCACCGCCGCGCGCGAGGCGGACGCGGAACTCGTCGCCCTCGCCACGCCCGGCAACGCGGGCCAGTCGGCGGCGTCGTACGCGGGGATGGCGGACCTGCGGTCGTACTCGTTCGTCCCCTCGCGCGCGCCGTTCCCGAACAAGGCGATGGTGAACGTCCACGGCGGGGAGATGCGCGTCGTCGGCGGGCGCTACCCCGACGCCGAGGAGGCACTCCACGAGCAACTGCAGTCCGACTGGCACACCCTGCAGGAGTTCGACAACCCGTACCGCCACGACGGCATCAAGACGGTGGCCTTCGAGGTTGCCGAATCGCTCGACTGGACGGTTCCGGACGCCGTCGTCGTCCCCGCGGGGACGGGGGAAGTCGTCGCGGGCGTCGCGAAGGGCTTCCGCGAACTCCGCGAGGCGGGCGTCACCGACGACGTGCCGCCGGTGTACGCCGCGCAACCGTCCGGATGCGCGCCCATCGTCACCGCCCACGAACGCGGCGCAGAGGAGGTGGAACCGTGGTCCAGTCCCGACACCATCGTCGGCGAACTCGAAATCCCGAACCCGAAAGGCGGGGCCGCCGCCCTCGCCGCACTCGCGGAGACGGGCGGCGACGCCCTCGCGGCGGACGACGACGAGATACTGGAGAGCGCAGTCGCCGCCGCGCAGAACGCCGGACTCGAAGTCGGCGCGGCCGGCGGTGCCGCCGTCGCCGCCGCGTGGCGACTCGCCGAGGACGGCGTCGTCGGCGCCGACGACGAGGTGGTGGTCGTGAACACCGAATCGGGGACGAAGACGGCCGACATCCTCCGCAGTCACCTGATGGGGAAGGGCGTCTAGCGCGACCGATTCGCAGGGCCGACTGTCGCCGGGGCCGCACGGTTTCGAGGCCCGAGGATATTTACTTTAGACTCGTCTAATTCGGGGTATGTTGAGCGACGTGATGGAGGACTACCTGAAGGCCATCTACCAGATTCAGGCCGAGAGCGGGCCGCCCGTCTCCACCTCCGCCATCGCCGAGTACCTCGGGAAGACGCCGCCGACGGTGACGAGCATGCTCGGGAAGCTGTCGGATCGCGGCCTCGTCCACCGCGAGAAGTACAAAGGAGCCGAACTGACGGAGGAGGGCGAGACGGTGGCGCTCGAAGTCCTCCGTCACCACCGCCTGCTCGAGGCGTACCTCGCGGAACACCTCGATTACTCCTGGAGCGAAGTCCACGACGAGGCGGACGCCCTCGAACACCACATCTCAGAGGAGTTCGAACGGCGCGTCGCGGACGTCCTCGGGAACCCGACGGTGGACCCGCACGGCGACCCGATTCCCTCGCCCGATCTGTCCCCCCTCGACCACGAGGAGACGACGCGACTGTCGGACCACTCCGTCGGCGAGACGGTCGTCGTCGCGCGGGTCAGCGACCGCAACCAAGAGGAACTGGAGTACCTCGCCGACGCGGGCATCACCCCCGGAACGAGCATCGAGGTGACGGACATCGCCCCGTTCGGCATGGTGACCGTCCGCATCGGTGACGGCGACGGAGTCGAGGGCGACGAACAGAGCCTTCCGGACGCCGTCGCGGCGTCGATTCGCGTTCGCGCGGCGGGCGGTTCGGACGGCGAGAGCGAGGAGGTACCCACGACGTGACGAGCTACCTCGAAGTGCTCACCGTCGCGTTCGTCGCGCAGTTGCTGGTGTTGCCCGGCGAGAAGGTGCAGTTCATCATCGCCGGCCTCTCGACGCGGTACAACCCCCTCGTCGTCGTCGCCGCCGCGGGGTCGGCGTTCGCCGGGTGGACCGCCCTCGAAGTGTGGTTCGGGCAGGCGCTACAGGACGCGTTCTCGCCGGTCGTCCTCGACGCCGTCACCGCGATACTGTTCGTCACCTTCGCCGTCGTCCTCTACCGGTCCGCGCCGGAACCGGGGACGACCAGAGTGGACGCCGAGACGGACGGCGGGACGGGGGGACTCGTCTCCGAACGCGACCTTCCCGCCCCGATAGACCGCATCGCCGGTCACTTCGGCGGGTTCGTCCCCATCTTCTCGATGATGGCGGCCGGCGAGTTCGGCGACAAGACCCAACTCGTCACCGTCGGGTTGGCCGTCCAGTACGGCGCCACGTCGGCCATCTGGGTGGGCGAGATGCTCGCCATCATCCCCGTGAGCCTCGCGAACGCCTACTTCTTCCACACGTTCGCCCACCGGGTGGACATGCGGAAGGCCCACCTGTTCAGCGCGGTGCTGTTCCTGTTCTTCGGCCTCGACACCGTCCTCTCGATGGTGACGGGGTTCTCCGTCTGGGAGACGGTCGTCGGCGGCGTCTCCTCCGTCGTGACGGGTCTCCTCTAACCCCCGGCGGCGTTCGGTTCGCCCCGGTTCGCTCCGGTCGTGTACGGTTCCGTCCGCTCCGGACCGGTTCCGTCGGCTCGAACCCGAATCCGTCCGACTCTCCCCGTCGGCGCACCGCGGTCTCCCGTTCTGTCTCCGTGTTCTTTTTGTACGGTCTCGCGTAGTCGCCTGACGTGACGAATCTCGCTCCCTCTCTCCTCGCCGGCGTCGTCTTCGGTCTGGCGCTGGCGGCCCCGCCCGGCCCGATGAACGCGATTATCGCCGAGGAGAGCGTCCTCCGCGGGTGGGTCGCCGGGTTCAAGGCCGGACTCGGCGCGATGACGGCGGATATCATCTTCTTCGTCCTCGCGGCCCTCGGCGTCGTCGCGTTCGTCGAGCGGTTCCCGACGGTCCGCGCGGCGATGGTCGGCGTCGGCGGCGTCCTCATGCTCTACTTCGCGTACGGCGCGGCCAAAGACGTCCGAAGTTCGTTCCGACCGGACGCCCGCGGCGACGGCGGTCAGAGCGACGGTACCGCGGACGGCGACGGCGGTGCAGACGGCGCGGCGGGGGCCGTAGAGTCGCGGGCGACCACCGGCTTCGGCAAGGCGTTCCTCCTCGCTCTGACGAACCCCTACCAGATTCTGTTCTGGCTCACGATGGGCGTCGGACTCCTGAAACCCGGCACGCTGGACGTTCTCGCGGAGACGCCGTACGTCGGCGGCGAACTCGCCGGGACGCTCGTCGTCGAGACGGGGTCGCCGGCGCTCGTCGTCGGCTTCTTCGGCGGTATCGTGCTGTGGGTGACGGGCTTCCCGGCGGCGCTCGTGGGCGCGGAACGGCGCGTCGACGCCTTCGCACCCATCGTCGCGGGCGTCAGCGCCGTCGTCCTCGCGGGGTTCGGCGTCGTCTTCCTCTCGCAGGCGGCGGGCGGACTGCTCTGACCCGGTTTTCGGTTCCGTCCGAGCGCTCTCCCCGCCCCTCCGCCGTTGCCACCGCCATCGGTCGTTCCGGACGAGAAAAGCGTATGAACCACCGCCGAAGAGAGGCACGTATGTTCGACAAATCGAAGTGGATTCAGCTCCCGCGGAACGTCCTCGTCGGCCACGAGGTGTTGGAGGAGCTCTCCGCGGCGGTGAGTGAACTCTACCTCTCGGGGCGGCCGCTCTTGGTGACGAGTCCGACGCCGAACGAGATAGCGGGCGACCGGGTTCGCGCGCAGTTCGACGACCCGGCGACGGTCACCATCTCCGAGGCGAGTTTCGACTCCGTCGAACGCGTCATCGAGGTCGGCAACGAAGTCGGCGCGGGCTACCTCGTCGCCCTCGGCGGCGGCAAGGCCATCGACACCGCGAAGATGGCCTCCGACAGCCTCGACTGCGGGTTCATCTCCGTGCCGACGGCGGCGAGTCACGACGGCATCGTCTCCGGGCGGTCGTCCATCCCGGAGGGCGACACCCGCCACTCCGTCGCCGCCGACCCGCCGTTGGCCGTCGTCGCCGACACGGAGATTCTCGCGGACGCGCCGTGGGAACTCACCACCGCGGGCTGTGCGGACATCATCTCGAACTACACCGCGGTGAAAGACTGGCAACTCGCCCACCGCCTGAAGAACGTCGAGTACTCCGAGTACTCGGGCGCGCTCTCGCAGATGACCGCCGAGATGCTCGTCGGCAACTCCGACTCCATCAAGAAGGGCCTCGAGGAGTCGGCGTGGGTCGTCGTGAAAGCGCTCGTCTCCTCGGGCGTCGCCATGTCCATCGCGGGCTCTTCCCGTCCGGCCTCGGGCGCGGAACACCTCTTCTCGCACCAACTCGACCGCTTGGTTCCGAACGGCGCACTCCACGGCCACCAAGTCGGCGTCGGCTCTATCGTGACCGAGTACCTCCACAGCGGCGAACAGGGCGAGTGGCGCGACATCCGCGACGCCCTCGACACCATGGGCGCGCCAACCACCGCCGCGGGCCTCGGCATCTCGGACGAGACGGTCATCGAGGCGCTGACAACCGCCCACACCATCCGCGACCGGTACACCATCCTCGGCGACGGCGTGAGCGAGGAGGCGGCGATAGAGGCCGCGACGTTCACGGGCGTCATCTAACCACCCACCTTTTTCGAGGGGGTCCTCGCGTGCCTCCGGCACGCTCGAACCCCCTCAAAAAATCTGTCTCCGCGAGCGAAGCGAGCGGAGGCTCGGCAGAGCGAAGCTCTGCCGGTGGACCAAAAAGGCCGCGCCTCGCTCGCTGGCGCTCGCTCGCCGCGGTACAGTGCGGGGCGTCACCTCACCGCGTCTGAACCGCTACACCTCACCGCTGACCGCTCGACGCCGTATCGGACAGGATGCGGTGCAGCGAACCGACGAGTCCGCCGACGACGAGTGCCGTCCCGCAGAGCAGGAAGGGGAGTTCGAGGAGGGTCTGGAACGGTTCGACGTCGACGACGAACTTCGACCAGAACATCGTCTCCTTTAGGACGACGTATCCGACGAAAACCGCTCCGTACAGCTTCAGCAACTCCGGATTGAGGGCGTACTTGAACGAATCTGCGGCTGGACCTTCGGGCATCGAACCGTAATTTCTCCTTCGTTCACATATTCCTTGGCCCCCGGGGTCGTGATTCTCCCGCGCGTGTCGGTTCTCCGCGACGCCGTTCGTCTCCCGAATCCCCGCCCGGAATCCGAAGACGGAAGGCGGTACCTTTCGAAGTCCCCCGCATGGCAACCGCGAGCGCCGACAATCCGGTGAAGGAACATCCCGCGGCGGTGACGGCGGTGCTCTCCGTCGTGGGCTACGGCCTCGTCGTCGGCACCTTCCTCGGGTACGTCCCCGGCACCGTCTTCCCCGACCTCTCTCTGGCCGAGGTGAACCTGCTTTCGGACGCCATCGCCCTCGTGAACGCGGTGAACGTCGTCGTCATCGCCGCCGGGTGGCGGTGGATTCGGCGCGACGAGGTGCGGAAGCACGCCGTCGCTATGGTCGCCTCGTTCGCCCTCATCCTCGTCTTCCTCGCGATGTACCTCACGAAAATCGGCGGCGGCGGGACCAAGGAGTTCGTCGGCCCGACGTTCGTCTACTACCCGTACCTCGCGATGCTGGCGATTCACATCGTCCTCTCCATCGTCGCCGTGCCCGTCGTCCTCTACGCACTCGTCCTCGGACTCACGCACTCGCCGGGCGAACTGCGCCGCGACACGCCGCACCGACGCGTGGGTCGCATCGCCGCCGGGTCGTGGCTCCTCTCTCTGTCCTTGGGCGTGGTCACCTACTTCCTCCTGAACCACCTCTACGGGTGGGAGTACGTCCAGTCGGCGGCGACGCTGGTCGCCGTCCCCCTCTGACGCCGGCGACCGACCGCCGAAATCGCTCGAACCGCACCCGAATCCGACGCGGAAATGCTGAGGGTTTTTTATTGGGCGGAGACAAGCCGTCGGGTATGCGAATCGCGTTCGTCTCGATGTACACCGAGCAACGTCGCACAGACGGTGCGACGAGACGGACGCGGCGGACGGCGGAACTCCTCGCCGCGCGCGGCCACGACGTGACCGTCCTCTGCGCGCAGTGGTGGGAGGGCGACGTGCCCGAGTTCGAACAGAACGACGTGACGTACGTCGCCGTCACCGAGACGCCCTCGGTGGGGTCGTTCGCCTCGAAACTCCCCTTCGCCCTCCGGCGCGTCAAACCGGACGTGATACACGCCGCCAACAGTCCGCCGTCGCACGTCACCGCCGCGAAGACGGCGGCGCGGTTCCTCCGGACGCCGGTGGTCGTCGACTGGTGGACCGAACGCGAGGAGGACTCGACGGGCGCGAGCAAACGCGCCGCGCGCGCGGCCAAGCGCGTCGTCACCCCTTCCCGGATGGTCAAGACGCACGTCCGGGAGTACGGCGTCGCCGAGGAGGCCGTCCGCGTCGTCCCCGAGTCCATCGACTTCGACCTCGTCCGCGAGAGCGACGTGGACTCCCGCGCGGACATGGTGTACGCCCGCGACATCGACGAACACGCGAACGTGGAGTCGTTCTTCCTCGCCCTCGCGGAACTGCGCGACAGGGACTGGCGCGCCGCCGTCGTCGGCGACGGTCCGGAACTCGACGCCGCCAAGCAGACGGCGGCCGAACTCCGAATCGACGACCGAGTGGAGTTCCTCGGCGACCTGCCGCCGGAGGAGTTCGTCCCCATCATGAAGGGCGCGCGGGTGTTCGCTCAGACCGCCGCCGTCGAACCGTTCGCCACCAACCTGCTGTGGGCCCTCGCCTGCGGGTGCGTCGGACTCGTGGAGTATCAAGCCCGCTCTAGCGCGCACGAACTCGTCGAGAACTGCGACCGGGGCGTCCGCGTGACGAGTCCGCAGGAACTCGCGCGCGAGATCGCCGTCGCCGCCCGCGCCGACGACATGACGGTCAACGAGGCGTTCGCCGACTACGACCACTCGACCGTCGTCCAACGGTACGTCGACTGCTACACCGAGGCCATCGAGGACTACGGGTTCTTCTAACCCACCTTTTTCGAGGGAGTCCTCGCGCGCCTCCGGCACGCTCGAACCCCCATCCAAACATCTGTCTCCGCGAGCGAAGCGAGCGGAGGCTCGGCAGAGCGAAGCTCTGCCGGCGGACCAAAAAGTGCCGCGAGGCGAGCGTAGCGAGCCCTCGCAGTACGATACAGGACGGCACCGCCGAAGCCGACCGCTCTCGGTGGGCGAAAAGCCGCAGAAAGACGGCGTCGGATTACTCCTCGTCTTCGAGTTCGTAGTCGCCGCCGTACTTCAGGAAGAAAAAGGCGAGACCGAGCGTGGCGACCATCGCGAACGTGGTGGCGACGCCGAGCGTCTTCGCCGAGTCGGGGACGGACGGCACTTGCTCGGGCGCGGGCGTCGAGATCGACTCGACGACTTCGATGGTGCCGACCATGCCCGCCGTCTCGTGGGGGTCGCAGTGGTACTCGTACGTGCCGAGAACGTCGAAGGTGGAACTGAACGAGAAGCCGGAGTTCTCGATGGGTTCGTGACCCTCCCAGCTTGCGTCGTCGGGTTGGCTGTCGACGACTACGTTGTGGTTGTCGGACTCCCAGACGAACTCGACGGTCGTTCCGGGGGTTATCTGTAGCGGCGAGTCGGTGCCGGGCGAGAAGACGAGTTCGCCGTCCGGACCGACGGCGACGGTTTCGGTTCCACCGCCGCCGCCACCGCCACCGCCGCCACCCTCGGAGGTGCCGGTTCCCTCGCCGCCCGCGGTGCCGGTACCGGTGCCTTCGCCGCTTGCGGTACCGGTCCCTTCGCCGCCGGACGCCGTGCTCGTACCCGTTTCCTGGGCCGCGGCGGCCCCTGACGCACCCGCGACGGCCGCCGCCCCGGTGGCGGTCCGAAGGAACGCGCGACGGGACATCTCCGCGTTGCCGTCAGTCATGGACGGGGGTTGGGAGTCGGCTGTAGTGAATACTTTGGTTTGGTCCGACCCGCGACCGAAAACAGCCCCGCCGAGAACGGACGGGCGTCGGAGACCGTTCTCCGTCGAACCCGCGGAAGTGGGCCGCGAGCGCCGGTTCCGACCGCCGGTCGCTCGCCCGAGAGAAAACCATATTTGGCTCTGATTGTATATTTTGTCTGTCAATATGGTCTCCAAGACAGACGAACGTCCGACCGGCTCTGCCCTCGAAAGCACCCGCAAGCGCATCCGACGCGGGATAGTCGGCACGCGGCGGCGAACGTCGGCGATTGCGGTTCTGTCCGCCCCGATAACGGCGGTAGTGACCGGATTGCTCGTGAGCGCAACGTACGGGTATAGCAGTATCGAACGGTTGGTTATCGGCGACAACCACCCCTACAGTCTCGGACGGTGGGTCGTCGATGCGTTGTTCGGCGCGGGCCCGCGGACCGTCGCTCTCGTCGGACTGTTCCTGCTCGTGGCGTTCGCTGCGGGTTTCGCCGCGAAGAACTCCGGTCTGATACCGACGATTACGCTCGTGGCGGGGCCGATATTCGGTATCGGCCTCGCGCGGTACGGGACGACGGTCGAACACTTCTCGCCGAGTAACCTCCACCGCCTCTTCGGCGCGACGGCGATGCACTTCGAGACGGTCGGCCCCGTAGAAACGTTCGGAACCGCCCTCTTCGTCGCAGTTCTGTGGGGCGTCCCTATCGGCGTCCTCGGCTTCGCGGTCGGAACTCTCGGTCGTCGTTTCGGCGGCGGCCGAACGCGCCGCCGTCTCGGCGGGGGCGCGTCGTCGGGCCGATAATAACCGACTCGCCGGTCCTCCTCGACGGGGGTCACGCGGTCAGTACGCGTAGTCGTGCTCGCCCGTCTCCGTCTCTAAGAACGCCGTCAGGAGGTCTATCGTCGCGTCCACGTCGGCGACGTGCGCGCTCTCGGTCACGGTGTGGAGGTACCGCGTCGGCACGGAGATTGCGCCGACGGGTTTCGCCCCGTGAGTGTTCTGAAAGCCTGCGGTGTCCGTCCCGCCGGCGGGCAAAATCTCCATCTGGTGGGGGATGTCGGCGTCCTCGGCCACCGAACGGAGGCGGCGGTGGACCTTCGGACTCGTGATGACGCTACCGTCTTTCAGCTTTATCGCCGTCCCCTCGCCGAGTTCGGTCACGTGGTCGCCCGCCTCGAACCCGGGCACGTCGTTGGCGACGGTCACGTCGAGGGCGATTGCGAGGTCCGGGTCGATATCGACGCCGAGGGCCTTCGCCCCGCGGAGTCCGACCTCCTCTTGGACCGTCGCGGCGAAGTGGACGGTCACGTCGGGGTCCTCGATTCGCTTCGCCGCTTCGAGCATCGAGAACAGACAGATCCGGTCGTCGAGGGCCTTCCCCGTCACCGTCTCGCCCATCTCCACCGTCGTCTGCTCCATCGTCACTAAGTCGCCGACGGACACCGCCTCGTTGGCGTCCTCGGCCGAGAGGCCCACGTCGACGTGGACGTCCTCGACTTTCGGGTCTTTCTCCTTCTCCTCCTCCGAGAGGGTGTGCGGCGGCGGCGACCCGATGACGCCCGGCACGTCGCCGTCCTCGGTGTGGATGCGGACGCGTTGCGCCTTCAGGACGCGCGGGTCCCACCCGCCGAGGGCGTCGAGTTGGACGAACCCGTCGTCGGTGACGTGCCGCACCATGAAGCCGATCTCGTCCATGTGGGCGGCGACGGCGACGGAGTAGTCCCCGTCGCCCTCGATGGTGCCCACGACGTTGCCCATCGCGTCCGAGCGAACCTCGTCGACGCTGGATTCGAACTCTCGGCGAACCACGTCGCGGACGCGGTCCTCGTACCCGGGGACGCCGCTGGTCTCCGTCAGTTCCTTCAGGAGGTCGAAGTCGAACTCGTAGTCGGCCATGGATTTTCCTTCCCGACGCCGCCGCAAAAAGACTCGCGTCCCGGTAGAACGGTAAACTCGTTTGTCGTGGTTCCGGAACGCTTTTGCGCCTCATGTGACCATTAGGAGCCATGGCAGACGCCGAAGCGGAACTCCGCTCCGAATTTCGAGCCGCGTTCGAAGGTGCCGACTTCCCCGTGAAAAACCAGATGGACCTCGTTCCCGCACTTCCGAACGGGCCCGGAACCCGTTTCGAGGCGAACGACGGCGAGGTGAGTTTCACCGCCATGGAGATGGCGGCGAAACTCGGGAGCCACCAGAGCTTCCCCTACGAGGACGTCGACTCCCTCGTAGACGACGTCATCGAGGGTCTGAAGGCCGAAGGGATGCTCTGAGTCCCGCTCGAATCGCGTCGGACGACCGAAAGAACTTCGGTCGGTCGCTCGGGACTCGTCGGTCATGACGACTGCGTTACTCGAACTACTGCCCGAACTTCTCGAGCTACTGGTCTACGGCACCGGTTCGCTCGGCCTGTCGGCGGCGGCGCTCTACGCGGAGTCGTTCGCAGTCGCCACCGCGCAGGGCGGCCAACCGAAACTCGGCGCGTGGGCGGCGGTCATGGGCGCCGTCGCGCTCTCTTTCGCGTACCTGCTGGCGACGGACAAGCTCCGCCCGAAACTGACCGAGGTCAAAGGCGAGTTCCGGGGCCACTGACGGCGGACGGGAGTTCGACCACCCGAAACGTTTCGTCGCCGGCCCCCGACGTTCCCCCGTGCACGACATCGAGCGGTATCTGAACGTCAGAAGCGCCTACGGCGCGTCGTTCGGCCCCGAGGGGGAACGGCTCTCCTTTCTCATGGACACGACGGGCGTGCCGCAGGTTTGGACCGTCGAGGAACCCGGCGCGTGGCCCGAACAGCGGACGTTCTACGACGAACGCGTCACGTTCGCCTCGTGGTCGCCAGAACGCGACGAACTCGCCTTCGGGATGGACGAGGGGGGCAACGAGCGGCAACAGCTGTTCCGTTACGACCCCGGGACGGGCGAGGTGACGAACCTCACCGGGATGCCGGACGCCAAACACCGCTGGGGCGGGTGGAGTCACGACGGCGAGCGAGTCGCGTTCACCTCGAACCGCCGCGAGGAGTCCGTCTTCGACGTGTACGTGCAGGGCCGCGACGAGACGGGCGAGGAGGCGGAACTCGTCGTCGAGGGCGACGGCTGGCTCACCCTCGGCGGGTGGTCGCCCGACGACGCGAAGCTCATCGTCTCGGAGGCGTACTCGAACTTCGACCAGGACGTCTCCGTCCTCGACGTCGAGTCGGGCGAACTGACCCACCTCACGCCCCACGAGGGGACGGTGCGCTTCCAGTCCGCCTCGTGGGGGCCGGACGGCGAGAGCGTCTACCTCGTCTCGGACCGCGAGAGCGACACGCTCGACCTGTGGCGCGTCGATATCGACACCGGGGAGTTCTCGCTCGTCGTCTCGGACGAGGAGTGGGAGATAGACGGCGTCTCGATAGACGAAGACTCCCGCCGCGTCGTCTACTCGCGGAACGTGGACGGCTACACCCGACTGACGGCGGGCGAACTCACCGCGCCCGACAGAATCGACCCGTCCGCCGAACCGGACGTGCCGCGCGGCGTCGCCGGCGGCGTCTCGTGGGGCCCCGACGGCGACCGGTTCGCCCTGACGGTGACGACGAGCACCGACGCGACGAACGTGTACGTCGTGGACGCGAAGACGGGCGAGGCCGAACGCTGGACGCGCGCGGCGACGGCGGGCATCCCGCGGGACTCCTTCGTCGAACCCGAACTCGTCCACTACCCGACGTTCGACGACCGGGATATTCCGGCGTTCTTCTCGCTGCCCGACAGCGCCGCGGGCGATGGCGATACGCCCGTCATCGTGGACATCCACGGCGGCCCCGAGTCCCAGCGCCGCCCCTCGTTCAGCGCGGTGAAGCAGTACTTCCTCGCGCACGGGTACGCCGTCTTCGAACCGAACGTCCGAGGCTCGGCGGGGTACGGCAAGGCGTACGGCCACTTAGACGACGTGGAGAACCGCATGGACTCCGTCGCCGACATCGAGGCGGCGGTGGAGTGGCTTCACGACCACCCCGCGGTGGACCCGGACCGAGTCGTCGCGATGGGCGGGTCCTACGGCGGGTTCATGGTGCTTGCGTCGATGACGGAGTACCCCGAACTGTGGGCCGCGGGCGTCGACATCGTCGGCATCGCCAACTTCGTCACCTTCCTCGAGAACACGGGCGAGTGGCGGCGCGAACTCCGCGAGGCGGAGTACGGTTCCCTGGAGGATGACCGCGAGTTCCTCGAGTCCATCTCGCCGTTGAACAACGTCGAGAAGATTCGCGCGCCGCTTTTCGTCCTGCACGGCGAGAACGACCCGCGCGTTCCCGTCTCGGAGGCGCACCAACTCGTCGAGGAGGCGAGCGAACACGTCCCCGTCCGAGAACTCATCTTCGAAGACGAGGGGCACGGCTTCTCGAAGCTTGAGAACCGCGTCGAGGCGTACTCCCAAATCGTCGAGTTCCTCGACGAGCACGTCTGAATCGGGGAGGCGGCTCACCTGCGGTCACGAGAGCCTCCCTAACAGGCGCGAAATCCGTCTCAGTAGAACGGTTTAAGGCAGAGTAGGCGTGATACGTATCAGAATGGCCTCCGGACCGAGCGATACCCGGGTTCTCGTCGTGACGACCGGCGGCGACGCCGCCGGTGAGGAGTCCGACGTGGCGTCGTCCCTGTCGGCGCACCTCCCGGGTCAGACCGTCGTCAGGTCGAGTTCGACCGCCGCGGAGTACCTCCGCGAGTTGGGCCCGACGGTGGACTGCGTCGTCGCCGTGGGCGCAGACGCCGACGTCGTCTGGACGATTTCGGAGACGGACCCCTCGATTCCGTTGGTCGTCTACGGCGAGGAGGTGCTCTACACCCACGTCGACGCCGTCATCCCCTCGACTGCGAGCATCGACGACTTGGTCGCCCGCGTCCAGACGGAAGTGTCCGAGAGCAGGGAAACGAACCACCTCGAAGAGGTCAACGCCAAACTGACGGCGCTCTCCCGGTACGCAAAGCAGATAACCGGCTGTGAAACCGTCCACGACGTCTGCGACCGAACCGTCGAGGCGACCCACGACGCGTTGGACTTCGACTTCTGCGTCCTCGCGTTCGTCGAGGGCGACCAGATAGTCCCGTGCTGTTCGACGCTTCCGATGGATGCGGAACGGCCCATCGACCTCGGCGAGGGCGTCGCCGGTCGGACGCTGGAGACGGGCGAACCGCAGGTCGTCGCCGACATGCAGTCGGACCCGGACGCGACGTTCAAAGAGCGGGAGTTCCGCTCCGTCGTCAGCGTCCCCGTCGGCGACCGAGGCGTCCTTCAGGTGGTTGCGGACGAAGCGGACGCCTACGACGAACAGGACGTGGAGTTCCTCGAAATTCTTGCGGGTTACACGAACGAAGCGCTCGCCCGCCTCGAACGGGAGACGGCGCTCAGAGACGAACGGGACCGGTTCCACGCGTTCTTCGAGGCGCTTCCGGTGCCCGTCGCGTACGTCGAAGCCGAACGGAGCGGGGAGGCGTCCGTCCGCGAGATAAACGCCGCCTACGAGCGGACGTTCCCCCAAGCGGCGGACGCCCTCGGGGAGGACGCGGCCGACGCGTTCCCGACAACGGGCGAACGGCGACTCGTCTCGGACCGCCTCCGCGACGCCGACCCGGCGGACCAGCAGATCGAACGGTCGGTCCGCGAGGCGGGGGTCGAACCGTTCACCGTGGTGCTCGTCCCGTTGGAGCGCATCGGCCTGTCGGCGTCGGGCTACCTCGTCTACGTCCCCGGGACGGTGCCGAGCGACGAGACGCGGACCGGGTATTCATCCTGAACGTCCGTTAGAGTCAAACGGACCGGCGGCGAAACGTCTCCCATGAGCGCCGACGCAGAACGCGGCCAACAACAGCGCACAATCCGCTGTCTCATCGCAAAGGTCGGTCTCGACGGGCACGACCGAGGGGCGCACGTCATCTCCCGCGCCTTCCGAGACGCCGGTTTCGAGGTCGTCTACTCCGGCCTCCACCGCTCGCCGGACGAAATCGTCCAAGCGGCCGTCCAAGAGGACGTGGACGTCCTCGGCCTCTCCATCCTCTCGGGGGCGCACAACACGCTCGTCCCGAAGGTGATAGACGGTCTCAAGGAGTACGGCGCGTTCGAGGATACGCTCGTCCTCGTCGGCGGCATCATCCCCGACGACGACCGCCCGAAACTGAAGGAGATGGGCGTCGCGGCGGTGTTCGGTCCGGGCACCTCGATGAAGGAGACCATCGAGTTCGTGCGCGAGAACGCCCCCCGCCGCGACTGATGGCCGGACCGGACGGCGGAGACGGGCGCGACGCCGAGGCGGACGCCGACCCGGACCTCGTGGACGAACTCCTCGACGGGAAGCACCGCGCACTCGCGAGAGCCATCACCAAGATAGAGAACCGCTCGCCGGGGTACAGGGGGCTCGTGTCGAGTCTGCACGCCCACACCGGCGGCGCGGACGTCATCGGCATCACGGGGAGTCCCGGCGCGGGGAAATCGACGCTCGTGGACAAACTGGCGAAGGCGTACCGCGACGCCGGACTGACCGTCGGCGTCATCGCGGTGGACCCCTCCTCGCCGTACTCCGGCGGCGCGGTCCTCGGCGACCGAATCCGCATGGCGTCGAACGTCGGCGACATGGACGTGTTCTTCCGGTCGATGAGCGCGCGGGGACAACTCGGCGGCCTCTCGACGGCCACCTCCGACGCCGTGAAGGCCCTCGACGCGTTCGGCAAGGACAAGATTATCGTCGAGACGGTCGGCGCGGGCCAAAACGAGGTGGACGTCGTCCGCACCGCAGACACCGTGACCGTCCTCGTGCAACCCGGAAGCGGCGACGACGTGCAGATGCTCAAGGCGGGCATCCTCGAAATCGGCGACGTCTTCGTCGTCAACAAAGCCGACATGGACGGGACGCCCCGGACCGTCGCCGAACTGGAAGAGATGATACACCTCCGCGACAACCCCGGCGCGAGACTCGATTCCGGACACCACGGAAGCGACGCCTTCGGCGGCGACGAGGCGTTGGACGACGGAGACGGAAACGAGGACGGAGCGAGTGACGAGACGGAGACGTGGCACCCCGTCGTCGTCGAGACGGTGGCGACGACGGGCGACGGCGTCGACGAACTGGTGGAGACGCTCGACTCGCACGCGGCGTTTCTCGACCGGACCGGCGCGCGCGCGGAACTGGAGCGAACGCGCTACGCCGAGGAGATACGCCAACTCCTTCGGAGCGACGCGAACGCCCTCGTCGAGGAGGAACTGCGGCGGCGCGGCGGCGCGGAGGCGTTCGCGGAACGCGTCGCCGACAGGGAGACTGACCCCTACGCCGTCGCCGAGGACGTTCTGCGGCCGATTCGGGACTGCGTCGAGGCGCGGCGCGACGACGCTTGACCCGGCCGGCCCTCGACCATCACTCGGAGACGCGAACCGCCGTCGGACGCCTAATGGGCGCCTAACTCCGACGGTTCGGTAGGGTTTGGCGTGACAATATAAGAGCGTCGCAGCCGTACGCTCCTCGCATGAGACTCCGAAACGCAGTCGGCGCAGTCGTCGCCGGTGTGGGCATCGCCGCCGCCGCGAACCGCGTCCTCTCGCGTCGGACGCCGCCGTTGGACCCCGCGCTCTCCGGCGACCAGCGCACGTTCCGGTGGCGCGGCATCGACGTCCACTACACCGAGGCGGGCGACGAGGAGGCGCAGGACCTCGTTCTCCTGCACGGCGTCAACGCCGCGGGGTCCTCGGGCGAGTTCCGCGAGATATTCGACACGCTGGCGGAGGATTACCACGTCGTCGCGCCGGACCTGCCGGGGTTCGGGATGTCCGACCGGCCGCCGCTTCGGTACTCGGCGGCCCTCTACGAGGACTTCGCCGGCGACTTCCTCTCGGAGTTCGACGACCCGGCGGTGGTCGCCTCCTCGCTCACGTCGGCGTACGTCGCCGCGGTGGCCGACGAGGCGAACGTCTCGCAGTTGACCCTCGTCTGCCCGACGACGCGCGGCGGCCCGGAACCGACCGAGACGGTCCGCGAACTGCTCCGCGTCCCGGTGGTCGGCGAGGCACTCTTCAACCTGCTGGGGTCGAAGCCCGCGATTCGCTACTTCAACGCCGACCACGGCTACTACGACCTCTCGAAGGCCGGCGAGGAGTGGATGGAGTACGAGTGGCGGACCGCCCACCAACCGAACGCGCGGTTCGCCCCGGCGTCGTTCGTCAGCGGCTATCTCAACTCCGAGGTCGATCTGAGCGAGGCGCTCTCCGAACTCGACGCGCCGACGACGCTCGTGTGGGGCCGAGAGGCGGATATCACCCCGCTCCGCGAGGGGCGCGTCCTCGCCAGCGAGGCGGACGCGAAGCTCGTCGTCTTCGACGACACGAAACTCCTCCCGCACGTGGAGTTCCCCGAGCAGTTCGTCCGCACCGTCCGCGAGGATCTGACGGTCCCTGCCTGAGCCGACTTCTCACACCGGTCGGAGGACGACCACGGACTCGCCCGTGTTCGGGTTCTCCTCCGTCCCGACGCGCACGCTCTGCCCCACCGACGGGTCCGGTCGGTCGCCCGCGTCCGACAGACCGCCGAACGCGCCGGTCAGTCTGACCGGTCCGAACGACGCGATAGCCGTGACGTACGGCGTCAGTCCGTCGAACTCCGGGCCGGCGACGTGCACCTCGGTGTACGTCTCGACGCTCCCCTCCTCGGGGAGTGGTTCCGCCGTCAACGCCGTCGCGCCGCAGTGCGGACACGTCCGGCGGGGCGGCAAGGAACCGTGCCCTTCGGGACAGGCGAGGTAGAACCCCTCCCCCTCCGCGAGGGCCGCAACCCACTCGTCGAACTTCGAGTCCGTCATCCGCGCACCTCCAACACGTGGACGACGGCGCTGGCGACCGTCCCGCCCGCGTTGTGGGTGACGCCGACGCACGCGTCGGGCACCGCGTCGCTGTTCGGGTGGTCACCGCGGAGGACGCGCGTCATCTCGGCCACCTGCGCGCACCCCGTCGCGCCGACGGGGTGCCCCTTCGCCTTCAGGCCGCCCGAGAGGTTCACCGGGAGGCGACCGTCGCGGGTCGTCTCGCCGCGTCGCGCCGCGCCGATGGCCTCGCCGTGGCCGTACAGGCCGAGTCCTTCGAGGGCGAGCACTTCGGCGATGGTGAAGCAGTCGTGTACCTCCGCCACGTCCACGTCAGACGCCCCGATTTCGGCGTCGTCGTACGCCTCGTCAGCGGCGTCCGCCGCGGCGGGCGTCCGGTTCAGCCACTTGCGGTCCTGCAAGGCGAACTTGTCGCCGCCCTGCCCGGTTCCCGAGACGGCGACGGGGGCGTCTATCCCCTTCTCCTCCGCGTACTCGTCGCTGACGAGGACCACCGCGCTCGCGCCGTCGGTGATGGGACAGGAGTCCATCAGGTGGAGTGGGTCGGCGACGGGCGGACTGTCGAGTGCCTCCGCTACGCTCACCTCGCGGCGGTACTGCGCGTACTCGTTCTCGACGGCGTTCGCGTGGTTCTTCGCGGCGACGTGCGCCAAGTCCTCGCGCGTCCCGCCGAACTCCTCGAAGTACGCGCGGGCCATCAGGGCGTACGCGCCCGGGAACGTCATCCCCGCGCGCACCTCGAACAGTTCGTCGGCGGCGATGGCCAGCGACTCTGTGACCGCGGCCGTATCGAGGTTCGTCATGCGCTCCATCCCGCCGGCGAGGACCACGTCGTGGTCGCCCGAGCGGATTCCCCGCACCGCCTCGCGGACGGCCACGCCCGACGAGGCGCAGGCGGACTCGTGGCGCGTCGCCGGCGCGTCCAACCCGGCGGCTTCCGCGACGAGAGGGCCTTGGTGTCCCTGTCGCTCCGCGAGTGCGCCCATGAAGTTCCCGTAGTGGACTGCCTCGAAGTCGTCCCGGGGCGCGCCGGCCTCCTCGCGGGCCGCCAGTGCGGCCTCGGCGAACAGGTCGCGGCCGGTCCGGTCGGACTGCCGACCGAACGGCGTGAGGCCGACGCCCGCGATTCGAACATCTGTCATGGCGGAACGTACGTGATAAATGAGGTAAGAACCTGCCGGTCGCGGGCACCCCGACCCGACGGCGAGGGGAGAAACCGGCGCGCCGAGTGGGACACCGTAACGGGTATTCGTGCGTCGGGAGGACGGGGTGGCATGGCAGAGTGGATTGCGGAGACGTTCACGAGCGACGTCGGGTGGGACCACCTCCAGTCGCTGGTGGATATCGGCGACCGGATGGCCGGTCACCCCGGAGAGCGCGAGGCGATGGAACTGACGCGGGACGCCCTCTCGGCCGTCGGCGCGCGCGACGCGCGCATCGACACGTTCGAGATTCAGGGGTGGTCTCGCGGCGACAGCGCCGTCCGCGCGGGCGACACCGAACAGGACTGCATCGCCCTCCCGCGGAGTCCGTCCGAGGAGGCGTCCGGGGAACTGGTCGATTTGGGCTACGGCCTCCCAGAGGACTTCGAGCAGGACCTCTCGGGGAAGGTGGCGATGGTCTCTTCGACGGTTCCGGACCACTACGAGCGGTTCATCCACCGCCGCGAGAAGTACTACCACGCCGTCGAGGCGGGCGCGGCGGCGTTCGTCTTCCGCAACCACGTGGAGGGCTGTCTCCCCTCGACGGGGAGCGTCGGCACCGAGGAGTCGCCCATCGGCGACGTCCCCGCCGTCGGCGTCAGCAAGGAGGTGGGCGCGCGACTCGCCCGCCGGTTCGAGGGCGAGGCGGTGACCGTCTCCGTCGACTGCGAGGCGTACCCCGCCGAGAGCGGCAACGTCCACGCCGAACTCGGACCCGACACCGAGGAGGAGGTTCTCGTCACGAGCCACCTCGACGCCCACGACATCGCGGAGGGCGCGTTGGACAACGGCGCGGGCACCGCCGTGGTCGTCGAGGTGGCGCGCGCACTCGCCGCCCGCGAGGACGAACTCGACACGCGCGTCCGGTTCGTCTGCTTCGGCGCGGAGGAGGTGGGCCTCGTCGGGTCGGCCCACGAGTCCGAGCGGATGGGCGAGGACCGAGAGCGAATCAAGGCCGTCGTGAACAACGACGGCGTCGTCGAGGGGCGGACGCTCTCGTTTTACACGCACGGCTTCGACGTCCTCGAAAACGCCGTCGAGGCGGTGTCGGACCGCTTCGACCACCCGATGTCAACCGTCCCCCAACAGATGCCGCACAGCGACCACTGGCCGTTCGTCCAACACGGCGTGCCGGGCTACATGGTCGCGAGCGAATCGGAGGGCCGCGGGCGCGGGTGGGGCCACACGTTCGCCGACACCCTCGACAAACTCGAACCGCGGACGCTCCGCGAACAGGCCATCCTCCTGACCGAACTGACGGTCGACCTCGCCGCAGAGGACGCCGAGGTGCCGCGGAAGGACCCGGAGGACATCGCCGCCGCCCTCGAAGCCGAGGACCACGCCGAGGGCATGAAGATTACCGGCGACTGGCCGTACTGAGAGACGGTGCGCCGCGGACGACTCGGTCCGGGAACACTCCGTCGAACCGCCGACTCTTTTACCGCGTCGCGGCGTACCCGGTGACGATGTCTCGCATCTGCGAGCGGGGGACCGCGGCGTCGGCGGGGGGACGAACGTGAGCGGCGAGGACGCACCGGCGTTCGTCGTCCGCGGCGATTCGGAGGCGTCCGCGGTGGCCGCCGCCGTCGAAGACGCGGGCGGCGTCGTCGCCGCCGAAGTCGCCGCCGACGTTCCGTTCGACGCCGTCTCGCTCGACGGCGACGCCGACGACGCGGACGCCGTCCTCGCAGTCGGCGAAGCGGCGCTTCTCTCCGCCCTCGACGGCGAAACCCCGCCCGTTCTCCCCGTCGACGCCGGGTACGGCCGCTACTCGCTCGACCGGTCGGCGGTCGGAACGGCCGTCGAAGCCGTCCGCTCCGGCGAGGCGTGGACGGTCCGTCACCCGACGGTGAGCGTCCGCGTCGACGGGGAGACGGCCGGACGCGCGCTGACGGACGTGACGCTGATGACGAGCGAACCCGCTCGAATCTCCGAGTACTCGGTCGCGGAGCGACGTCCGTCGGACGGCCCGACGGACGCCGGGGGGAGAGCGGAGGTGGACTCGTTCCGGGCCGACGGCGTCGTCGCGGCGACTCCGCTCGGAAGTGCGGGGTACGCTCGTGCCGCCGGAGGGTCCGTCCTCGACGCCGACGCCGGCCTCGCCGTCGTCCCCATCGCTCCCTACGCGACGACGACGGACTCGTGGGTGCTCCAATCGCCCGTCACGCTCTCGGTGCGGCGCGACGACGCCGCCGTCTCGCTCATCCTCGACGACGAGGTGGCCCGGGACGTTCCCCCGGACGTACCGGTCGAGATCGACGCCGACGGGGAGATTCCGCTCCTCCGCGTCCCGGGATCGGCCGGTCGGACGCGGTCTTGATCCTGTCCGAACGCGAACTACAGAAGAGGCTCCGAACGTAGACCGCTACGGCGAGTCGCCGGTCCGCGTCGGTCGGACCGGGCGTCTCCCGCTCAACGGACGAACGCGCGTTCAGACGACGGCGTTCCAGTAGTCCGCCACGAGGAAGAAGAGGGCTTGGAACGCGGCGTACATGAGCAGGAGCACCGAGGCACCGACCGCGGCCTTGGGCTTCTCGATTTTCTTGTCGGTGCGGGCTTCGACGCGGCGCGATTCGTACTCGAAGAAGTCCGTGAGCAGCAGTCCGAGCGCCAGCACGGACATCACCATCCCTCCGTGCGGTTCGAGGAGCAGCATGATGAACGACGCGAGGACGAGTAACACCGTCGTCACGCTGTGTGGGAGGAACCGCGAGAGTTCTTCGTCGTCATCGCCGTCTTCCGCTTGGTTCACGTGCTTCCGGTGCGCGAGAATCCGCGTCACCATGTTGACGAGGACGAGACCCAAGATGATGTAGGTGATGAACGGCTCTAACACCTCGAGGGCGTCGAGCGGGACAGCGAACTGTAGCGGTTGCATACTCCATTCTCGGTAGACGAGTCATTAGAGTTTTTCCAATCGCGTCAGGGCGACGGCCGACGACGGGGCGACGAGCGCGGCCGACGGCGGCGACTCGCCGTCGGGCCGCGACGTGACGAATCGGAGAAGGGGTGGTCGGCGTCGGTTACTGCGCGCGCCGGTCGTCTATCGCCCGCTTGGCCTCTCGACCCGCCGGGATGAGCACCCAGAACGTGAGCGGACCGAGGATGGCGAACCAGAGGAACGCGTCCAAGAGGGTGACGCCGATGGTGTCGAAGAGGGTCAGCGACTCGGCTTGGACGGGCTCGATGAGCTGTTTGGTGCTCTCGAAACTGCTCGTGCGGTACCAACCCGCGAGGACCATCCACGCAAGGCCCGCCCCGGTGAAGATACCGAGCCCCTTGATGAACTCGTCAGCCATTGTTGTCTGAATCTTCGTTGGAGTCCTCTTGAGACTTTCCCATTCCGCGAGCGCGGAATCTCGTCCCGAGGGTGTAGACGCCCGCCCCGAACCCGATGACCCCGAGGGCGACGACGGCCAACACCGTGCTCAGGACGCCGTCGCCGACGGAGAGTCCGAGCGCCGAGAGGCCGGCGCGAACGATGCCGCCGAGGAAGCTGACGTTCAGCGTCGCGGCGTCCAGAAGCATGAAGCCGAACACGACGCAGACGACGGCGATGAGCGTCGAGAACACCGTCACCGTCTTGTACAGTCGCATCGGGACGACGACGTCCCGCCGCCCGTCTCGCGTCGTCGAACCGGCCGCGGAGTCGCCGGGGCCGTCTCCGTCTGTCATCGACGAGAGTACGCACAGGGGGCAGAAGGACCTTTCCGTGTGCCGCCGCGCCGACGCGGTCCGCGGAGCGCGTCAAACGCTCGAATACGGACGGTGCGGGGCGTCTGCCCCGGCGCGGAACTCGCAGGGGAGTGCGACGACTACTCGATGCGTCGTCTCTCGAAAAAGCGTCCGGCCCGATTCCGGCGCGACCCGAGAAAAGAACGGCCCGTCGATTACCGCGGCGGGCGGAGGCGGTAGTAGCGCTTGTTGAGGCCGTACATGTACCCCTCGCGCATCGTCTTCAGCACCGCGTAGGTGACGAAGAACGCGACGATGGGGAGGATGAACGTGAGGTCGAACAGCAGGTCAACGTTCATCGGCATCAGGTTCTTGATGGCCAGAATCGAGATGGTGAACGCGAAGACGACGCCGCCGACGCCGACGGCGGACCAGAACGGTTGCTCGACGGGGCGTCGGGCGCTCCCCTTGTTGAGGAACGGCACCATCGCGATGATGCCGACGACGACGACGTTCGCGAGCACTCCGTACGTCCGGTCGGCCGTCAGCTTCTGCCCGCCGAGGACGGCCAA